>NZ_CP172404.1:3307500-3607500 GCF_048213115.1 Niveibacterium terrae | reverse complement strand
TTCCCAGAAGATCGTATGCGCGACCGGGATGATCAGGGTCCGCGTGTCGCCGAGGCCGGTCGCGATGATCGGCAGGCTCAGGCGGTCGATGAAAGGCAGGCAGTCCGCTTCGTCGGCGAGTTCGAAAGAGAGTTGCCAGCTGGCGCAGCGAAACAGGCGCTTCGCCCGCTCGTGCTGCGGGTGCGAGGCAAGGCCCGGGTAGTGGACGGCGGCGACTGCCGGATGCCCGGCCAGAAACTCGGCCAGAGCCTGGGCGTTGCCCGACGCGGCCTTCATCCTCAGGGCCAGCGTTTCGGCGCCGATTGCGATCCGGTGCGCGGCGTCCGGGGATAGCGCAGCGCCCATGTCACGCAGCGCTTTCTTCTTTATCTGGGTCAGCCCCCAGTTGCCTGCATCGCCTTTGCGGTAGGCGGGGAAGATGTTCGGATAGTCCGACCAGTCGAAATTTCCTGTATCGGTGACCGCTCCGCCCAGCGCATCGCCGTGGCCGCCGATCGACTTGGTCAGCGAATTGACGACCAGCGAAGCGCCGATCTTTGCCGGTTGGAAAGCCCAGGGCGAAGTGACCGTGTTGTCGACGACGAAGACGAGCTTCTTCGCGGCGCACAGCGCGCCGATTCCTTCGAGGTCGGCGATCTGGGTGCCTGGGTTCGCGATCGTTTCGACGAAGACCATCCGCGTCTCGCGCGTCAAGGCCGCCTCGACGTTCGCGACTTCGGTCGCGTCGACGAGGCTCACGCGGATCCCCAGACCTTGCAAGGTTCCAAGCAGGCTGTTGGTGTTGCCGAAGATGAAGCGGCTGGCGACGAGGTGGTCACCCGCTTTGAGCAGGGTCGTGAAGACCGCGCTGATCGCGGCCATTCCGCTCGCGAAGCTGACCGTGCCGCGGCCGCCTTCCATCCGGGTGATGCAGGTCTCCAGCGCCGCGGTGGTCGGCGTGCCCTGCCGGGCGTAATTGAAACCGCCGAGCGAGCCTTGGAAGACGCCAACCAGCTCCGCCGAGGATCCATAGCCGAACTGCACCGAAGTGTGCAGCGGTTTGTGGATTCCGCCGGCTTCGACGCCCGAGAGGTGGTCATTGTGGACGGTGAGGGAGGTAAAGCCCCATTCGGAGGGAGTGCGAGTCATGGCAGCTGCTTTCCGGAAGACGAAATCCGATTTTACTCGGCCTCAGAGCAGACGTGCCGCCGCGTCCAGATCCAGCGTCTCGGTGCGCAGCGCCGAGCGCGGGAAGCGGGTCATCAGGAAAGCGCGTTCGCGGGTCTGCTCGCCGCGGCGGACGAAGGCGAAGCATTGTTCGAAGGTACGCACCGGCTCGCCCGGATCGCCTTGTTCGACGAGCTGGTTCGTCGCGGTCAGGCGAAGCTGACGGCGTTCGACTCCGACCCGCTGTCCGGCTTCGCCGAGCACGGCGCAGATGTCGTCGAGGTCGCGTTCCAGCGCATCGGCCCCATCCCCGAGTTTCGCGAGCGCGCGCGCATTCTCGCGCAGGCGGGCCTCGATCTCGTTGATCGCGGCGGGTGTCTCGCCCAGGCCTGCGCCCTGTTGCTGCAGCATTCTCTCTCGCGCCAGCAGCAGCGAGCGAGCTTCGCCGAGTTCGCGTTTCTCGTCCTGGCGGGCCGCGATCCTCTCCATGCCCAGCATCGCCAGCTCCTCGATCATCCTTCGGCCTATCGCCTTGCGCAGCTCGGCCTCGCTGTGGGCGACGATGGGAACCTTGGGTTCGGAGAAGCTGACGCGCCGCTGGAGCACATCGTTGCGCAGCTGACCTTCGCTCAACGCGACGCCAAAGACCTCGCGCTCGATCATCCGGGTCGTCAGCACGGCACAGACCGAGTCGGCGACCGGGCTCTTCGCGAAATACTGCAGCACCGGCTCCGAGACGCTGAAGGCGTGGATCATCTCGTCCCGGGAGACGAAGAAGGAGGCCAGCTGAGGATCGCCCATCCAGTTGTCGGGGTCGATCTGATGGAAGGTGGGCAGGGTTTCCAGACAGCGGACCATCACATCGAGTGCGCCGCGAACCGCGTCGGCCAGCCGTTGCTCGAAGCCCGGCACAAGCGCGAGCCTGGGATTGGTCAGGCGCAGCAGATAGGCGCTGGTGTCGCGCACCAGCGCCGCGGAAACCGGGGTGCTCTTCAGGGGGAGTGCCCGCTTGCGCCAGGCGTCGAAAAGTCCCATTGCCTTGTCCTGTGATGCCGAGAGGCGATGGTGCCCGTGTGCGGGGAGCGGGGCAAGTGGGCAATGCGATCAGTCGGTGCAAAGCCGCCCAGGGCTGTGCAGGGGGCAACAGCTTTGTTCTGCGGCGAGCTGCGGATCGAGCGTCGAAACTCGCGTCAGAACAGGCTTTGGCGTGCGGGGCGAGGCATCGATCCGTGGGCGTATTTTTTGCTTACAGCTATTTCTGTGTCGCCGGTTCTGTTTTCGCGCCGCGCGGAAGAAGGCGAGGTTTCGATTCGAGGAGGCTGTGATGGATGGGTTGGAAAGACGCTCCGTCGTGTTTTCGGGGGTCATCGCCGTGTTGTTGAGCGCTTCGGTTTGGGCGGAGCAAACCCCGGTCGTCAATCCCGCTCAGGTTTCCGAGGCGACCCGCCGCCAGGTCGAAGGGCCGGTGCGTTGGATCATGCTCGCCGACAAGGTTGAAAAGGAGCGCAAGCGCCAAGCTCAGGCCAAGGCCGCCGCGCTTGTGGCCGAGCACTCGGCGGCTCAGGTGAGGCGTGTTCAGTCCGCGTCGGTCGCCGCTGCCGCGGCCAGACCCGCGCCGGCGCCCAAGACATCCCCGAGCCTTGCACCGATCGCGTCCGCGCTCGCTCCTGCTTCGGCCGCTCCGGCGCCGCTCCCCGCCGCAGCGCTGCCCGTCGCTTCGATCGCGCCGACCGCCGCTCTGCCTCTGCCTGTCGACGTGCCGGAGGAAGAGGATGAGCCGGCACCGAAACTGCTGGATCTGGTCGAGCCTTTCATCAGCGATGCGCTCAAGGCAAGGCTGCGCGGCAAGGGCAACATCGTTGTCCGCTTCAGGATCCAGCCCAACGGGACCGTGCGGGGCGCCGAGGTCGTCGAGACGAGCCACCCGGCCTTGCGCCAGCCGGTCCTGACTGCGGTCGAGCAGTGGCGCTACGCGGCGCCGGGCAAGGAGATCGTCAAGCTCGTCGAGCTTCAGATCGATCCGAACTGAGCTTCAGCGGTTGAGCGTCAGATCCGGCTCGGCTTTCATCGTCAGATCGGCGGCCGGACCCAGCAACTGGTTCAGTTCGTGATTGAGCCCCAGCGCATTGGCGATGAAGAAGGCTTCGAGCGTCAAGAGCAGCAGGGGCAGGGCGAGCGAGAAAAGCTGCGAGGCCGCAGAGCTCAGGCCCAGGCGCAGACGGCTGGCCGGATCGAGCTCATAGTCGCTGGCCATCGCCCACAGGGTCTGGCGATGGTCGTTGTGGCAAGGAGCTTCGATGTTGCGCAGGGTTTCGCTGTGGCGGGTGCGGAATTCGTCGAGGATGTGCGAAGGCATGACTGTGGGGCCGAGGTCCTCGCAGACCTTGTCGAATTCGTGCGAAAGCTCCCTCAGGCGTTCTGCGCATTCGCTCAACGTTCGGCCGCGCAGAGCCAGGTTCGCCGAAGCGAGCAGCACGATCGCGATCAGCACCGCAACCGCGAGGAAGACCTGGATCAGGTTCAACACGTTGGGGGCCAGAGCCAGCGCGACCCCGGCGTTCTGCAACAAAGGCAGCAGAACCAGGCCCAGAGCGAGCAGCACCAGAGTGGTCTGCCACGCGCGCTCCTTGCGGCTCAGGCGGATTCCCGCGAAGCCGTGGGCGTGCGCCGAAGTCCGGATCGCCCTTTGCAGGCGTTGCGCGGAACAGGGCGCGGAGTCGTCTCTGGCCGGGGGCTGCTCGGGGAAACTCGTCTGCATGAGGACACTCCTCCTTCGTCAGGGCCACTGCACTCGACGCGGCAGCGCATGCATTAAACCCTGAAAGATCCCGGATGAGCTAGGACGAATTTCCTGGTTCCGGTCAGAACAGGCCGGCCTTGTGCGCCGAGTTGGCGAGCGCGCGGGCCAACTCGCCCATCTGCTCCTGCTGCGACGAGGCTGCCGGTGCGACGGCCTTGGCCGACCACATCACTTTTCGGCTTGCGACTTCGATCAGGCTGGCGCTGCCGGAATAGGCGGTTCTGGGCTTGGCCGAACCGACCGGCAGCGCCACGCCGATGTCGGTGCCGAAGTGCCTGCTTCCTCCGCCGATTCCTATCCCGACCGATGCCGGCGGCTCCATGTAGGTCGCTTCCGGACTCAGGCGTGCGACAAGCGCCGCGCGGGCGCCGGCTGACTGTGCGGCAGGGAGGTAGCGCTCGGTATCCGCCCCTTGGTTGGCCGCGGCCAGGCGGCTTGCGCCGAAAGCGCGCAGACCGCGGTTCTTGAACTCGCTGACGAGGGTTTCGATGCAGAGCCTCTCGGTCGCGTCATCGGCCGCCTCGCAGACGACCATGACCGGAGCGTCACGCAGAGCCTGGCCCGCGAAGGCGGGGTCGCTCCATTCGGCTTCCATTCTGGGCGTCGCACAGGCGGCAAGCCCGAGCACAAGCGTGATGAGCGGGAAGGCGGGGCGGGTCATGGTTTTCTCCTGAGCTGAGGTTCTCCTCTGCTCAGGATAGCGCGGGTGATCTGTCCTGCGCGCAGCGAACCCGGGTTTCAATTGTGAACAAATCCGATTTCGGTCATCCGGCCTTTTTGACTGGAGTCAGGTAAGCCTGAAATTTTTCTGTCATGCAAGGCGTGTCGAATTGGCCCTCCGGGATACTGTGACATATTCATTCTCGGTCTCAGGGGGCGAAGATCTCCGTGGCGCGGCTGTGTCGTGTTCGATTTTTTTAACGACAGCAGAAGGTGGATGTAATGAAAAGAGCAGGTTTTTGGGCCTTCCTGTGGGCGGCTTGTCTGTCCTTGTCCTTGCTGGCCGGGTGTGGCTCGGACGGTGATGGCTCTACGGTGGTCAAGTCCGATCTTCCGGTCACTCTGGACGGAACGGCGACGACTCTGGGCTACAAGCTGACCGATACCAGCGTCGTGTTCTTCTTCGACGAGGCTGCGCAGAAGACCGCGTTGGAGGCCCAGAAGGTCACCGCGATCACTGGTGTCAGCGTGCGCGGATCGTTCAACGGCTGGGCCAACCCGACGCCGGCTGCGTTCCAGATGAAGGCCAGCGCGACGAACAAGGGAATCTGGTTCGTCGAAGTGCCGTTCGCGAGCGTCAAGATCCCAGGCAACAGCGGTCAGCCCGAGTTCCAGTTCATCGTTGCGGGGACCGTCGCGGGCACGGCCAGCAAGGAAGCCTATATGGGTGTTCCGAGCACGGCGCCGCTCGGCTACTCGTTCTCGGGCAACCAGCTGTTGATCTTCCCGGGCGATGATGTCAGTGCGGTCATCAACAACACGGTCATCGCCAACACCGTCAAAACGATCAACGACTTCAACCTCTCTACGGAAATCGGACGCGAGAAGATCTCGAATTTCCGCCAGGTTCCGGGCCTCACCAAGCTGTTCCGTAGCTATCACCCGTTCAAGATGTCGCGCACCCAGTTTGACACCGAGGTGGAGCGGGTCAAGCAGGTCAACATGCTGATGGAAGAGCACGGCGTTCAGTCCGACATCACGCTGTACAAGGACGAGACCGCCAGCCTCGCTGCTGGTGAGGCGCTGACGCCCTACTACCAGAACATCGTCAGCGGCGGACACGTGCTCTTCCTGCCTTCTGCCGATTACAACACCGTCTACTATTCTTCGTCGGGCGCGGCTTTCGGGGGCTGGATCAAGCAAGTCGTCGAGTTCATCAACAATCCGGCCAACAATGCCCCGGTTTCGATCCACTGCCGCCTGGGCACTGACCGCACCGGCGTGTTCACCGCGGTGTTGGCGGCCTTCGGTGGCGCGAAGTGGGACGACATCAAGGCCGACTACCAGCGCTCGAACGACATGGGGATCAAGGAATTCCGCGACTATAAGATCCTCAAGTATTCACTGGAAAAGATGCTCGGCGTCAGCGACATCACCGCGGTCACCGATCTGAAGGCTGCGGTCTCGAAGCACTTCATCGACGGTGGTTATCTGACCCAGGCCCAGATCGACGCGATGGTCGCGAAGCTTCAATGAGGATGGCCTGAGCACTACAGTGCTACTCAGGGTGTGCGCGGCGGGGAGGCGAAGGCCTTCCCGCCGTTTTTCGATCGGCGCCGGTTTGCTTTTGCAACCGAATTGCAAATAGAATCGCCGCCATGACTGCCAACGATCTTGCCCGCCAGCTCCGCGAGCGCGGAGCCCGCGTCACGCCCGCCCGCCTGCGCGTGCTGGCCCTGCTGCGCGGAGCCTCCCGCGCGCTCTCGCACCGCGAAGTCGAAGAGGCGCTCGCCGGCGAGGTTCCGGTCGACCGCGTCACGCTCTACCGCGTGCTCGACTGGCTTGTCGAGCAGGGGCTCGCGCACAAGCTTGCCGACGAGATGCGTGTTTTCCGCTTCTCGGCCGCGAGCAGCGCCGACCGGCCTCATGGCACGCATGCGCATTTCGTCTGCGACGATTGCGGCAAGGTCTTCTGTCTCGACGACGTGCAGCCCGAAGCGCCGCGTCTGCCCGAAGGCTTCGCGACGACCCAGGTCGAATACTCGGTCCACGGCCACTGCGCCGCCTGCAATCCGTCCGAGCCGCACAAGTAAGCCCCGCGCAGTCCGATCTCCTCAGTCGGTCAGCGCGACCAGCGATCTCAGGTGGGTGATCGAGCCGGCGAATTCACGTTGTTCGGATTCGCTGAAGCGATATTTGAGGATGCGCTGAACGCCGCCCGCGCCGACCACGCAGGGCACGCTGACGACCAGATCGTCGATCCCGTATTCGCCGTCGAGGCGCACGCCGACCGGAAGAACCGAGCGCTCGTCGGACGCGATCGCGCGGATCACGCGGAACACCGAAGCGGCGATGCCGTGGTTCGTGTTGCCCTTGCGGTTGAAGATGTCGAAGCCGGCGTCGAGCACGCGCTGGCGCAGCTTCGCCTTGTCTATGGGTTCGATCCCGTTCAGTTCGCAATAGCTGTCGATGTCCAGGCCGCAGACGTTGCAGATGCTCCACGGGATGAAGCCGGTCGAGCCGTGATCGCCGAGCATGTAGCCGAAGATGTTCTTCGGATCGAGATCGACGTGCTCGGCGAGGATGCGCATGAAGCGCGCCGAGTCGATGATCGTGCCCGCCGAGATCAGGCGTTCGCGCGGATAGTTCGAGGCGCGCAGCGCGACCAGAGTCAGCACGTCGACGGGGTTTGTGACCATGATCACGACGGCTTCTGGCGAGTTCGCTTCAACTTCACGGATGATTTCGCGGATGATGCCGCTGTTGATGCGGACCAGATCGTCGCGGTTCTGGCCCTTGGCGAGCTGGGCGCCGGCCGTGATCACGACGACGTCGCTGCCCGCGGTCTCGGCGTAGCCGCCGACGACGAGGCGGGGGTTCTTCGCGTAGATGAACGAGGTCGTATGGGCGAAGTCCCACAGCTCCGCTTCGGATTTTTCGCGGGCCTTGTCGACGGCGACGATCTCGGTCACTTCCGACATGTTGACCAGATAGCCGACGATTTCGGTGCCGACCGCACCCATGCCGATCACGGATATTTTCATTGCCTGCTCCAGAAGCCCGATCAGGGCTGTCGTAAGGGGACACCGGCTTTTGGCCGATGGGGGCGCTCGCGCGGATAGCGGTCGGCCCGGAGCCGACATTCTAATTCGTCGCCGGGCCGAGATCCGGGGCGATGACGGGTATACGCGGCGGCGGATAGGGCGGCGATAATCGCTCCTCCTGCTGCGCCGAGTCCTGCTGATGCGCCACCTCTCGCTCTCCGCTGCCCGCGCCCTTCATCTGGCCGCCCAGGGGCTGCGCGCGCCTCCGCGACACAAAGCGTCTCGCGACGCGGTGCTCGCAACGATCCGGCGCATGGCCCTGCTGCAGATTGACACGATCAGCGTCGTGGCGCGCAGCCCCTATTTCGTGCTGTGGAGTCGGCTGGGGGCTTTTGATCCGGCCTGGCTCGACGGATTGCTGGCCGAGGGGGCGCTGTTCGAGTACTGGGCACATGAGGCCTGCCTCGTGCCGATCGAGGATTACCGGCTGCTGCGTCACCGTATGCTCGATCCGGCGGCGATGGGCTGGAAGTACTCGGCGGAGTGGGCGGCCCGTCACCGCACCGAGATCGAGCAAGTGCTTGAACGGGTGAAGCGGGCCGGCCCGGTGCGTGCCGCCGACTTCGAGCGCCGCGATGGCGGCGGCAAGGGCTGGTGGGACTGGAAGCCCGAGAAGCGACACCTCGAAGTGCTCTTCACGCTGGGCCGTCTGATGGTTGCGCGGCGCCAGAGCTTTCAGCGTGTCTACGACCTCGCCGAACGGGTTCTGCCCGGTTGGGACGATCGCGACGCGCTGAGCTCCGATGCTGCCCGGCGCGAAATGCTGAAGATGAGCTGCCGGGCTCTGGGCCTGGCGCTGCCGGCCTGGGTGGCCGATTACTACCGGATCAAGCGCCAGGGCAGCGCAGCACTACTCGAAGAGTTCGCCGACGCGGGCGAACTGACTGCGGTGCGGGTGGAGGGGTGGGCGTCGCCGGCTTATGTCCACCGCGATCACGCCGCGCTGCTCGACGAGGCGCAGGCCGGAACTCTGGCCTCGACGGTGACGACGCTGCTCTCGCCTTTCGACCCGGTGGTCTGGGATCGCAAGCGTGCGCTGGAGTTGTTCGGTTTCGACTACCGGATCGAGTGCTATACGCCCGAGACGAAACGCCAGTACGGCTATTTCGTGCTGCCGATACTGGCGCGTGGGCGTCTGGTCGGCCGCCTCGACGCGAAGGCCCACAGAGCCCAGAGAGTCTTCGAGATCAAGTCCATCCATCTCGAAGCGGGCGTCCGTCCTTCGCTTCGTTTCGGCGCCGACTTGGGCCGCTGCCTGCGGCGCTGCGCCGACTGGCATGGCTGTCCGCAGCTGCGGATCAGCGCAAAAGACAATCCGCTCGGCGCGGTTCTCTCCATCCCCGGGCCTTGAAGGAACTCAGTCTTTGTCTTCGGGGGCTTGCGGGACAGGTTTGGTCGCCGCGATCATCTTTTCCCGCGTCTCGGGCGTTTCCAGGCTGATCAGGCCCAGCGCGCCGCTGCGGTAGTCGTTGAGCAGGATCAGCGCGGCTTTTTCGAGGTCCAGGCCGCCGCCTTTGACGAGGCAGCCGCGCCGCTTGCCGATCGCTTCGACGATGGCCGGGCCGTCCATGTCCGCCAGGTCGATCTTGTAGCGGGCGGCGAGCTGGGCCGGGTAGCGATCGCGCAGCAGCTCGGCGAGGAAGGCCGCGACTTCCTCCTCGACGACCGCGTTGGTGCCGACCGCGTGGCTTGCGGCGAGCATGTAGCCATCCGAATCGAATTCGATCTTGGGCCACAGCATCCCCGGCGTGTCGGTCAGCGTCATCTGCGAGCCCAGATCGTAAGTCGCCTGGCTCTTCGTGACCGCCGGCTCGTCGCCGACCGCGGCGGCGCGGCGCTTGAGCAGCGCGTTCATCAGCGTCGACTTGCCGACGTTCGGGATGCCCATGATGATCATCCGCAGCGGCTTGACGCCGTCGTTGCGGTGCGGCGCGAGGCTCTTGCACAGGCCGGGCACGCGGGCGACATCGGAGGGCTTCTTGCACGACAGCGCGACCGCGCGGACGCCGTCCTGGCGGTTGTAATAGTCCAGCCACTGGCGCGTCGCGTCCGGATCGGCGAGGTCGCTCTTGTTCAGGATGCGCAGACAGGGGCGCTGCCGGAACTGGCGCAACTCGCGGATCATCGGGTTCGCGCTCGCTTCAGGCAGGCGGGCATCGACGACTTCGATGACGACATCGACATAGGCAAGGGTCTCGGCGGCCTTTTTGCGCGCCGAGTTCATGTGTCCGGGGAACCACTGGATGGGCATGGCGGCTTTCTGTGAGACGCTATTCGCGTGTTGGGGGCCGATTATCGCAGGTCGCGCAGCGCTGCGAAGGCGTCCGGAAGCTGTGTTGTCTGCAGCGAGCGTTGAGTGAAAAGATAGCGGCCATCGACGAAGAAGCCCAGCTCTTCCCAGGGCACGGCGTCGTTGAGCAGCTCGGTCGCCCTCTCCAGATCCAGCGCGGCATTGCGTGCGAAGAGTGCCAGCACCGCGCCGTCGAAGGCTTTGCAGGGGTGGGTGAAGAAGGGGCGGGCCCGGCGGGTCCGGTGATTGACGTAGATCCGCGGCGCTTCGCTGACCGGGTAGGCGCGCCCCCAACGCCACCAGTTCGATTCATTGAACGGCTTGATCCGGCGCGCGAGCAACGCGTCCTTGTGCGCTTCGAGCTGAGGGTGGCGCAGATTGTAGAACATCCGCCGCGTCTGTCCGCTCTCGGCGGTGTGCGAGCAGACCAGCTCCAGATTGCCCTCAGGATGCGTGAAGAGGGAGTCCGCGCCCGAGACCGCGCCGACCCGCACGTCGAACAGATCGGCTAGCGGCACGGTCAGCGGCGTACCGGTGAAGGCGAGCTGGCCGTCGAGATGGACGAACTCGCGCACCGTCCAGTCGGGCTGTTCGATTCGCCGCCAGGCTGTGCGACGACAGAAGTTGTCGCGCTCGAAGCGGAAGATTGCGCAGTTCGGCGTCGCGCCGGCGAAGATCGGCGCATCGCCGAGTTCTATCCAGTGCGTGATCGTGCCCAGCTCGAAAAGCCGGGCGTTGAGCTTGCGCGCGGAAGTCTGCTTGATGAACTCGCGCGGCACGATGAAGATCAGCTCGCCGCCCGGTGCGAGGTGACGCAGACACTTCTCGATGAAGAACAGTGCGAGGTTGGTGCGCTGGTCGAAGCGGCTCAGGTCGAGCCGGTTCAGAGTCTCTGTTGCGATGTCCTGGAAACGCACATAGGGCGGATTGCCGATGATCGTGTCGAAGCGCTGATCGAGCGGCAGATCGAAGAAATCCATGACCCGGATGTCTGCCGTCGCAACCCGTGCATCGCACTCGATCGCGACGCAGCCGGGCAGGCGTCGGGCGAAAGCTCCGTCGCCGGCGGCCGGTTCCAGCACCGATCCCTGGCGCTGACGGAGCGCGAGCATCAGCGTGACGATTGCGTCGGGCGTGAAGACCTGGCCCAGCGTGATCACGTTGCGCATCGGAGGGGAGGAGGGCTGCGGGTTCATCGCGGGGGGAAATCTTGATCGAACCGTCGATTCTATCCTGTCAGCGGATAAAGCCACCGATGAGAGTGGGTTTTCCTTTCCCCCCGCCGGGATATCGCAACCTCGCTGCAAGACGGGGAACTGCGGCTCAAGACGCGGGTGGCCAGCTGAAGGCGGCGGACGATTCGATCCATGAGGCGAAGGTCTGGGAGGGGCCGATTCGCGAATGACGCGGTTTTCGCGCAACTGAGGTTCGGTTTTTTCGTCCGGGTCGGCGATACTGTAGGGCTGATCTTTTTTACCGGGCCCCGCTGTGTGCGCCGCCCCTCACCTGGACGGTGAAACGATGACCGAAAATTCCGAATCGACCGAGACTTTTGCAAGTCTTGGTCTCTCCTCTCCCCTTCTCGCGGCGCTGACCGTGCTCGGCTATGAAACGCCGTCCCCGATTCAGGCCGCCTGCATTCCGCATCTGCTTGCCGGCTCCGACGTGCTCGGCGAAGCGCAGACCGGAACCGGCAAGACCGCCGCTTTCGCGCTGCCCCTGCTCGAACGGCTGGATCTGGCGAGCAGCAAGCCGCAGGTTCTGGTCCTGACTCCGACGCGCGAGCTGGCGATCCAGGTTGCCGAAGCCTTCCAGAGCTATGCGCGGCAGCTGAAGAACTTCCACGTGCTGCCGATCTACGGCGGACAGAGCATGGTTGTGCAGCTGCGCAGTCTCGCGCGCGGTGCCCAGGTCATCGTCGGCACTCCGGGCCGCGTCATGGACCACCTGGAACGGGAAAGCCTCAAGCTTGACGATCTGCGCGCGCTGGTGCTCGACGAAGCCGACGAAATGTTGAGGATGGGCTTCATCGACGACGTCGAATGGATTCTCAAGCACACGCCGGAGAGTCGGCAGACCGCGCTGTTCTCGGCGACGATGCCGGACGCGATCCGCCGCGTCGCGCGTCAATACCTGCGCGAACCCAAGGAAGTGAAGATCCGCGCCGCGACTTCGACGGTCGCGACGATCTCGCAGCGCTACTGGCAGGTGCGCGGCACCGACAAGATCAACGCGCTGACCCGCATCCTCGAAGTCGAGGACGATTTCGACGCGGCGATCGTGTTCGTCCGCACCAAGACAGCGACCGTCGAAGTCGCCGAAAAGCTCGAAGCCCGCGGTTATGCGGTTGCCGCGCTCAATGGCGACATGACCCAGGGCCTGCGCGAGCAGGTCATCGACCGGCTCAAGAGCGGCTCGCTGGACATGATCGTCGCGACCGACGTCGCTGCGCGTGGCATCGACGTGCCGCGGATCTCGCATGTGATCAACTACGACATCCCCTACGACACCGAAGCCTATGTGCACCGGATCGGCCGCACCGGCCGCGCGGGACGTCAGGGCACAGCGATCCTGTTCGTCGCGCCGCGCGAATTCCGGATGCTGCGTGCGATCGAGCGGGCGACGCGCCAGCCGATCACGCCGATCAACCTGCCCAGCCGCGAGGACGTCGCCGATCGCCGCGTCGCGCAGTTCAAGCAGCAGATCCTTGATGCGCTCGGCAACGAAGAGCTCGCGTTCTTCACCGATGTCGTTGCCGAGATCGAGCAGGAGAACGAGCTGTCCGGCCGGGAAGTCGCTGCGGCTCTGGCCTGGCTTGCCCAGAAGGACAAGCCTCTGCAGCTCGACCCCCGCGAATACCCTGATCTGCCCGTCGCCCAGGAGCGCAGCGAGCGCGCACCGCGCGAGAATCGCGGCGAGATCCTCGAGCGTCGGCGGGCTTTTTCCGACGGCAAGCTCGCGAAGTACCGGATCGAAGTGGGCCGCGCCCAGGGCGCCAGCCCGAAGGAGATCGTCGGTGCGATCGCGAACGAAGGCGGAATCGAAGGCCGTTTCATCGGCCAGATCAACCTGTTCAGCGACTTCAGCACCGTCGAACTGCCGGTCGATCTGCCCGAGAGCGTTCTGGCGACGCTGCGCCAGACCCGGGTCTGCCAGACCAGGCTGAACATCCGCGCTTTCGCTGACGGAGAGGCGGTGCCTGAGCGCGAGCACCGCAGTCGTCCCGCGCGCGAAGGCGGGCGGGACTTCCACCGCGAGCGCGGGGACTTTGGCGACAAGCCCTTCAGGAAAGGGCCGTCGAGCTTTGGCAAGAAGCCGGACGGTTTCGCGAAAAAGCCTTCCGGCTTCGCGAAGAAGCCGAAGAAGCCACAATCGTTCTGAACCTGTCCGCGGCAGTTGCCGCGGACAGTCCGCTCATCAGTGCGGGGTGAAGAGCTCCGCACAGACCGGGCGCTGCGCATCGTCCCCGGGCAGCGCCTTGCAGACGCTGTCCAGTTTCGCCTTCAGGCGAGCGATCACCGCCGCCTGCTTGTTCGCGGTGCTCCATTCAACGAGCTTCTTCGCGGTTTTTTCGAGCACCGCGCGGTTGCGTTCGTAGAAAGCGTCGGGAGTCTTGCCCGCCTCGTCGAAGAGCTTCGCGGTCGCCGCTTCGATGGCCGGGGCATCGGTCGGTGCGAGATCGATCAGGCCGGCGATATAGCCGCCTCCCCACTGCAGCCGGGTCGCTCCGCCCGACGCGGCAGTCCAGGCTTCCTCGTACCATTTCAGCGCCGCGGCTTTGTCGCCGCGCTTCTTCGCGTTGCCGCCCAGCATGCGCATGAAGTAGTAAGGGGTCGAGGAGCGCTTGAGTTCGGCCTTGAGCAGCGTGTCGGCCGCGTCGAGCAGGCCCGCTTCGCCGAGGATGCCGGCGGCCGTATAGATCACCGAGTGGCGTTCATAGCCGTTGCGGGTATTGGTGTCGGCCTGATGGACCTGTTCGCCGAGCGCCTTGGCCAGCGTTTCGGGCAGCTTCGCGCCATCGATCCGGGCCAGAGCGACGCGTGCACCGGTCGCGCTCAAGCGGTCGGTCGTCGACAGGCTTGCATTCAGCGAGAGGCCGGTCAGCGCCGCGTCCCATTTCGCGGCCAGTGCCTTGCGGGCGTCTCCGGGCGGCGTGACCAGGCTGACGATCTTGTCCGGGTTGGCGACGATCAGGTCGAAGTTGCCGCGCACTTCGGCCGGGGAGTCGAGAATCTTGTCGATCAGCTTCGCGGCGGCATCTCCGGCCAGCTTGGGCTGAGGCGTCAGCTCGGCCTTGGCCGACAGTGCTTTGAGCGCGAGCCGGGTTGCCAGTTCGGGTTCATTGGCCGGCACGGCGCGCGCGAGCTTTGCGAGCACGTCGGGAAGCGCGTCGGCCGGGACGCCCGAAGCCTCGTCGGCTTCGAACGCGTAGTAGGCGAGCAGCCGCCATTCCTCGGGCTTGAGTTCCTTGCCCTTGAGCGCCGCGGCGAGCGTCTCGCGGACCGGGCGTTCAGCGCTGATCCCGAGCGAGAGCACCTGCAGGTAGCGCGCCGCATCGACTTCGCCGGGCAGTCGGGTGATCTCGGTGCCGTCCGGCTTGAACAGGATCATCGTCGGGTAGCCGCGGACCTTGAAGTGCGCACCGAGTTTCTGACCTTCGGGCGAGTCGCCGTCGAGCTCGACAGGGATGAAGTTCTTCGCGCGCTCGGCGAAGTCGGCGCGGTTGAACAGCGTGGCCTTGACCTGGTTGCAGTAGGGGCACCAGACGGCGCCCCAGTACAGGAAGAGCGGTTTGTTCTGAGCTTTCGCGGCCGCGAAAGCGGCTTCGACTCCGCCCTTGAACCACGGGACGGAGCTGATCCCGCTGACGGCGGGCGCGCTCTGCTGGACGCTCGTCGGAGCGCTCGCGGCCGGAGGCGTCGGTTCGGGAGTTTTCGAGCAGGCAGCGAGCAGGCACAGCACGATGGGGCTCAGACGGAGGAGGGGGGAGGTCGGAATCATCAAAAATCCTTCTGAAACGGCGCGGGTTGCCGAGGGGGGCGGCCGCATCCGGCGGGCGCCTGGGGCGATTGTGCCTCAGAGCGGCGCCGGGTGCAGATCGGCGCGGCGGAGCTGCTCGAAACGCGTCAGAGTGCGCGCGCGGGCCGCGGCGTGATCGACGACGGGCGCCGGGTAGTTGTGGCCGATCACACAGCCGGTAGCGGCCATCTGCTGCGGGCTCATCAGCCACGGGGCGTGGATTTGCGGGGCGGGCACGCCGGCGAGTTCGGGGACGTAGCGGCGGATGAAGTTGCCCTCGGGATCAAACTTCTGCGACTGAGCGATCGGGTTGAAGATCCGGAACCAGGGCTGGGCATCGCAGCCTGTCGATGCGGCCCACTGCCAGCCACCGTTGTTCGACGCGAGATCGAAGTCGAGCAGCTGCGCGGCGAAGAAGCGCTCGCCGCGCAGCCAGTGCAGGCCCAGATCCTTGGTCAGGAAGCTGGCGACGATCATCCTCAGCCGGTTGTGCATCCAGCCGCTCGCGGCGAGCTGACGCATCGCCGCATCGACGAGCGGATAGCCGGTTCGCCCCGCGCACCAGGCCGCGAAATGATCATTGGCCTGCGCTCCGCTCTCCCACTCGATTGCATCGAACTCGGGCTTGAAGCTGAGGGTTTCGATCTCCGGGCGATGCCAGAGGATCTGCTGGTAGAACTCCCGCCAGATCAACTCCTTGAGCCAGGTCTCGGCGCCCTCGTTTTTCTGTCCGGCGGCGAAGCGGACGAGCTCGCGGATGGACAGCGTGCCGAAGCGTAGATGGGCGGACAGATAGGACACCCCCTTCAGGGCCGGGAAATCGCGCGTTCGCGCGTAGTCGGCGATCCGGTTCTGGAAGTCTGCCCAGAGCTGGCGGGCGCCGCTGATCCCGCAGGGCAGCAGGACCGGGCTCTTCGTAAACCCCAGCGCCGCGAGGGACGGGATGGCCGGCAGCGAAGGCGGCGCGGCCAGAGTTCCCGGCAGGCCTTCGACTGGCCGGGCTTCAAGATCGGCCGCTTTGAGTTCCTTGAGCCAGGCCCGGCTGTAGGGGGTGAAGACCGAGTAGGGCTTGCCCGCGCCGCTCAGGATCTCGTCTTTCTCAAAGATGAGCTGAT
The DNA here is from genome assembly GCF_048213115.1 of Niveibacterium terrae. Lineage (GTDB taxonomy): Bacteria > Pseudomonadota > Gammaproteobacteria > Burkholderiales > Rhodocyclaceae > Niveibacterium > Niveibacterium terrae. Next base: position 3,591,366 of record NZ_CP172404.1, on the reverse strand, counting down.
CCTTCCAGGCCCGGAAGGCGATTCCGAGCGCGCCCAAGGCGCCGCTGACCGCGTCGTCGCGGCGCAGCGCGAAAGGCTCGTAATCGGCATTGGCATGGACGGCGGCGACTCCCAGTTCCAGCGCCAACCGGGGGATCTCTTCCCGGGCATCGCCGTGGCGGACGATCAACGCGCCGCCGCGACGGCGCAGCGCGCGGTTCAGCTCCTCGATGCTGCCGTGGATGAAGGAGAGCCTGCGGTCGCCACGATCGGCGAGTTCATCGAGGATCGCGGTGTCGAAGACGAAGGCGCAGAAGACCCGACGGTGACTCTTCAGCGCGTGATGCAGCGCTGCGTGGTCAGTATCGCGCAGGTCGCGTCGGAACCAGACCAGAGCCGAGTCCGCGAGCGCGCCCATCTCAGGGCTCCTCGGTCTCGGTTTCGACCAGCAGGCGTTCGAACTCACGGCTGTCCCAGACTTCGCCATTCGGGCCGCGCAGTTCCAGCCGGTGATGGCCGGGCGGAGGATTCCACAGGATGCGCAGGCCTTCGCCGATCAGCTCGCCATCGGCGAACCAGCGGGCGCCCTGGGCGGCGCTTGACGCTTCGAGCGCCAGCGTTTCGTCGGCGCCGAGCGCGATCAGACTTTCGCTCGCGAGCGGGTGCTCGATCTGCGGATGAACGGGAGAGGCGACCGGTGCGATGCTCGACAGATTGGTCTCGGTGCCGCGCAGGAAATACTCGCGCCGGGGCGCTTCGATGGGCGGATCGAATGCGACCAGAGTATGGACGACGCCGCGAGGCGTCCTGGGGCTGCCGTTGTTGCCCAGCTTTTCGAGGATCTCGCGCAGGCTTCGGCTCGCGAGGCGGGGGGCATCGCCGCCCGCGATCAACACCGCGACGATTTGCCGGGTGTTGCCGGCGAGCAGCGCGGTGCTGCCATCCCGTCCGTTCAGCGCCCACAGCGCGCGCCAGCCCGCCCCGGGCGGAACCGCTTCGGCGTAGGGGCTTGGGCGGGCTCCCGCTTCGGCGAGGATTTCGCTGGTCACGAAAGCGGCATCGCCACGCCAGACGCGCCGGCTGTGCGCCTCGCCCTGCCAGTGGAGCGGAGCGAAATGGCCGCCGGAGACGAGGCTGCGCATCGCCTGGCTCAACCCGGGCAGGCTCGCTTCGCCGTCGGCGGCGATGCCGACGTTGCGCAACTTCTCGGTCAGCCCGTCGCCGAGCATCTCCTGCAGCGCCGTGAGGCTGGCTGCGTTCGGCTGCTGGACGCTGCGGCGCAGGCTGCGCCACGGAGTCTCCGGGTTTTCCGGTTCGGGCAGCAGGCTCGCGGCGGTCGCGGTGCGCTTCTCGATCGCCAGTGTCGCCGCGAAAGGCATCTGAACCTGATTCCAGACCGCCTTCTGCCCCAGCAGATCGCGGTATTCGGCGCGGGTGTTGCCGACCCAGGCCAGGGCGCTGCCGTCGGCTGTGTCGACGATCAGCGCCGCCGCATTGACCTTGTCGGCGGCGCGGCCGAGGCCTCGGCGCAGGCCTTCGAGCGCCTGTCTCTGCAGCGTCGCATCCAGCGTCGTCGCGACGTGCTCTCCTCCCGCCTTGAGCGCCGTGCGCGCTAGGTGAGGCGCGAGCGCGAAGCGCGGCCGGTTGCGCGGGCTGTCCAGCCGGAAGGCCAGCGCGTTTATCCTCGGGCAGAGGTTCGCGGCCCCTGCCGCCTTGGCCCGGGCGCAGGCGCGATAGGCGATCCGCTCGGCGCGCGCGTTCGGGCTGGGCAGGATCGCCGCGATCAGCAGCGATTCAGCGTGGTCAAGCTGGTCCGGACTCTTGCCGAAGAGTACCGCGCTGGCCGCATGCACGCCCTGGAGGTCGCCGCGGAAGGGCGCGAGATTCAGATAGGCTTCGAGGATCTGGGCCTTGCTCCAGTGCGCGTCGAGCAGCCTGGCCGCCTTGCTCTGATCCCATTTCTGGCCGAGGTCGCGTCGGGCCCCGGGCTTCTTGGGGATGGCCAGGGCGGGGTCGAGCAGACCGGCGAGCTGCATCGTCAGCGTCGAGGCGCCGCGGTGGTTGTGGTGCCACAGGTTGTGCCACATCGCGCCGACGACCGCTTTCCAGTCCACGCCTTCGTGTTCGAAGAAACGGTGGTCTTCTCCGGCGATCAGCGCTTCGCGCAGCGCCGGCGAGAAATGTTCGAGCCTGACCCAGTCCAGCCGGCGAACTCTCGGATTGAAACGGAGGTCGGCGAGCGGTGTTCCGTGGCGGTCGAGCAGCAGCGCATCGGAGGCGACGCTGCGGGTGCGGACCTGCTCGAACTCGGGCAGTTGTGCCCAGGCCGGCAGCGCGAGGAACAGCAAAATCAGCGCGATTCGTTTCATGAGCTCTTCAGTGCGCTGCGCACGGCGTCCAGGCGGGCGGCGCGCAAGGCCGCCGGGATGTCGGCGGGGTTCGCGCAGCGCTTCGCGATCGCTCCGGCATCGATGCTCCGGGCGGCTTCGAGCGCGAGGCTCAGCTGCGATTGATCGACGTCGGGTGCGAGAACCGCGGTGCAGGCGATCAGATCGGTGATCCGGCCGGGGCGGCGCCAGGCATCCGAGCGTTCGAGCACTGAGAGCAGCTCTTCGGCGCTCTGCGTCGGCGTCTCGCTCAGCTGTTGCTGCTCGGCGATCAGCAGGCGGGCGAGTTCGCGGTAGTCATTGGGAACCTTGAGCCTGAGGCTCAGCGCTTCGGCGGCCGGGGTGCTGAGTCGGGCGAGCAGCAGCGCGTAGCGGCCCGCTTCGGGAAGCGGGGATTCGCTGTCGAGCAGGTGCAGAGTGTCCAGCGCGCCGGGCGCGGTCAGTTCTGGGAGCAGCCGGGGCAGGGCCCCGCATTCGCCGAGCACTTCGAGCATCCGCGATGGCCGGCTCGCCGCGAGCCCGCGGGCGAACTCCTGCCAGATGCGTTCGGCGACCAGGTGATCGACCTCTCCCGCCGCGACCATGGCGCGCATCAGCGCGAGCGTCTCCGGTGCGATCCGGAAATCGGGAAAGCGTGCGGCGAAGCGGGCGACGCGCAGGATGCGAACCGGGTCTTCAGCGAAAGCCGGGCTGACGTGGCGAAAGACGCGTGCTTCGAGATCCTGCCGACCGCCCCAGGGGTCGATCAGCTGGCCATCCTCGTCCTGGGCGATCGCATTGATCGTCAGGTCGCGCCGCTGCAGGTCTTCTTCGAGCGTGACTTCGGGCGAGGCGTGGACCGTGAAGCCGTGATAGCCGGGCGCGGTCTTGCGCTCGGTGCGCGCCAGCGCGTATTCCTCGCGCGTCTGCGGGTGGAGGAAGACAGGGAAGTCCTTGCCGACCTGACGAAAGCCTGCGGCCAGCATCTCTTCCGGTGTGGCGCCGACGACGACCCAGTCCCGGTCCGAGACTGGCCGGTCCAGCAGCGCGTCGCGAACCGCGCCGCCGACGATGTAAGTCTTCATTGGCCGGGTAGTTCGTCCGCGGCGACGATCGCCGTTTCCTGTTCGGCCGCGGCCTGCCATTCGCGCATCGCTGGGTGGGCCAGCATCGTCGCGAGATAGGTTCCGGCCGGCCCGGTCGGTTCGACTCCGTAAGTCTGGAAGCGGAAGCAGACCGGCGCGAACATCGCGTCGGCGCCGCTGAAGCGACCGAACAGATAAGGGCCCTCGACGGTGCGGCGGGCAAGGCAGCGGTTCCAGATCTGCACGATCCGCGCAATGTCCGCTTCCGATTCGGCGCTGTGACCGCGCCCGGGCAGGCTGCGGCGGATGTTCATCGGCATCTGGCTGCGCAGGGCCGGGAAGCTCGAATGCATCTCGGCCGAGATCGAGCGGGCCACAGCGCGTTCGCCTCTATCCTCGGGCCACAGCGCGGGGAACTGCTCGGCGAGGTATTCGATGATCGCCAGCGAATCCCAGACGAGCAGCGAGCCGTCGACGAGGCAGGGCACGCGGCCGGAGGGCGAATGCTTGAGGATCTGCTCGCGCGAGTCAGGTTGGCCCAGCAGGACCTGTTCCTCGGTGAAGCTCTGGCCTGTCGCGCGCAAGGCCAGCCAGGCGCGAAGCGACCAGCTCGAATAGTTTTTGTTGGCGATGACGAGTTTCATTTTTTCTCGATGCGGCATCAAGGCGCCGCGAAACGGGAGATGCGGATGGGATGTTAGCTTACCCGTGGCGCGGCGCAAGTCCGACGGGGGGAGAGGCGCTGACTTCCCCCGTGCGGTGGCTCTCGTTCACTGAGGCTGGGCAGTCCCGTCGGCGGCGGGAAGCCGGGTCAGGTCGGCCGGCGCATCCGGGCTCAGTGCGGACTGAACCACTCCCAGCCGGCTCTTCAGCGACTGGGGTTTGCCGGTCAACAGCGCGGCATAGGCGACCGTGTTCGCGAGCACTTTTTTGACGTAGTCGCGCGTTTCGGCAATCGGGATCGTCTCGGCGAACACCGCACCCTCGACCGGCTGATCGGTGCGCCAGCGCAGGATGCGGCCGGGGCCGGCGTTGTAGGCAGCCGAGGCCAGCGCCATCTGGTTGTCCAGCCTGTCCATCATCATCCGCAGATAGGCGGTTCCGAGCGTCACATTGGTGTCCGTCTCCCTGACCTGGTCGGCGGAAAAAGGCAGACCGATCTTTTCGGCGACGAATTTCGCGGTGGCCGGCATCACCTGCATCAGGCCCTGGGCGCCCACCGAGGAGCGGGCGACGCTGATGAAACGACTCTCCTGGCGCATCAGGCCGTAGACCCAGTACACATCGAGGCCCCAGCGGCGCGAAGCCGGTTCGACCGTGTCGTAGTACGGGAGCAGGTAGCGCAGCCCGAAGTCGTGCTCGGTTCGCGTTTTTTCGGCGCTGTAGATCGCCCGGTCGTAGAGCTGTTCGCGGCGGGCGATCTCGGCTGCGGCGAGCAGGAAGCGGTCATTCACATCGCGGACGGCCCAGTTCCACTCGCGCACTCCGTCGACACGGCTGCCGATTCTGAGCAGCGCGAGCGCGCGGCGGATCGAACGGTCATTCCCGACCCGGGCGAGCTCTTCGCGGCTCGCCGGTGCGGCGGCGCGCGGTGCTGTGAACGGGTGGCCCAGTTCTTCGCCGGCCAGCATGCCGTAGAAGTTGGGCTGACCCGCGATGCGGGCGAAGTCATCCTGGGCTTCCCGGGGGCGGCCCAGCTCTTTCTCGGCGCGGCCGTGCCAGTAAGTCCATTCGGGCAGCGCTCTCTGATCCGGACCCATCATGTCGATCGCGAGGCGCACGTCTCCCCAGGCCTGGGCGCGCAGAGCGGAGCGGACGTGCCAAGTGCGCGATTCCGCGCTCTGTTCGGCCTTGCCTGCGGCGTGGTACCAAGTCAGCGCGTCGGGCTGATTGGCGCGCGCCGCTTGCCAGCCGATCACGCTGGCGAGATAACCGCGATCAGCCGCAGGCATCACCGGGCCGAGCACTTCGAGCCGGGCCGCGGCACCGCGGTAATCGATCTGGGCGAGGCGGGACAGCGCGAGCACCAGAGTCTCGCGGCTGGGTCGGTCGATGGGCGGATGGTTGCGCGACAGGAAGAGCAGCGGGTTCTCGAGCGCCTCGGCGATCTGCTGGGCCTGGGGCGCCTCGTTGGCGGGAAGGCGCGCGAGGGTCGCGCGGGCCGCGGCGAAATGCTGGACTTCGAGAAGGCGGCGGGCGCGCTGCCAGTGGGCGTCGGCGGTTTTGAGCACCGAGAGCGCCGCGATCACCGGCGCGCAGGCTTCACCGGGTTCGCTCGTGCTGTTCCAGAGGCTGCTCGCATCGCTGGCGATGCTGGGGCTGCCTGCGGCGATCTTGGCCTGCCAGAGCCAGCAGTTCATTTCTTGTTCGGGCTGACGCAGCAGGGGGCCCTGGCTGCGGACGATGTCCCAGCGGCCGGCGCGAGCCGAGGCGCGGATCCAGTCGGCGCGCGCGCGTTCGGCGAGCAGGCTGCCGTCTTCGCGGGCGAGGAAGGCCGCGTAGTCGGCGTCGAGGTTTTCACGGCGGGCGAGCCGGATCGAAAGCGCCCAATAGGAGAGATAGCCATCCAGCGGCGAATCGCCGGCTTCCTGGATCAGACGATTCAGGCGACCGAGATCGCCCGCCCGGGCTGCCTCGCGGCCAGCCTGGAAGCGGTCCTCCGCCGCCGCCGCCGGGGTACTGACACCCACTAGCAGCGTGACAACGCCGAGTACACCGCACAAGACCTTTTTCATTGCTTACACTCCCTCCAACTCGTCCAAGGATAGCATCTTGATTCACCCGTCTCCCGCTTCATCGAGCTTATCGGACAAGGATTTTCGGGATTCGCTGCGGCGTGCGGCGCTGAGCTGCCGTGAAGCCTTGCCCCCGTCGGAATGGCACCGCTTGAACGCGCTTCTCGTCGGGCACCTGCGTTCGCTGCTCGAGCGGGCCGCACCGCGCTGCCTCGGCTTCTGCTGGCCTTATCGCAATGAGCCCGACCTCCGAAGCCTCGTCGCGGACTGGCTTGCCGGGGATCCGTCGCGCCGCGCTGCCCTTCCCGTCGTCGTCGCGAAAGGCGAACCGCTCGTCTTCGTGCGCTGGTCGCCGGAGCGGGCGATGGTGGCCGATGCCTACGGCATTCCGGTTCCGGAGTCCCGCGAGCCCTGTACCCCCGATCTCGTGCTGATTCCGCTGAACGCTTTCGATGCGGCGGGTTTCCGGCTCGGCTACGGCGGCGGGTATTTCGATCGCACGCTCGCGGCGCTCGATCCGGCGCCGCAGACGGTCGGAGTGGGTTTCGAACTCGGCCGCGTTGCGAGCATCCGCCCTCAGGAACACGACAGGCCCTTGGGCTGGATCGTCACCGAGGCGGGGGCGGCCGAGGCCGTCAAACCGTGAAATGTCGGCTGGATTTGTACCAAACGCTTGCGTCATCGGCCCGATCAGGCGACTATCAGCCGCTTTGTCTTTTGCTGTAGCCGAATGTCACTCGCTTCGTTCGTCGCGCAGACGATCTGCTCCTTCGCCCGGATCCTGACCGGAGTCCAGGCCCGCTGGCTGGGCTGCAAGCCTCAGTCCGTGCAGCGGATTTACTTTGCCAACCACTCCAGCCACGCCGATTTCGTGCTGATCTGGGCCAGCCTGACCAAGAAACTGCGCGGCCACACCCGGCCAGTCGCGGGCTCCGACTACTGGGAGAAATCCCCGCTTCGCCGTTTCCTGATCCACCAGGTCTTCCGCGCCGTGCTCGTCGACCGCAAGCGAAGCGGCGGCGAAGATCCGCTTCAAGTGATGCGCTCGGCGCTCGACGCCGGCGATTCGTTGATCATCTTCCCCGAAGGCACGCGCAATCTCGGCGACGAGTTGCTGCCCTTCCGGGGCGGGCTCTTCCATCTCGCTGAAAGCCATCCGCAGATCGAGCTGGTGCCGGTCTGGCTCGCGAACCTGAACCGGGTTCTGCCCAAGGGCCAGATCCTTCCCGTGCCGTTGATCTGTACGGTCAGCTTCGGCGAAGCGATCCACCTGCAGCCCGGAGAAGACAAGGAAGGCTTTCTGACTCGCGCTCGCGAAGTGCTGCAGAGCTGGGCGCCCAAGGGTGAGGAGCCGCTCGAATGAGAATTCCCGATCTGATTCTGGAAGTGCTCGAACAGCTGCCCAATTCTCCGTGGACCGGTCCGACTCTGGGGCCGCGCACGACGACCGTGTTGCTCTTTGCCGGCGTGGTCCTGGTTCTGGTTCTCGCGACGCTGTTTGGCCGCTATCTGCGCTGGCGGGTCAAAGGCCGCCGGGTCGGCGTCATCGCGAGCTATAACGCCCGCGTGCACGGCTGGTGGGTCATGGTGGTCGTGATCGCGCTGGCCTTTCTCGCTGGCCGCAAGGGCGTCGTGATGATGTTCGCCTTCCTATCCTTCGGCGCGTTGCGTGAATTCATCACGCTCTCTCCGACACGGATCGGCGATCACTGGACCCTGCTCGCGAGCTTCTTTGTCGTCTTGCCCATCCACTATCTGGGCATCTGGAACGGCTGGAGCACTTATTCGTCGCTGGCGATTCCGGTCTATGCGTTCTTGTTCCTGCCCATCGTGTCGGCACTGCGCGGCGACGTCAAACGCTTCATGGATCGCGCCGCGAACGTCCAGTGGGGGCTGATGATCTGCGTCTACTGCTTCTCGCACGTTCCGGCTCTGCTGTCGCTGAGGATCCCGGGCTATCAGGGGCGTCACCTGTTGCTGATCGCCTTCCTTGTCCTGGTCGTGCAGAGCGGCGATGTGCTGCAGAAATTCTTCTCGGTGCGTTTTGGCAAGCACAGGGTTGCCGAAGGCGTGTCGCTGACCCGGACCTGGGAAGGCCTGGTGCTGGGCGGTTTCTCGGCGATGCTGCTCGGCTCGCTGCTCGCATGGATCACGCCGTTCTCGGTGCTGGCTGCGGCGCTGATCGCTCTGGTCGCGACCTGGATGGGTTTTCTCGGCAGCCTCGTGATGACTGCGATCAAGCGCGATCGCGGCGTGCGCTATTGGGGCCACGCGATCGTCGGCCACGGCGGCATGCTCGACCGGGTCGCGCCGGTCGCGTTCGCCGCGCCGATTTTCTACCACCTGGTCCGCGCGAACTGGGCGGTGAACTGACCCGCTCCTGTCGGGGGCGTGAACAGCCGGACCTCGCGTGAGGGCCGGCTTTTTGCATTCTGGCGTCTATCACTTTGCTGCCGAGGCTTCGGTCTTCGGAGCGGTCGATAAACGGACTTAAGCCGGAATTAAAACCGCGATCGGCGCCTTAGGGGGTTGAAAAGCTTTGAGGTGCTCAGATCTGGGGTGAAACGCGAATCCGGAGCCGGGAATGAACAGACATGTCGCTCGAGTCGTCCTGTTGCTGGTCTTGCTGTGGGGCGGCGCGGTGCTCGCCGCGGGAGAGGGCGAGACCCGTTTCCTGTTTGTCGGCAACAGCTTGAGCTATGTGGGCAACCTGCCGGCGGTCTTCGATGCCTTGTGTCGGGCCAATGGCCACGCGGTCCACAGCGAGATGCTGGTCGAAGGGGGGGCGACGCTCGCCGATCGCGTCGCGGATTCCTCGGTCCGCCTTCAGCTCTCGGCCGCCCGCTACGACTATCTGGTGCTGCAGGAGCGCGGCGGAGATCTGATCGGAGGCTTCGGCGAGGAGGCGCGGCTGAGCAGCCTCGCGGCGACGACGGAGCTGACCGAGATCGCCCGCCGGGCCGGCGTCCAGCCGCTCTATCTGGGTACTTACCAGAAGCTGGAAGCTTTTTCGGAGCAGCTGGTTGCGGCCGAACGCGAACTCTCCGGGCCGCTGAAGCTGCGCTTCGTTCCGGTCTCTTCCGGTCTCGTCCGCGGGCTGCGCGACTATCCCGAGCTCGCCTGGTTCGCTCGCGATGGTCAGCATCCCGGTCCGGATCTGACCCTGCTGCAGGCGGTCCGGCTCTACCGGGAAGTCTATGGAGCGCTTCCGCGCGAGCAGACGCTCGACGTCGTTGCGCCGATCTACGGGATCTCGACGACGTTTTTCCCGCCCGCATTGGCCAGCATGAAAGCCCTTGCCCGGGAGCCTGCGGCCGACAGACACCACTACGACGCGGCGACCGTTCGCGCGGTGCGGATCCTGTTCGGCCGGGAAACGGAGGAGACAGAGAGGTAGAGGCGAGCTTGCCCTGCGCCGGGTTTCAGCCATCATGAAGCTGTGCCGCTGCGGAGTGTCCGGGCGGGAAGCGATACCGAAAGGGAGATGGCCATGCTGAGTCCGAAGATGACCGAACAGCTGAACCAGCAGATCAATCTGGAGCAGTATTCGTCGAACCTCTACCTGCAGATGAGCGCCTGGTGCGACCACGCCGGCTACAGCGGCAGTGCCGCTTTCCTGCGTGGGCACGCGGCCGAGGAGCTCAAGCACATGCACAAACTCTTCGATTACGTCTGCGAGACGGGAGCGCTGGCCGTGCTGGGAACCGTGACGGCACCGTCGGCGAGCTATGAATCGCTCGGCGACGTGTTCAGGCGGATCTTCGAGCACGAATTGCAGATCACCGCGGCGATCAACAAGCTCGTCGCCGCTGCGCTGGCCGAGCCGGATTTCAGCACTTTCCAGTTCTTGCAGTGGTATGTCGCCGAACAGCACGAGGAGGAGCGCCTGTTCAAGGGCATCCTCGACAAGGTCGAGGTGATCGGGCTCGATGGCAAGGGCATCTACTTCCTCGACAAGGAGATCCGCAAGCTCGCGGGCGCACCCGCCTGAGGCTCGCCGTCAACGAAAAAGCCGGCTCCCGAGGGGGCCGGCTCTCTGTGGGGGGCGATCCGTTTCAGGCGAACGCCGCGGGGCGGATGTCCGCGAGCAGGAACTCGATCGTCTCGCGGACCGAGCGCATCTCGGTGCCGAAGGGCAGCTTGCCGCGGCCGCGGAAGAACAGACCCTTCGAGACGTCGCCCTTCAGTGCGTGGGCGAGCTGGTTGTCGATGCAGAACTGGCCGAACTTCGAGATCTTGTCGCGCAGGCCGCACTGGATCAGGCAATCCCAGTTCAGCGTGCACTTGCGGCAGCCGCCTTCGCGTTCGGCCGCCGCCTGCAGCTTGTCCTCGCGCTTGAGGTAGTTGGCGAGCCAGGGCGTGCGCACCGCGCGCGCCGGCAGACCGGCGACGCTCGTGAACTCGGCGATGTCGTCATCGCTGGCGTGCATCAGAACCTGCTTGAAGGCATCGGCCGCGTCGCCTTCCTTGGTCACTGCGAAAGGCGTGCCGACCTGAACGGCCGAACCGCCCAGCGCGAACACTTCGCGGACCTTGGCGTGGCTGTCTATGCCGCCGGCCGGAACCAGCGGGATCTTCTCGCGTTCGATGCCGAGGCTCTTCAGCACTTCGAGGCATTCGGGCAGCACATTGCGGAAATCGAAGCGCTCATCGCGAACCTGGGCGACGCTGGCCGCGCCGAGGTGGCCGCCGGCCCAGCCCGGGTGTTCGAGCACGATCGCATCGGGAAGGCGGTTCTTGCGCATCCAGCGTTTCAGCACGATGGAGACGCCGCGCGCATCGGACAGGATGGGGATCAGCGCGACATCGGGATGGTCGGCGGTCAGGTCGGGCAGATCCAGCGGCAGGCCTGCGCCCATCACGATTGCGTCGGCGCCGCTGCGGCAGGCCTGTCTGACGCAGTCGGCGTACTGGCTGACCGCGCGCATCACGTTGACCGCGATCATGCCCATGCCCTGAGCGATCTCCTTGGCCGCGGCGATCTCGCGATCGAGCGCGATCATGTTCGCCTTTTCGATCGTTGCGCGGTCGTGGGTCGCGGTGCTGGACTCTTCCAGATCCGGGTGCAGACGGCGCAGATCGATGCTGGCGATCGTGCCGACCGCGCCGCAGGCGGCGACCGCGCCGGCCAGCCGGTGAGCCGAGACGCCAACTCCCATGCCTCCCTGAAGAATGGGCAGAAGCTGCTTGCCGCGCAGTTTCAGCGTGGGCATCAGGTTTTGGATCATGGAGCAGGCCTTGTCTGAAAGCGCATAGGATCGGGCATTATATCCGGATTGATCTTTCAGAAAGGCTTCCTTGGGGGGCAGTATTCCCTGTTTTTAAAAAAAAAATGCGTTCGGACGTTTCGGTTTTGATACTGCCTATGCAGTCCTAAAAATTCGATTGGCATACGTTCGGATCGTCTCCGGGAATTCGTGAAGTCCGCCGCCACTTGTCAGTCGGGGCGTGAGGCTGGAAACTTCAGGGATGAAACTGATCGAAACTCAAGCGCTGGAGCAGGCTCTGGCGGAATTCGCACGGCAGCGTGACTGGGATTGCTTTCACACTCCGCGCAGTCTGATCCTCGCATTGACCGGCGAAGTCGGCGAATTGGCCGAGATATTCCAATGGCTCAGAGACGGGCAGGCCGAGGCGATCATGGCGAGCGGGGAGGCCGAGCATGTGCGCCAGGAAGTGGCCGATGTCTTCCTCTATCTGATGAGGCTCGCGATGGTGCTGGGCATTGATCTCGATGCCGCGGTCCGTGACAAGATCGCGCTGAACGCGAAGAAGTACCCGCCGCTTCACGATTGATTGATGCGCGGGCGCGGGACGCTACACTGAAAAGTCGGCAGGCAGCGGAGGTGCGGAGATGGGATTTGGTGCAGAGCAGGACAAGCTGGTGACTTCGCTCGCCGAAGAGATTGCCGGCGTGCTCAAAGGACGGGATTCGACTGTTGCGATCGGAGCGCTGGTCTCGGTGCTCGCGCCTATCATCCTGAACTCTCCGGATGAAGCCTACAGCATCGAAGTCTGCAACTTCATCGAGCGCCAGGCCCGGCAGTGGCGGCAACTGGTCGGCGATCCGGCCGGCAACGCCTAGCACCCGCGCGCGTCGCCGACAAACGCCTCGAGCGCCGTTGCGACTTCGGCGATCACGGCTTCCCATCCCGTTTCGGTCTGGCGGAAGAGCCTGAGTGCGCCCGGATACCACGGGGAGTCGCTGCGCCCGGTGAGCCAGCGCCAGTCGGTCCTGTGATCGGGGAGAAGAACCCAGCAGGGCTTGCCCAAGGCTCCGGCCAGATGGGCCACCGCGGTATCGACGCAGATCAGAAGATCCAGGCGCTCAATCAGCGCCGCGGTGTCGGCGAAGTCATCGAGCTCGCCGCCCAGAGCCAGCAGCGCCAAACCCTCGGGAGGTCTTCTCGCCTCGTCTTCGCCGGCGCCCTTCTGCAGGCTGATGAAGCGCGCGCCCGGCACGCTCCAGAGCGGAGCGAGCAATCCGAGCGACGGAAGAGAACGGTCGGCGTCGTTCTCGAACTTGGGATTTCCGCGCCAGACGAGACCGACGCGGACGCCCTCGGGCAGCGCAAGCGCCGCCCACTTCTCGACCCGATCCGCGGGAGCTGCGAGATAGGGCAGATGCGCCGGGATTGTCTCCAGCCGGGTTTCGCACCGATAGGGCAGGCTCAGCGGTGGGACCCAGAAGTCCCAACTCAGGTCGGGCATCTGCCCGGCCACCGGGATTACGGCATCGACGTCCGTCAGCGTCGCGAAAAGCGCCTTCAGGCCAGGGTGGCACAGCAGGCCGACGCGCTTCGCGCCGCGCACCTTCAGTTCGGTCGCGTAGCGACAGAGCTGGATCATGTCGCCGTGGCCGGCTTCGATGCCGATCAGGATCGCGCGGCCGTGGATATCTTCGCCTTGCCAGCGCGGGAAGGGGAGGCGGGCGGCCAGCGCCTGATACCACGGGCGCGCTTCCAGGCAGGACCAGCCTTCCGCGAAGCGGCCCTGGCGCAGCAGGATGTAGCTCAGGTTGAAGAGGGCTTCCGGATGCCCTGCTTCGAGCGCAAGCGCGGTCCGGTAGCAGGATTCGGCATCCTCTTCGAGGTGTAGACAGGCCTTGAGCACGCCGAGGTTGGTCCAGGCCGGGGCCGAGGCCGGCGCGAGCGCGACAGCCTTCTGACAGATCTCCCCGGCTTCGGCAAAGCGCTTCGCATTGATCAGGAGCCCGCCCAGGTTCAGAGGCACTTCGGCGCATCCGGGCGCCAGTTCCATCGCGCGCCGATAGCAGGTTTCGGCGGCTTCGGGCTCTCCCCGCTGATCGAAGAGCAGGCCCAGATTGATCCAGGCCTCGGCGAGATCGGGCGCGAGCGCGAGCGCCTTGCGGAAATACCCTTCGGCCTCGCCGTCGCCATCTTCCATCCTCCGGCAGCCTTCGAGGAAAAGCACCTCGGCGTCCGAGCAGGGCTGAGCGGGTTGGGCTTGCATCTCGTCCATCGCAAAACTCCCGAAGACTGGCAGAACGGGCTCCTCAGCCTTCGCTGGCTGGAGGGGCGACCTTGACGACCTCTTCGAGCGTCGTCAGTCCGGAGGCAACCTTGATCGCGCCGGAGATGCGCAGCGGTTTCATGCCCTCGCGGCAGGCCTGGGCGCGGATCTCGGCGATGTCGGCGTCGCGGTGGATCAGTGAGCGCAGGCCGGGCGACATCTGCAGCACTTCGTAGAGGCCCATCCGGCCTGAATAGCCGGTGAGCCGGCATTCGAGGCAACCGACCGCCTTGTGGACGGTCGCCGGTCGCTTGGCCTGGAAAGGCGCGACGGTCGCGTCCCAGATTTTCGCGGTCTCGTCGTCGAGCGGGATGGGCTGGCGGCAGTGCGGGCATAGCGTTCGCGCGAGCCGCTGCGCCATTACGCCGAGCAGCGTCGCGTTGATCAGATAGGGGGCGACGCCGAGGTCCAGAAGCCGCGTGATCGCCGATGGCGCATCGTTCGTGTGCAGCGTCGACAGCACCAGGTGGCCGGTCAGCGCGGCCTGGATCGCCATCTCGGCGGTCTCGAGATCGCGGATCTCGCCGATCATGATGATGTCCGGGTCCTGGCGCAGCAGCGCCCGGACTCCGTCGGCGAAGGAGAGGTCTATCGAACCCTGGATCTGCATCTGGTTGAAGGCCGATTCGACCATCTCGATCGGGTCTTCGATCGTGCAGACGTTCACTTCCGGAGTCGCGAGCTGCTTCAGGGTCGAGTACAGCGTCGTCGTCTTGCCCGATCCGGTCGGCCCGGTCACCAGCACGATGCCGTTGCTCTGGCTGGTCATCGTGTTCCAGCGGGCCTTGTCCTCGTCCGAGAAGCCGAGCTCCTCGAAGTTGCGGACCAGCACTTCGGGGTCGAAGATCCGCATCACGAGCTTTTCGCCGAAAGCGGTCGGCAGTGTCGAGAGCCTCAGCTCGATCTCGGTGCCCTGCGGGGTGCGGGTCTTGATCCGCCCGTCCTGGGGGCGGCGCTTCTCGATCACGTCCATCCGGCCGAGCAGCTTGATCCGGCTCGTCATCGCACTGAGGACCGCCATCGGCAGCTGGTAGACCTGGTGCAGCACTCCGTCGATCCGGAAGCGGACGATGCCGATCTCGCGCCTTGGCTCGACGTGGATGTCCGAGGCGCGCTGCTCGAAGGCGTACTGCCAGAGCCAGTCGACGATGTGGACGATGTGCTGTTCGTTGGCATCGAACTGGCGGTTTGCGCGCCCCAGCTCGACGAGCTGTTCGAAGCTCGACAGCGCCGAGGTGGACGAGCCGTTCTGCTCGGCTTTCTTGATCGAGCGGGCGAGGTTGTAGAACTCGACCTGAAAGCGCTCGATCTGCTCGGGGCTGGCCAGAACCCGGCGGACCTTCTTGTGTAGCGCCGGCTCCAGCTCGCTGATCCAGGACTGGATGAAAGGCTCGGCGGTCGCGACGACGACCTCGTTGGCCAGCGCTTCGACCGGAAGCACGCGGTGGCGGGTCGCGTAGGCATTCGACATCACGCGGGTGACCGCCGCGAAGTCGATCTTCAGCGGATCGATGTGCAGGTATTCGAGGCCCAGCTTCCCGGCCAGCCATTCGGTCAGCGCGTCGAGGTGCAGAAGCTTGTGCGGAGGCTTCAGCGATTTCCACTTCTGAGACGCGATCGCCGCCAGAGGATGGATTTCTCCGCGGGGGCCTTGCCGGTCGCTGAGCAGCTTGTCGGCGACGGCTCGATCGATCAAACCATCGGCCAGCATCAGCCTGAGCACTTCGCTCAGACCCAGACGGTGCTCTTTTTCGACTTCGGCGGCGGGTATTGTCATGTTTTAAGGGCTTGGTCAGAGCGGAACTGTAACCCGTTGGCGGCAAAGGGGTGAGTCAAGCTTATGACGGCTTAAATCCGGCGCAGCCGGCGGGCCAGATCCTCGACCCGGATCGAGTAGCGTATTTGTTCGGGGCTGTCCGCCTCGCGGGTGAAACCGAGCTTTTCGTGAAAGCGGATCGTTGCTTCGCTGCCCGGCAGGACCTGGCTCGTCAGTGTCTCGGCGCCGTGCGAGAGCAGGTGCGCGAGCGTGCGTATCAGCATCCGGCGGTAGAGGCCGGTGCCGCGATACCACGGGTGGATGTTGATCGCGACGATCTCCCAGTGCGTCGCGCTGCTCTGGCGCAGCGCGACATAGGCGCTCAAATGTTGCTCCAGGTATTCGGCCAGGATGCGGCCGCCGCGGCAGATCAGCGCGGTATGACGTTCCCTCAACCTGAGCAGTTCGCGCTGGCCGCGGCTTGCCGCGATCAGGTCGGACAGGGTCAGTGCGTCGAGTTCGGCCATCTGCGCGATCAGGCGTTCTTCGTGGCCGGCCGCGACCGGCATGACCCCCTCGTTCAGTCGCAGCACCGCGAGCTGCAGGATGCGGGCATCGGTGCTGGCGCGGTGGCGCTCGGCCGCGAGGTCGGCGGTGATCTGGTCCTTGCAGGGGTGCCAGCGGGCAAGCTGCTCTTCTCTGAGCAGGCTGCGCAGGTTTTCGAGGCGGAAGCGAGCAGAGCTGCCGGCCGCGTCGAAGAGCAGCGCGAGCCAGCTGTAGTCGTTGGCCCAACCGTCCGAATAGACGATCTGGCCGGCCAGCAGCTCGTTGAGCTCGGCGGCGATCTCGGCGGCCGGGCGCCCTCTCTCGCGGAGCAGGTCTCTATCGATATGGTGTATCGCCTCGGCCTCATCGCACCAGTGCGTCCAGTCTGGCTCGGGCAGGATCAGCCGGGAATAGCTCCTGTCCTCGGGAAGGGCCAGGCCGATCTCGATCGGGTAGCTGTGCGCGCCCAAACCGGAGGCTTCGATGTCGAGGATGATCGGGGCGATCTTCATGCGGGTTGGCCGTGAGCGGTGGCAGTGGAACTTCGCGGAAGCTTTGTCCGAAAGATAGCATCGGTGACTAAGCCTGCCGTAAAGCCGTGCGCGTGCGAAAATCCGTTTTTGCTTTCAGGTGGCACCATGGCACAACTGATATTGAAACCGGGCAAGGAACGCTCGCTGATGCGCCGGCATCCGTGGATCTTCGCTGGCTCGGTCGCCCGGCTCGAAGGCCGGGCCCGCCCCGGCGACACCGTCGAAGTGCTCAGCGATCGCGGAGATTCGCTGGGCCGTGCGGCCTATTCCCCGGAATCGCAGATCCGCGCACGGATGTGGAATTTCGATGCGAGCCAGTCGGTCGATCATGCTTTCTTCAAGCGGACGATCGCCGCGGCCGTCGCGCGCCGCGCGACTCACCCGCAGCTCGCCGGCCAGCAGGGCCTGCGGCTGATCCACGGCGAATCGGACGGCCTGCCCGGCGTCATCGCCGACCGCTATCGCGACACGATCGTGCTGCAGCTGACCAGCGCCGGGGCCGATCACTGGCGCGACGCGATCGTCGCCGGTCTGCTCGCGGCGACCGACTGCCACAACATCTATGAGCGCTCGGATTCGGAAGTGCGTGGCCGCGAAGGCTTGACGGCCCAGGTCGGCGTGCTCGCCGGAACCGATCCCGATCCCGATCTCGCGATCGAGGAATACGGCGTGTTGCTCGGCGTCGACGCGGTCGGCGGTCACAAGACCGGTTTCTACCTCGACCAGCGTGAGAACCGTCGGCTGACCCGCGATCTCGCGAAAGACCGCAGCGTGCTGAACTGCTTCTGTTACACGGGTGGCTTTTCGCTGCAGGCGCTGGCCGGCGGCGCGAGGGAGGTGTTGTCGATCGACTCTTCGGGACCTGCGCTTGAGAGCGCGCGGCGCAATCTGGCGCGCAATCCCCAACTCGACGCCGCGCGCGCCGAATGGCAGGAAGCCGACGTGTTCGAGGCGCTGCGCGAGATGAAGGCCCAGGGCAGGAGCTTCGATCTGATCGTGCTCGATCCGCCGAAGTTCGCCCCGTCGGCTGCCCACGCCCAGCGTGCGGCGCGGGCCTACAAGGACATCAATCTGTTCGGCTTCAAACTGCTCAATCCGGGCGGCATCCTGATGACTTACTCGTGTTCGGGCGGCATTGGTCAGGAACTCTTCCAGAGCATCGTCGCCGGCGCCGCGTCGGACGCCCGCCGCGACGCGCGGATCCTGCACCGGCTCAGCGCCGCGCCCGACCACGCGATCGGCCTCGCCTTTCCTGAAGGCGAGTATCTGAAAGGTCTGGTCTGCGAGGTCGGATGAGCCTTGTGGGCCGGGGATTCCCCGCGTTTCCGGAAGAACTGTACGCAAGTTATGCACAGAGACGACCACGCCTTTCCGGATGCGCGGAAAGGCAGTCTTCCGGCGTTTTGAGGTATTTGCAAGTAACTGATTTGTTTTTGGTTTTTTGTCGATGCATGCTGCGCCGCAAAAAAGTCTGCACCGTTTCGGCGCGGGGTCTTTTCCACTTATCCCACAAACTTATCCACAGTTTCTGGATAAGCTCAATGTATCAATGGGCTTATGAGTCACTCTCGCGGTGTTTTCTCAGGATCGGCAGGCAAGCCATTGAAAACTAGGCAATTCTGGTGTTTTTGCGGGTTTCCTGATGGCTGAGGATTTACCGGTCGCGAGGCTGGCCCTGCCCGTTCCGCTGCAGCGCAACTTCGACTATCTGGCTCCCGGGATGGGGCCGGACGATGTCGGTCGCCTGGTCCGGGTTCCGTTCGGAAAAGGCGAGAAGACCGCCGTCGTGCTGGCGCTGCCGGTTGCGAGCGAAGTCGAGCCTTCGCGACTCAAGCCGATCGTCAGCGTAATGCGCGAGGTTCCCGCCCTGCCGCGCGACTGGCTGGCTCTGGTCGAGTTCGCGGCCCGCTACTACCACCATCCGCTCGGCGAAGCGCTGGCGGTTGCGCTGCCTCCGGGTCTGCGCCGCGCCGAGCTGCTCGCTTCGCGCGAGCGCGATCCCTGGCTCGTCGCGACGAGCCAGGCGAACGTTTGGCTGGAAACCAAGCCGCGCGCGCCGCGTCTGATCGCTCTGCTCGATGCGCTGGCTGGCGGTGCGCGGCGCCGTGGCGAGCTGCTCGCCGCGGGCTTTTCTTCCTGCCACCTGCGCGACGCGAAGAGCCGCGGCCTGATCGAGGAGGCTCCCGCGGACCGTTCTGCGGACCTCAGCTCGGCGCCGACGCTCAATGCCGAGCAGCAACAGGTGATAGCGGCGATCGCCGGCGAGGCCGGTAAATTCAAGGGCTGGCTGCTGCACGGGATCACCGGCAGCGGAAAAACGGAAGTCTATCTGCGCCTGATCGAGCGAACTCTGGCCACCGGGCAGCAGGCGCTGCTGCTGGTGCCCGAGATCGGCCTGACTCCGCAGCTGGAGCAGCGTGTCGCGCAGAGGTTTCCGCGCGCACGGCGGATCGCGCTGCACAGCGGGGCCTCCGACGGCGCGCGCTGCCGGGGCTTCCTCGACGCGCTTACGGGCGAGGCCGACATCGTGATGGGAACCCGGCTCGCGGTGTTCTCGCCGCTGCCGCGCCTGGGCCTGATCCTCGTCGACGAGGAGCACGATGCTTCCTACAAGCAGCAGGATGGGATGCGCTACTCGGCGCGCGATCTCGCGGTCTGGCGGGCGCATCAGCGCGGCGTGCCGGTCGTGCTCGGTTCGGCGACTCCGTCGCTGGAGAGCTGGCAGCAGGCGCTCAACGGCCGCTATTGCAAACTCGAACTGAGCGAACGTGCGGCGGCCGCCGCTCCGCCGACGATCCGGCTGATCGACACGCGGCGGATCAAACTCAGGGACGGACTCTCGCCCCAGCTCGAAGCGGCGCTCGCGGCCTGTCTCGCGCGCGGCGAGCAGAGCCTCGTGTTCCTGAACCGGCGCGGCTATGCGCCGGTGCTGGCCTGCCCGGCCTGCAACTGGGTCAGCGACTGCGACCGCTGCTCGGCCCACCGCGTGCTGCATCTGGCGGAGCGGGTTCTGCGCTGCCACCACTGCGGTTCCGAAGCGCCGGTGCCCAGAGCCTGCCCGCAGTGCGGCAACCAGGATCTGGTCGGCTTCGGGCGGGGCACCCAGAGGCTGGAAGAATGGATCAGCCAGCGCTTCCCCGAAGCCCGCGTGTTGCGCGCCGACCGCGACAGCATCCGCACTCCGGCGCAGTGGATCGCGCTGCGCCAGGCGATCGAGAACGGAGATGCCGACATCCTGGTCGGCACCCAGATGCTCGCGAAGGGGCACGATTTTCCGCGCCTGACCCTGGTCGGGGTCGTCGGCGCCGACGCTTCTCTGTTCGCGTCCGACTACCGGGCCCCCGAGCGGCTGTTCCAGCAGCTGATGCAGGTCGCCGGGCGTGCCGGCCGCGCCGCGCTGCCCGGCGAGGTGCTGATCCAGACCGAATTTCCCGATCATCCGCTCTTCGATGCGTTGCGCCGCCAGGACTATTCGGGCTTTGCCCGCGACGAGCTGGCCCAGCGCGAAGCGGCGTGGTTTCCGCCCTTCGGCGCCCAGGCCGTGTTGAGAGCTGAAGCGGACAAGGTCGACGACGCGATCGCCTTTCTGGTCGAGGCGCGCGCCTTGGGCGATGACCTCAGTGAGGGGCTGCGCCGCTTCGACCCGGTGCCGATGCGCCTGGTGCGCAGGGCGCGCCTTGAGCGCGCGCAACTGGTCATCGAGGCCGACCAGAGGAGCGTGCTCCAGAACCACCTTGCCGCCTGGCTGCCGCGTCTCGCCAAGCTGCGCCGCACCGTGCGCTGGCACCTCGACGTCGACCCGACCGAGATCTGAGGCGGCCGCGGGTCGATGAACGGCGCCGGGCTCCACGCCGGAAGCGGGGGACTCCTGACCGGCCGCAAGCCTGATTCCTGAGCTTTGCGGCACACTGGCACAGTCTGGCTGGTACGATGAAGCCTGCGTTTCCGGCCTGCTGCGCAGAGGGTTCGCGACGCGGGTCGTCGCTCTGACGGCCTGGCGTCCGCTCTGGCTGGGTGCGCCCGTGATCGAGGCGCCCGTCCTGCGCAGTGACGAGGCTTATACCTGCTCCCCCATTTTCATCAAGGAAACTGACATGCTGAAGAAATTTTCCGCCTTCCCCGGTGTGGCCGGGCCGGTCGTCGTGATCGTCATGGACGGTTACGGACAGCCCAAGAACGAAGCCGGCAGCGCTATTGCCGCCGCCCGCAAGCCGACCCTCGATGCCCTCTTCGCGCAGTGCCCGAACATCTCGCTGCGCGCCCACGGCACCGCGGTCGGCATGCCGTCCGATGACGACATGGGTAACTCCGAAGTCGGCCACAACGCGATCGGCGCTGGTCAGGTCTATGCGCAGGGCGCGGCGCTGGTCGCCAACGCGATCGCCGACGGCGCGATCTGGGCCGACGATGCGTGGAAGCAGATCGTGGCGGGCGCCAAGGCCGGCGCGAACGGCAAGGCGGGCGCGCTGCACTTCATCGGTCTGTTCTCCGATGGCAACGTGCACAGCCACATCGACCACCTGAAGGCGATGGTTGCCCAGGCCAAGGTCGAAGGCGTGAAGACGGTGCGCATCCACGCGCTGATCGACGGCCGCGATGTGCCCGAAACCAGCGCGCTCGACTATGTCGTGCCCTTCGAAGCTTTCCTGAAGGAACTCAGCACCGACGGCTTTGACGCCCGCATCGCTTCCGGCGGCGGCCGCCAGTACATCACGATGGATCGCTACGACGCCAACTGGCCGATGGTCGAGAAGGGCTGGCACACCCATGTGCTCGGGGAAGGTACCCAGTTCGCGAACGCGACCGACGCCATCAATGGCCTGCGTGCGCAACACCCCGGCACGATCGACCAGGACCTGCCCGAGTTCGTGATCGCCGAAGGCGGCAAGCCGATCGGCACGATCGAGGATGGCGACTCCGTGGTCTTCTACAACTTCCGCGGCGACCGCGCGATCGAGATCACCCGCGCCTTCGTCGAGGACGACTTCGCCAAGTTCGACCGCGTGCGCGCGCCCAAGGTCACCTTCGCCGGCATGCTCCAGTACGACGGCGATCTGCAGCTGCCCAAGCGCTTCCTCGTCGCGCCGCCCGCGATCAAGGACACCTCCGGCGAATGGTTCAGCAAGATGGGCTTCGCCCAGTTCGCCTGTTCCGAAACCCAGAAGTTCGGCCATGTGACCTACTTCTGGAACGGCAACCGCTCCGGCAAGTTCGAAGGCGAAACCTGGCAGGAAGTGCCCAGCGATGTCGTGCCCTTCGAGCAGCGCCCGTGGATGAAGGCCGCCGAGATCACCGATGCGATGATCGCCGCGATCAAGTCGGGCCAGCACAAGATCCTGCGCTGCAACTTCGCCAACGGTGACATGGTTGGCCACACCGGCAACTTCCGCGCCGCGACGATGGCGATCGAAGCCGTTGACCTTGCGCTCGCTCGCCTGCTGCCCGTCATCGAAGCCGCCGGCGGCGTCGCGCTGATCACCGCCGACCATGGCAATGCCGACGAGATGTACGAGCTCGACAAGAAGACGAAGCAGCCCGCCCAGAACAAGGACGGCAGCTTCAAGGCCAAGACCGCGCACACGCTGAACCCGGTGCCGCTGGTGCTGTTCGACAAGGTCAGCGGCGGCAAGCTGGGCCTCAAGCAGACCGAAACCGCCGGCCTCTCGAACATCGCAGCGACGGTCGCGAACCTGCTCGGGCTGGAAAAGCACGAGAAGTGGGACGAGAGCCTGCTCGAAGTGAAGTAAGCCGGATCCGTTCCGCAATCAAAGGGCGTACGTCGAAAGGCGTACGCCCTTTGTTTTTCCCGTCCTTAACCCTGCATCACGCGGCGCACGAAGCGGGCCGATGCGTAGAAGACCGCGACGAGGCCGGCAGCGAACAGGATCAGCTTGGGCAGGGATGGCGTCGGGGCGCCGGGCTGCTGCTGCGTGTCGAGGCCGAAAGCCTGATCGAGCGATTGGCTGGAGGTGGAGGAGAGGCGATAGTCGCCGATCATCACTTCGGGGAGTTCGTGCGTGCGCAGCTGCTGAGCGGTCGCGAGCGAGCAACCCAGGGGCCGATCCACGTTGCACTCGCGGAACGGGATGCGCTGGCGCTCCAGCCAGTCGCGTGCCCGGTCGCTGTCTTCGCTGCCGAGCCGGGTATAGAGCATGACGGGCGGCAGGCCTGTCGTGCCCAGTCTGGGCAGGTCATGGACGCGACGCTCGCGCGTGGGCGGAGGAGAGATTGGGCGATCGCAGCGGGTGATGCTGCCATCGGCGATCGCCGCCTTGATCTCGCGTTCGAGGCCCTGATTGACGGGTTTGCCGCAGGACCGGACCATCGCTGGCAGCGGCGCGCCCTGATAGAACTCGGTCTGCAGCAGGTTGCGACAGGCCAGGCCGTACGGGCCTTTCTGCCCGACCTTGCAGAAGGAAAGCGTGATCTCGTCCCTGACCGGGGCCAGTGCCTTGGCGACTCCTTCGCATTCGGGGCAGGAATCCTCGTACATGATCACGACCCAGCCTTGGCTGGCCATGCGCTCGGCGACGCTGCTACCGGAAGCCGTCTGCGGCGCGGCGGAATCCCTGTGTGCCATCGCCTGCATCACGTCCTGTTTGAGCGCCTGCATCCATGAGGCCAGGGCAAGGCTCAGCACGACGCTGGCCAGACCCAGCCATAGCCAGCGCGTGCTGGTGAGCCGTTCAGGTTCGCCGTAGCGGTTGGCTCCTTCCTGTCCTGGCACGAGCGCCAGTCCGACGCAGGCAGCAAGACCTAGCAGCAGGTCCAGACCGAATGAAAGGTCGCCCGCAGAGAAGATGTTGAATCGGCTGCCGAGAACCGGGTGCAGCAGAAGCAGCGCTCCGAAGCCGACGGCAATCCAGATCCCCGAGCGACCGATGTCGTTCAGGCGCAGCGTCATCAGGCGCAGCGCGGCGGCCAGCGTCAGCGCAAAGACCGAGGGCAGCACCGACATCGCGCTGATGCTCGCGCGGGTCACGCTGGCGACTCCGCCGAACTGTGCGCTGGCGAGCAGGTGCTTGATCAGGAAGATACCGAGCGCTTCCAGTGTCAGGATGGTCAGCATCGCGAGGCCGAAATAGCGCAAACGACCGATTCGAGGGCCGACGTCCATCCAGGCGAGCCGAACTGGGTCGTCGGGAGGGCCGAAGGCGTTGTCGCTCCGGGGGCCGGACAGGATGGTCAGCAGCAGCACGCCCCAGAACAACTGGGTGCGCGCCAGAGCGAGGCCATCCCCCCCCAGGGCCAGCAGCGCGGCGAAGACGGCGATGAAGCCGAGCAGCCACCCGGCGCCCCGGTTCAGATCGTGCAGCCTGAGTACAGCGAGGCGCAGCGAGAGCATCAGGACGCCGAGATAGAGCACCAGCACCGCGCCCATCTTGACACTGAACCCGCCCGCAGGCATGCCGCGCAGCAGCGCGTCGCCGATCAGCGAGGCGCCGGAGAGCTGGGCGATCACGAGCGCCAGAGTCATCCAGATCGTATAGCGCAGGCAACCCAGACGCCCGTCCAGCGAGAGGCCGAAGATCCTCGCCTCCGGGTATTCGAATGCTTCCTCGACGGTTTCGCCCGCCGCCTTTTCCGGTGCGGCGAGCGGGGTTTTTGCCTGACAGTCGGTGCAGAAACCGGGCTGCGTGACCGGTTTGCCGCAGCGGTAGCAGCGCAGCATGGATTCGGCGGCGGGCGAAGCCGGCTCCGTTTCGCTGTCTGCCGGGGCTGTCGAGGGGGTTTGCACTTGAGGTGCGGGGCTGCGCGGATCCGGTGCTTTCGCGACATCGAGGCCCAGACGGTTCAGCCGTGCGAGATAGCCTTCGGCCTGCTCGGCCGTGAGGCCGCGCTTGAGCGCGACGGGGCGTCCCTGAAACATCGCTTCAATCTGTGGCGCGGCGAGCTTGAGCTGTCCAGCGAGTCGGGCGCGCACCGTGACTTCATCGAAACCGGGCAGGCAGCGCCCCTTGAACAGGATCTGGTAACGGAGGTCGGCCATCTTGAAACCCTGGGCGTTGAAAGGCGGAGCGCGCAGCTTCCGCGGCGGACTCCGGAGCGCTCCATTCTAATGGAATGGCGGAGTTTGACCCCGCCTCAGCTCATTCGCCAGAACAGCGGCAGATGATCGAGCGGGGCGGGGTGCTCGCGCAGCCAGCCGCCGCTGAACTGCTTGCCGGTCCGCTGCTCGCGCCATGTCCCGGGCGGCAGCCAGATGTCGCGGCACCTCGCCCCTTCGACCAGCACCGGTGCGACGAGCAGGTCGTCACCGACGAGGTACTGGTCGGCGATCGCGAGCGCGTCGGCATCCGCGCCGGCGACCCAGGCCATCGGCTTCAAGGGCGGCGTGCCGTCTACCGCTGCCTGTCGTGCCGCGGCGAGGCGTTGAGGCGCCAGTTCGACATGCAGGTTTGCGTAGTCGCGGCAGATCCGCTCGGCATCGTCACCCAATGACCACGGCGGAATCGAGAACTGGATCGCGAGCATCGGTGCGCAGGCTTGGGTCCAGCGGATCATCAGTTCGGCCGACACGCTGTTGCCATAGGCGTTGCCGCCGATCATGTCGGGCAGCACGAAGGGATAGCCGACGAGGCCCAGCGACAGCGCGCCGGTGATCACCGACGCGAGACCGTTGTCCTCGCCCCAGGTGCTGAACTTGTCCCACTGGCGGAAGAGGATCGCCTCGCGCTGGTTGTGCCAGCCGCAGCGCGCCTCCCCGTAAGGGAAATGACGAGCGGCGAGCTGCGCCCACAGATGGCTGTAGGCGCTCGCTTCGATCGGCTCGCGAGGCAAGGCGTTCGCGGGCAGGAAGTTCGCTTCGCCAGCGTCGAACTTGTAGCCGGCGATGCCAGTCTCGCGCTGCAGCGCGGCGAGCTTGTCCACCCACCAGGCGCGTGCGGCTTTCTGGCTCAGGTCGAGCAGCCAGGCTTCTCCCTGCCACCAGCGCACGTTTTGCGGGCGGCCTTCGCTGTCCGCGAGGACGAAACCCCGCGACGCCGCCTCGCGGCCGTTCAGGGAATCCGGAGCCAGGAAGGGAGTCGTCCATAACGTCGTCGCGAAGCCCATCTCGGCGAGCTTTTCGACGAGGCCGGCCGGATCGGGGAAGCGCAGCGGATCGAAGGTCGTGTCGCCGTAGGCGCGTTGCCAGCGATCATCGATCTCCAGCGTCGCGCCTGGATAGCCGTGGGCGCGGATTGCGCGGGCGAGTTCGAGCACGCGACTCTCGTCGATGTCGGACTTGTACATCGCCCAGGTCGTCCAGGTCGGTGCGCTCAGCAGCGCCTCGGGCGGCAGCGTCTCCGGATGGCCGATGGCGGGCAGCGCGGCGCGCAAAGCGCCGGCCAGGCCTTCGCCGACCCGCAGCTCGAGCTCGACCGCTTCGCTGGCCAGAAGCTCCAGACGGCGCTCTGCGGGCGCGGCCAGCTCGGGCGGAATGCTGCCTGTCCGTGCATCCATTGCGACCCACTCGGCTTCCTGTTTGGGGCCGCGCGGGTTGATGCCGACCGACAGAGCCTCTCTCGGCTCCGGCGCGAACAGCGCGACGCCGTTCGAGGCGAGCCACAGCGCCTCCTGGACGCAGCCGTGGCCTTGCGGGCCGTTGTCCCAGGTCTGCAAGGGACTCACCGGAAGGCTCAGCCGGTCGAGCGGGAAAGCCTGACGGATGAATGCGCCCTGACCGTACCAGTGCTGGGCAAGCGGGAGTTCGGCGAGCAGCGAGTCCCCAGCGGCGAGCGCGATCCGCCAGCCCGCGGTTGTGGCGACCGGCTCCCTGCCGCTGATCCGCAGCAAGGGCGTCGCGTAGCGCTGCAGCGTCCAGATTTTGCCTTCACGTTGCCAATGCAGCGTGCCGGTTTCCATCGCGCTCATCCCGGGAAGGTCAAATCAGCCCAGAAGGCTTGATTTTGGGCGTCAGAATCGAGCCCTTGCGAGCGCGCTTGCCCAGACAGGCTTGAAGCGCTACGCCCTTGACCTCGATGCTGATCTCGCGGTTGCCGCGGCCCGTGCCCGAGACCGTGACCTGAGGCGAGGCGGGGCAGGCGACGCCGACCAGGGTTTCCCCGTCGTCGAGGCCCATCACGATGACACCGCGGCCGCGCGCCATGACCTTCATCTCGGCGCGCGGGAACCAGAGCAGGCGGCCGTTCGCCGACGCGGCGGCGATCCACTCGCCCGCACACGGCGCCGGGCTCAGCACTTCCTCGCCGTCTTCGAGGCTCATGAAGGCCTTGCCGGCCCGGTTGCGACCGGCGAGCTCGCTGAGCTTGGCGATGAAGCCGTAGCTCCCCGAATTCGCGAACAGGTATTCGGCGGCCGGATCGCCGGACAGCGCCTGGGCGACGCGTGCGCCATTTCCGAGATCGATCAGCGTCGTGATCGGCACGCCATCGCCCCGCCCTCCGGGCAGATCCTGGATGCGGACCGAGTAGGCCCGGCCCTGGGTGTCGAGGATCAGCAGGGGCCAGGGCGTGCGCGTCTCGATGACCGCGAACTCGCCATCTCCCGATTTGTACGTCAGCGCCGAGCGGTCTACGCCCAGCCCCTGACGGGTGCGCACCCAGCCGTTGCGTGACAGGATCACGGTGACCGGTTCGTCGAGCACCGGCGCATCGGAGGCAATGACGGACTGCGCGGTTTCGATCAAGGTGCGGCGTTCGTCGCCGAACTTGGCGGTATCGTCCTTGATCTCTTTCAGGATGAGCCGGGTCATCGCGGCGCGGTCTTCGAGCAGCTCGAGGAGCTTCGCGCGTTCGACGCGCAGTTCCGCGAGTTCGGCTTCGATCTTGATGTATTCGAGCCGGGCGAGCTGGCGCAAGCGGATTTCGAGGATGTCCTCGGCCTGGGTCTCGGACAGCGCGAATTTCGCGATCAGATCGGCCTTCGGCTCTTCGGCTTCGCGGATCACGCGGATCACTTCGTCGATGTGCAGCCAGACGATCGCGCGGCCTTCGAGGATGTGGATGCGACGGTCGACTTCGCCGAGGCGGTGCCGGGTCCGGTTCGCGACCGTGTCAAAGCGGAAGCTGATCCATTCGTTCAGCACCGCGAGCAGGCCTTTCTGGGCCGGGCGCCCGTCGCGGCCGATCACGGTCATGTTCACCGAGACCGAGGATTCGAGCGAAGTGTGGGCGAGCAGAATCCGCATCAGCTCTTCGGGATCCTGGGTCCGGCTCTTCGGTTCGAGCACCATTCGCACCGCTTCCTTGTCCGAGGATTCGTCGCGGGTCGTGTCGAGCACGCCCAGCAGCAGCGCTTTGGTCGCCTTCTCTTCGGCCGAGACTTCCTTCTTGCCGGTCTTGGGCTGGGGATTGGTCAGCGATTCGATCTCGGAGAGCACGCGGGAGACCGATACTCCGTGCGGCAGCTGATAGACGATGATCCGCCAGGCTCCGCGGGCGAGCTGTTCGACGCGCCAGCGCGCCCTCATCCTGAGGCTGCCGCGTCCGCCCGCATAGGCGTCGCGCAGAACCTGGGGCGATGAGATCAGCTGGCCGCCGCCGGGGAAATCGGGGCCGGGAAGGTGCTCCATCACTTCGTCGAGGCTTGCGTCGGGCTTCCTGATCAAGAGCTGGACGGCCGCGGAGACTTCGCGCAGGTTGTGGGGCAGACACTCGGTCGCCATGCCGACCGCGATGCCGGACGCGCCATTGAGGAGCAGCATCGGCAGGCGGGCCGGAAAGAGCTTGGGCTCCAGCCAGGCGCCGTCGTAGTTCGGTACGAAGTCGACGGTGCCGCGGTCGATCTCGCCGAGCAGAAGCTCGGCGAGCGGCGTCAGCTTCATTTCCGTGTAACGCATCGCCGCCGCGCCGTCGCCGTCGCGCGAGCCGAAGTTGCCCTGGCCATCGATCAGCGGGTAGCGCAGCGTGAAGTCCTGGGCGAGGCGCACCGCCGCGTCATAGACGGCCGAGTCGCCGTGCGGGTGCAGCTTGCCGATCACGTCGCCGACGACGCGGGCGCTCTTGACCGGTTTGGACGCCGAGCCCAGCCGCATCTCGTGCATCGCATAGAGGATGCGGCGCTGCACCGGCTTCATCCCGTCTTCGACCTGGGGCAGCGCGCGGCCGCGCACGACGCTCATCGCATAGGCGAGATAGGCGCGCTCGGCGAAGGAGGCGATCGGCAGGTGGTCGTCAGGCAGCTCGTCCAGAGTCGGCGGCGCCGGAGGTTCGGGGGGCGGGACGGCTTCGACCGGGGTTTCGGGGGCGGGCGCTTCTTCGGCGCCGAACAGGTCGGAAATGTCTTGCGTCATTGCGGCAGCTACGGAAAGTCAGTTCCGGGATTGTAGCCGCAAGCCTGGCCGGGAACCCGGCCAGGCAATGCCTGTCCATTCCCCGCTTGTGCCCGCTTCGCGGATAATGCTCTCCTTCCCCTTACATCACGGATCATTTCAATGAGCTGGCTTGCCGACCCCAACGCCTGGATCGCCCTGGCGACTCTGACCGCGCTCGAGATCGTGCTCGGCGTGGATAACATCATCTTCATCACGATCCTGGTCGGCCGGGTCGATGAGGCGCGGCGCAACCTCGCGCGCCGGCTGGGCCTGCTGCTTGCGATGTTCACGCGGATCGGCCTGCTCGCGTCGCTGGCCTGGATCATGCAGCTGAAGGCGCCGATCTTCGTTGCGCCCTTCATCGGTCAGGGCATCTCGGGGCGTGATCTGATCCTGATCGGCGGCGGCCTCTTCCTGCTCTGGAAGAGCGTCCACGAGATCCACGGCTCGCTCGAAGGGGAGGGCGAAGAGCGCTCGGCGGGGGCCGCGAAGGCCGCTTTCGTTTCGGTGCTGCTGCAGATCGCGGTCATCGATATCGTCTTTTCGCTCGACTCGGTGATCACCGCGGTGGGCCTGGTCAGCGAACTGTCGGTGATGATCTCGGCGATCGTCGTCTCGGTCGGCGTGATGATGTTCGCGGCCAAGCCGATCGGCGATTTTGTCGACGAGCACCCGACGATCAAGATGCTGGCGCTGTCCTTTCTGGTCCTGGTCGGCGTGACGCTGATCGCCGAAGGCTTCGACACCCATGTGCCCAAGGGCTACATCTACTTCTCGATGGCCTTCTCGGTCGCGGTCGAGATGGTCAACATCCGGCTGCGCAAACGCATGGCCGCCCCGGTGCATCTGCGCAAGGAACTGAGCGAGTGAGCAGCCCCCGCCCCGTGCCGGGGGCGGGATCAGATGGGCGACGCGAAGCTGCCCAAGAAGCCGAGAAGGCCGATGGGCAGCAACAGGATCCACTGAGGCAGCTTGAAGAGTTTGCTGCGATCGGCCTGGGTAAAGATCGTCACGAGGAAGACCGCGCCGAACGTGCACCACAGCAGCGACAGGAAAAGCACGAGGGGGCGCGCGTCGCGGGCGTGGCTGGGCAGAGCGCCGAAGAAGAAGGCCGGCACCGACAGGAACAGCGCGACGGAGGCCATGTGCCAGACCGCGTCGAGGACGAGCTTGATCCTGGCGTCGAGGTCTGAAGCCTGAACCGCACGGGTGATGCGGGGGCTGCCGAAGAAGAAGTGGGCTGATGCGGTGAACAGCGCAAAGAGCGCGGCGAGTGCGAGAACAAGGTTCATTTTTCCTCCAGGAAACGGGTCGGCTGCCAGATCATCGCCCCGAAGTGTCGTGTGAATGTGTCAGGCGGATCCTCTTCGCCGGGCCATTGCTAGAATCAGCCGCCCATGCATCCCATCGTCCCCGTCCTGCTGTCATCCTCGTCGCTGCTGCTCGCGCTGGCGCTGCTGTCGCTGAACCGGCGCTTTCGCGGCTCGGTTCAGGCCTGCGTGCTGCTCGTCAGCATCGCGGTCTACCAGTTCGGCTATGCCCTGGAACTGCTCTCGACTGGCCTTCCGGACATGCTGTTCTGGTCGCGGATCCAGTACCTGGGCATCCCCTTCATCACTGCTTCCTCCTGCCTCTTCGCTCTGGTCATGGCCGGCGGAAACCGGCCGCTGGCGTGCTGGATGCGCGGGCTGTGGTTGATCCCGGCGGCGATGAGCCTGCTGCGCTGGATGGATTCCGGTTACTTCTACGCCGCGGTTACGATCGCCCATCGCGGAGGCTACGCGCTGCTCGACATCACTCCGGGACCGGTCTATTGGGCGCAGATCGTGCTGCACTATGCGTTCAGCTTCGTTGCCTGCTTCGTGATGTTCCGGCTGGTCCTGCGCGCGGAGCGGCACCGGAGTGCGGGGCTGATCTGCCTGGCGCTGACCACGCTGCTGCCCTTTTTCGGTCTCTTCTCCTATCTGCTCCGCCTCAGTCCCTTCGATCCGCTGCCGCTGATCCTCGCGGTTTCCGGACCGCTCTTTGCGCTGGGCCTCTACCGGCTCAGGCTGTTCTCGCTGAGCCCGGTGGCGCGGGAGACCCTGTTCGAAGAGCACGAGTCCGGTTTCGCGGTGCTCGATGCGAAGCTCTGCCTGACCGACTACAACGCCGCCTGGCTGTCCTGCTTCGGAAACGAGCACCTCGATCCGCTCGGCGAGCCGCTTTCCCGCTTCGTGCCACAGATCCCGGTCTCCGCCTTCCCGGCGCTTGGCCAGTCCTTCCGGCGTATCGAGATCCAGCACGGAGGGCGGGAGTTCTCGGTCAGCCTGAGCCGGTTGCCGCGCCGACTGGGCTGGACTCTGGCCTTTTACGAGACGACCGAACGCAAGGCGCTCGAACGCCGTCTGCGCCAGCTGAGCTTTCATGATGCGCTGACCGGGCTCTACAACCGCGCTTATCTGAACGAGGAGCTTGGCCGTCTGGGGGCGGACGACTATCCGCTCGGGTTCATCGCGATCGACTTGAACGGACTCAAGGCGGTCAATGATGCGGACGGGCATCAGCGCGGCGATGAACTGATCCGCTGCGCGGCACAGGCGATCAACGAGTCGGTGCGCAGCGCCGACATCGCGGCGCGGATGGGCGGCGACGAGTTCCTCGTGCTGCTGCAGCGCTGCGATGCCGCTCAGCTCGCGTGCGTCGAGGAAAGGCTCAGGGCGAGGTTCTCTGCCCAGCCCGGGCTTTCGGCCGCGTTCGGCTCGGCGCAGGCCGGGCATTCCGGAGGGATTTCCGCCGCGATGCAGCGCGCCGACGAGGCGATGTACGAGGAAAAGCGCGGAGGGCGGCCGGAGATCGGGGGCGCTCGCGAGCTCAGCTGCGCCTGAGCAGCAGCCCGATCGCGCAGACGAGCGGCGCGGCGAGCAGGGCCCGGCAGAGCAGTTCGCCGCGACCAGCTAGCCGGCTTGAAGACCAATTCACGGTTTGTGCATCTGTTTCGTTCTGGTCATCGTTTCGCTGTCCGGCCCGTTATCGGCATGAGCCGCCGGATTCGCCGTCGCGCCGCCGATTCAAACGATCCGTTTTTCAGGAAAGGGCTGCAAAAGATGAAAACCCAAACGCGGATCGCGATCCGCCAGCTCTGCGCGCTGGCGCTGCTCGTTGTTCTGGGGCCGGTTCAGGCGGGCGTCTGGAAATGCACCGATGCGCGCGGCAGGTCGAGCTACTCGGACACGCCCTGCGCGGCGAGTCAAAGCGCCCGTTCGGTCAATGCTTCTCCGGCCTCCGCGGGCATCCTGCCGACCCCGGCGTCCGAGGCGGGCGACTCCGCGAGCGGCACCCGCCCGCGCCGGGCGGAGACCGCCCAGAGCCCTTCGCCCGCGTCGGCGAGGAACCCGGCCAAGGTCTGTCCGTCCGAGCGGGACATCGCCAACCTTGAAACCCGGGCGACCAGCATCACACTCGATCCGAAGTCAAAAGCCTTCCTTCTCGCCGAAGTGCGTCGCGCCCGTGCCTGTTCGCGCGAGGACACGAACTACACCCGTGAAGACTGGGAACGGATACAGAACGGCATCCGCGATCAGGATCGCACGCTGGCGAGCGACAGGGAGGCGGCGCGGGCCACGGTGCGCGACACGCATTCGATCGCCGCTTCCGCCCAGGAGCGTGAGCGGATCGAGGGCGAGAAGCGGCGCGAAACCTCACGGCACGAGACGGCCCGCTGCGACGAGTCGGCCTGCTGGGACACGCGAGGTCATCGCTACGAGCGGCACGGTTCTGGCTACACGTCGGCCTCGGGGCAGAGCTGCCGGCTCGAAGGCGGCAGTCTGAGCTGCCGCTGATCGCGAGCCGGCCGGTTCAGAACACGACGCCGGCGCGCAGGATGATGTTGGCGTAGGGCGAGAATTCGCCGGTGCGGATCATTGCGCGGGACCGGGCGGTCTGCGCCTTGAAGTCTTCGTGCGAGATCTGCTCGATCGGAGAATCGGGCAGCAGCGTCAGGATCTCTTTGTGCAGAAGAGGGTTGCGATCGTCGATCTCGCTGGCGAGGATCGCCGCCTCGACCTGCATCTCGCTGAGCACGATGCGCAGCACGTCGATGAAGCGCGGGATGTTCGCGGTCAGCGCCAGGTCGATCCGGCGCGGTCCGGGCGGGATCGGCAATCCGGCATCGCCGATCACGAGCAGATCGCCATGGCCCAGCCGGGCGATGGTGTCGGAGATTTCGGCATGCAACAGCGCTGTGCGTTTCATTTCGGACTCCACTGAGTGAGCTCCCCGCGTTGGGGAATCGAGGGTTGCGCGCCGGCGCGGGTGACGCAGATGGCGCTGGCGGCCTGGCCCAGGGCCGCCGCTTCGTCGAGCGACAGTCCTTCGGTCAGACCGACGGCCAGCCCGCCGACAAAGGTATCGCCCGCTGCCGTGCTGTCGACGGCCTGAACAACACGGGCGGGCAGGTGGCGGTAACCGTCAGCATCGGCGATCAGCACACCCTGGGCGCCGAGCGTGATCAGCACGCCGCGGACTCCGCGCGCGAGCAGACTCCGCGCGGCCTCTTCGGCGCTGGCCGGGTCGCAGACTTTGATGCCGGTCAGCAGCGTCGCTTCGCTTTCGTTGGGCACCAGCAGGTCGATGCTGGAGTACAGCGCATCGGGCAGAACGCTGGCCGGCGCGGGGTTGAGCAAAACCGGAACGCCGGCTTGCCGGGCGATTGCGATCGCGGCGCAGACCGTGTCCAGAGGGACTTCGAGCTGGAGCACCAGCAACGCGGCCTCCTCGATCAGGGGCCGGCTTCGCTCGATGTCGGCGGCGTCCAGCCGGCCGTTGGCGCCCGGCGCGAGCACGATGCGGTTCTCGCCGATGTCTTCGACCAGGATCATCGCGACGCCGGTGGCGGCTTCTCCGGTGTCCTCGACCCGTTCGACGTCTATGCCGTCGGCGGCCAGAGCGTCGCGCAGTGCGCGTCCGAAGGCGTCGATTCCGACGCGTCCGATCATCGCCACCTGGCCTCCGAGGCGGGCGCAGGCCACGGCCTGGTTCGCGCCTTTGCCGCCCGGCAGCGTGTCAAAGCCGTGACCGCGCAGCGTCTCTCCCGCGTTGGGGATGCGTGCGGTGCGCATCACCAGGTCCATGTTGAGGCTGCCGATCACGACGATCGGGCCGGAGGTCGGAATGCTGGCGGTCATGGTGGTTCAGCCTGGAGTGAAGGCCGCGGTGCTCTGGCGCACGCGCAGCTCGGGTTGAAGGATCTGGCGCCGGGATTCGCTGCGCGGATCGCCGATGCGCTCGAGCAGCATTGCGGCCGCGGCGGTTCCGATCGCCTGTTTGGGTTGGGCGACCGTCGTCAGCGGAGGGTAGGTGTAGGCGGCCAGAGCGATGTCGTCGAAGCCGACAATCGACAGATCCTTGGGCAGCTGCAGCCCGGCTTCGTGCGCCGCGCAGAGCGCGCCGATCGCCATCAGGTCGTTGCAGACGAATACGGCACTGGGGCGGACGGGACGCGCCAGCAGCGTCTTCATGGCCTGGTAGCCGCCTGCGCTGGTGAAGTCGCCTCGCACCACGTCGCCCTCCCGGCGGGAGAGACCGGCGGCGGCCAGAGCCCGCTTCCAGCCGGCGCGGCGCTGGGTGCTGGGCGAAAGATTGGCGGGGCCGCTGATGCAGGCAACGAAGGGGTGGCCCAGTCCGAGCAGATGGCGGGTCGCCAGCTCGCTGCCGGCCGCGTGGTCGACTTCGACCAGATCGCAGTCGAGACCGGGCACTTCGCGGTCGACGAGGACCAGGGGCAGGTGCAGGGCTTCAAGGCGTTCGCCGAGCTCGGGATCCTTGCCGGCGGCGACGAAGATCAGCCCGTCGATGCGTTTTTCGGCGAGCACCCTCAGGTTGGCGCTCTGGCGTGCCAGTTCGCTGTCGGAATTGCACAGGATCAGGTTGTATCCGGCCGTGAAACAGCAGTGCTCGACCCCGCGGATGATCTCGGCGAAATAGGGGTTGGAGTTGTCCGGGATGATCATCCCTAACGTGCGCGTGCTGTTCTGCTTGAGGCTGCGCGCGACTGCGCTCGGTACATAGGCGAGCTCGCGCACCGCGGACTGCACGCGCAGCCGGGCATCGTCGCTGACGAAGCGGGTGCCGTTCAGCGCATGCGAGACGGTGGTGACCGAAACGCCTGCACGCTGCGCGACATCCTTGATATTGGCCATTTCCTGTGTCTTCTTCCGGTTTGAACTAGGCGGTGCGGCGGCTGCGCCGCTCGCGCACCATGTCGAGGACTACCGCGACGATGATGACGCAACCGGTGATGATACGTTTTGTCGGCTCGCTGGCTCCGACCTGGGCCAGGCCCGCCTCCAGCACCGAGATGATCAGCACGCCGAAGAAGGTCGCGAAGACCGAGCCGCGTCCGCCCATCAGGCTCGTGCCGCCGATGACCACGGAGGCGATCACGACCAGCTCGGCGCCTATGCCGGCGTTCGGATCGGCCGCCTCCAGCCTGGAGGCCTGGAAGATCCCGGCCAGTCCGGCCAGCGTGCCGAGGATCGCAAACACCGCGATCTTGATCGGCCGCGGATCGACGCCGGCCAGCCGCATCGCTTCCTCGTTCGTGCCGATTCCGATCATGTAGCGACCGAACACCGAGCGGGTCAGCACGATCTGCGCCGCGATCACGATCAGGATCGCGATC
Organism: Niveibacterium terrae; assembly: GCF_048213115.1. Lineage (GTDB taxonomy): Bacteria > Pseudomonadota > Gammaproteobacteria > Burkholderiales > Rhodocyclaceae > Niveibacterium > Niveibacterium terrae. The sequence goes on along the minus strand of NZ_CP172404.1, from coordinate 3,555,916 downwards.
ACGAAGGCCGGGGAGACGCCCCCGAAGAGCGGGGCCGAGAGCCAGTCGATCGCGCTGCCGATGTACTGGGTTCGCGAATTCGTCGCGATGTAGGCCGAGCCGCGCGCGACTTCGAGCATGCCCAGCGTGACGATGAAGGAGGGCAGGCGCCAGCCCACCGAGATCAGGCCGTTGAGCGCGCCCGCCGCGAGCCCGGTGCCCATCGCGACCAGCATTGCCGGGAACAGGCCCCAGTGCCACTGCAGCATCGCGATTCCGGCCGTGGCGCTGGCCAGCGCCATCACCGAGCCGACCGAAAGGTCGATGCCGGCGATGATCAGCACGAAGGTCATGCCGACCGCGGTGACCGCGATCGCCGGGATGTCGTTGGCGATCGTGATGAAGGTGCTCATCGACAGGAAGTACTCGCTGAGCGAGCTGAACAGCGCGATCATCAGCAGCAGCGCGACGATCAGGCCGACGTAGTTGCCCAGGCTGCCGCGGAGCGCGGCACGGGCGGTGGTGTTTTCGGTAGTGGACATGCTGGCCTCAGACTGGCGTGGCAAGGGGTTCAGTGGGTGCGGAAGGGGCATGGCCGCTGTAGCCGCTGAAAGCGGCTTCGAGCAGAGCGTGCTGATCCCACTCGCCGCGTTCGAAGATGCGGACCAGGCGACCGGCGCTCATCACCGCGATCCGGTCGCAGACCGACATCAGCTCGCGCAGGTCGCTGGAGACCATCAGCAAGGCCTTGCCGGCGTCGGTCAGACGGTCGAGCTGGGCATAGATGTCGGCCCGGGCGCCGATGTCGACGCCCCGCGTGGGTTCGTCGAGCAGCAGCACCGAGCAGTCGCGGTGCAGCCAGCGTGCGAACACGACTTTTTGCTGGTTGCCGCCCGAGAGTTCGCCGACGGGTTGTTCGATCGACTGGCTGCGCACGCCGAGCAGAGCGCGCAGGCCTTCGACCTGCTCCCGCTCGCGGCCCAGTTCGAGCCAGCCGTGGCGCGAGATCGCGCGCACGTTCGCCAGCGTCGCGTTGATCCGGATCGCCAGCGGCAGCATCAAGCCCTGGGCTTTGCGGTCTTCGGTGACGAGGCCGATGCCGTGGCGGACCGCGCTCATTGGGGAGCTGATGTGCACCGGCGCGCTGTCCGGCTCACCGAGCCGGATCTCGCCGCGGTCGGCGCGGTCGGCCCCGTAGATCAGCCGCAGCAGCTCGGTGCGGCCCGAACCGACCAGGCCGGCGACGCCGAGGATTTCGCCGCGGTAGAGCGTGAAATCGACATCGCGGACCACCTTGCCGCGGCCCAGTCCGCGGACGCTCAGCGCGGCGCTTCCGGCGGCGCGGCGCGGACGATCGAGCTCTTCGCGGACGTCGCGGCCGACCATCAGGCGGACGATGTCGTCCTGGTTCAGATCCTGCCGGGGACGGGTGTCGATGTGACGGCCGTCGCGCAGGACCATGACCCGGTCGGCGATCTGTTGCACTTCGTCGAGCCGGTGCGAGATATAGATGATGCCGACTCCGCGGGCCTTGAGCGCGGCGATCTGGCGGAACAGGTGTTCGATCTCGCGGCTGGTCAGCGTCGCCGTCGGTTCGTCGAGGATCAGCAGGCGGCATTCGCCGATCAGGCTGCGCGCGATTTCGACCATCTGCTGATGGCCCACCCCCAGATCACCGACCGGCGTGCGCGGGTCGATGTCGGCAAGGCCTATCGTTGCCATCTGTTTGGCGGCCGCGGCATTGAGCGCGTCGCGACGGATGAAGCCGGCCCGCCTCGGCAGGTGGTCGAGCAGCAGGTTCTCGGCGACCGTCAGCGTGGGAACCAGGCTCAGTTCCTGCAGCACCATCCGCACGCCCTGGCGTTCGGCGTCGACGCGAGAACCCGGCTGGTAGTCGCTGCCATTGAGTTGCAGGCTGCCTTCGCTGGGCGGGATCAGCCCGGCGATGATCTTGGACAGCGTGCTTTTGCCGGCGCCGTTCTCGCCGGTCAGTGCGAGCACTTCGCCCGCATGGAGTTCAAAGCTCACATCGCTGAGCACCGGCGCGGCATAACGCTTGCCGAGCCCGATACCGCGGAGCAGGGGAGGTTGGGACATGGGCGACTCCGCGCAGGGGGCCGGCGCAGGCCGGCACCCTGCTGCAGCGTTTACTTCGTGATCAGGGTGACCGGGGTTTGCACCTTGCCGGGCAGCGACTTTTGCGGCGTCTTCGCGGCCAGCGCCTTCAGCGCGGTCTCGATGCCGAACACGGCCTGCTTGGCCGCGAACTGATCGGCGGTCGCCAGAACCCGTCCGTCGGCCAGCATCGGCTTGATCGCCGAGATGTTGTCGTAGCCGACAACCTTGACCTTGCCGGCCTTGCCGGCGGTCTTCACCGCCGCGACCGCGCCGAGCGCCATGTTGTCATTGCCGCAGAGCAGCGCCTTCAGGTCCGGGAACTCGCGCAGCATCGCGCTGGCGACCATGTTGCCCTTGTCCATCTCCCATTGACCCGACTGCACGCTGACCACCTTCGCGCCAGCCGCCTTCATCGCATCCTGGAAGCCCGCGGTGCGCTGCTGGGCATTGGTTGTCGTCGACACGCCCTCAAGGATGCCGACCTTGTCGCCCTTCTTCAGTTGCTTGGCGAGGTAGTCGCCGACCAGCTTCGCGCCGACGCGGTTGTCCGGCCCGACGAAGGGCACGACGATGCCTTTTTCGCGCAACGCGGTGTCATCGAGCTTGTTGTCGATGTTGACGACCAGAATGCCCTTGTCGATGGCTTCCTTGACGACAGGAACCAGCGCCTTCGAGTCGGCCGGGGCCAGCACAAGGACATTGACCCGTTCGACCATCATCTGCTGAATGATCTTGATCTGGGCCGCGGTGTCGGTCTCGTCCTTGATCCCGTTCGCGATCAGCGTGTATTGCGCGGCGTGGGCCTTCTGGTGCGCTTTGGCCCCGTCCTGCATGGTCTGGAAGAACTCGTTGGCGAGCGACTTCATCACCAGCGCGACCTTGGGTTTGCTGTCGGCGGCCAAAGCCTGTCCTCCGGGCAGCGCGAGGGCGGCCGCCAGCAGGATCATCGATTTGAGTGCGGTGCGACGGTAAGTCATCTGATGTTCTCCTTTGGTCTCAATCTAGCGGGGTTCTCCCCGTCCTCTGCGCTTTGTTTTTGGTGAGGCAAACGATTGCGCAATCGTTTGCGTGGAAGTTTAGGCCAAGCTTCGGGCAATGCAAGCATTTTTTTAAGGACGCTGTGCTCCCCCCCCGGAGGGCGGTTCCCGGCGCGGATCCGGGCGCCGTTGTTTTCGACGAGCGTGCCGAGGTTGGCGTCCGCGCAGCGCAACGCGCGCTCCTGATCCTCCTCGATGTCGGCGAGCCGGTGAGGCGGCGTCTGAAGTTCGCCTGCTGCTTCGTGCGCACTGGCCCCGATGCCGGGTAATGGGTGACAATCGCTCTTTTACCTTCACACGTTTCGGGGAAAGCTGATGAATCTGGAATTGGCAAGCAAGGGCGAAGACAAGGCGGCCAAGAATGACGCCGGCGACCGGATCGAAGAGCAGCTGTCCTTCAAGTCGCGCTTCGTGCTGATTTTCGGCGAGATCACCGATGCGCTGGCCCAGGCGACCTGCAAGCGGCTTCTGGCCCTGTCCGAGGATTCCGACGCGCCAATCACGGTGCTGATTTCCTCTCCGGGCGGCCACGTTGAATCGGGCGATGCGATCCACGACATGATCCGTTTCGTCCGCGCGCCGGTCACGACGCTCGGCACGGGCTGGGTCGCCAGCGCCGGTTCGCACATCTTCCTCGCGCCGCCCAAGGAAAGACGGCTGTGCCTGCCCAACACCCGTTTCATGATCCACCAGCCCGCGGGCGGCACGGGCGGTCAGGCCTCGGACATCGCGATCCAGGCCAGGGAGATCATCCGGATGCGCGAGCGCATCGCGAAGGTCGTCGCGCGCCAGACCGGCAAGCCGCTGGAGACCGTGATGGCCGACATCGAGCGCGATCACTGGATGAGCGCCGAGGAAGCGATCGAATACGGAATCGTGTCGCGGATCATCGAGAACCAGAAGGAACTCTGAGCGCGAGGCTTCGATGAAAGCGATTGCGGTCGTCACGACCGTCGCGACGCGCGACGAGGCGAGGGCGATGGCGGCCAGCCTCGTCGAGCAAGGTCTCGCCGCCTGTGCGCAGATCTCGGAGATCGAGAGCTTCTACCGCTGGCAGGGCGAGCTGCAGCACGAGTCCGAGTTCAGGATTCTTTTCAAGACTCTGGACGCGTATTACGCGGCCGTCGAAGCCGCGATCCGGGCCCGGCACTCCTATGCGCTGCCGGCGATCCACGCTTTCGCGCTGGAGCACGTTTCGGCCGCCTATGGCGAATGGATAGAGAACGAATGCACGGAGAAAAGGGAATGAAAGCGATCATCACCGGCGGCAATCGCGGCATCGGCTTTGAAGTCGCGAAGAGGCTGGTGGCCCGGGGTTTCGAGGTCCACGTCTTGTCGCGCTCCGGGCTGGAGACGCCGCCGGCCGGCATCACGGCGTGGAAAGTCGATGTGGCCGACTATGAGTCGCTGAAGGCCGTCCTCGACCAGATCGGCGTGCCGGACGTCTTCGTCAACAACGCCGGGATCATGAACACCCGGGCAGCGGCGGATTACGGCCGCGAGCACATCCAGGAAATCCTCGATATCAACCTGATCTCGGCGGTGCGCGCGAGCGTCGATCTGGCCGACCGGATGGCAGCAGTGGGCGGTGGCCGAATCGTCAGTGTCGCTTCGGTTGCGGGCCAGATCGGTCACCCGGACATCTGGTACGGGATCTCGAAAGCGGGGCTGATCAATGCGATGCGTTCGATCGCCCGAAGCCATGGCGCGCGCGGCGTGATCGCGAATTCGGTGGCGCCTGGTCCGGTCGACACCGACATGATGAAGAGCATCCCCGAGGCCCGCAAAGCGCGGCTCAAGAGCGCGACGATCAGTCAGCGTTTTTGCAGCGCCGAAGAAGTCGCCGACGCAATTCTGTGGCTGGCGACCGATGCTCCTGTCTATATCAACGGCGAAGTCGTCGACATGAACAACGGCGTCAACTACCGCTGACATCCTTCCCCGGGTTGTTGACTACTGTTATTATGTACAGCTACTGTTTCTGGGATTCGAAAGACAAGGCTAATGGATAACCACAGCTATTCGATGATAGAGACGCTCTCGCTGGCCGAGCGAGCGGATTATCCCGCGCTGGGTACGCTGGTCGAGCAGATCCTCTTTCTGCTCGATTCGGACATCGTGTTCAGCGACATCATCATTCACCAGAACAGCCCGCTGATGCTGCGTCAGCCCAAGCGGCTGGTTGCGGTGTCCGATACGCCGATCACCGGCGAAGAGCTCGAAGAGTTCTTCGAGGTCATCGAGCCGAACTGGGAGGAGCGCATCCAGGTGCGCGCCTTCGATCGCTCGAAGGATCTCTATAGCGCGCGGATCCGCGTCAACTGCTTCACCTTCCAGGGTCGCAAGCGCCTCGGCTGTGTGATCCGCCGCTTTCCGACCGAACCGATGCCGCTCGAAGACCTGGGCGTGCGCGAGTCGATTCAGGACTTCGCGAAGCTCACCAGCGGTCTCGTTCTGATCATCGGTGACACCTGCCAGGGCAAGTCGACGACGATCGCATCGCTGCTCGACGAGATCAACAAGACCCGCTCCGGTCACATCATTACGATCGAAGACCCGGTCGAGACGCTGATTCCTCAGCGTCACTGCATCATCACCCAGCGCGAAGTCGGCGCCGATGGTGACGTCGAGAGCTATTACCTGGGTGCGCTCGATGCGCTGCGCGAGCGGCCCGACGTGATCCTGATCGGCGAGATCCGCGACGCCCAGACCGCGCTCGAAGCGCTGGCGCTGTCCGAGTCGGGCCCTCTGGTGTTCGCGACGCTGCATGCGCGCTCGCTCGAACTGGGGTTGCAGAAGATGCTGAGACTGCTCGGCAACAGCGACGCCCAGGCCCAGACCCTGGCCAGTTCGCTGCGTGGAGTGATCTGTCAGGCCCTGATTCCGTCGCTGAAGGGCGACTCCTACTACCTGGCGACCGAGTGTCTGACTCCGGAAACCGAGGCGAAGGCGCTGATCGCGTCGCGCAATGTCGGCGGTATTCGGCCCCTGCTCGACAAGCTCAACACCCAGCCCGGATCGGGTTCGCATACGATGAATTCGGATCTCGCGCTGCTTCTGAAAGCCAAACGGATCAATGTCGAGGATGCGCGCAAGGCCAGCACCGATCTCGTGCAGTTCGCCTCCGAGACCTGCAAGCGCTGAGACGATGGTTTTGCGTCCGCTTACCAACAGGCAGAAGGAGGCATCGCGATGACGGCGAAGGCGTTCTTTATCTGGATCGGCGTGGCGATTGCGTTGATCGCGGTCCTGTTCTTCGCCGCGATGTTCCTCTTCGTCCGTCCGAGCCGTGGAGAGCGAATCGCATCCTATCCGTCTCCCCGCGCCGCGCTGGTCGTCATCGACATCCAGCAGGACTACACGGGACCGCAGGCCAGAAAGCGTTATCGGGACGGGGACAAAATCGTTACGGCGTCCAATGCGCTGATTGCCCAGGCGAGGGCGAGAGGCGATCTCGTCGTCTTCATCCGCAACGAGATCGATAATTTTCTGATCGCGACGATGTTCGATCACATCAATGCGCCCGGAACACCGGGAGCCCAGCTGGACCGCCGCCTCGCGCAGAGCGCCGCGGACCGGACCTTCGTCAAACACCGGCCCGACTCCTTCTCCAACGCCGAGTTCGATGCCTTCCTGCGCGAACATCAGGTGGACCGTCTGATGATCACTGGCCTCGATGCGGCGTACTGCGTCAATGCGACGACGCGCGGCGCCTTGAACCGCGGCTACAAGGTGACGCTGTATCGCGAAGCGATCGCGACCGAGAGCGGCAAGAGCATCGATGAGTTGGCACGCGGCTGGCGGGACGCCGGGGCGCAGGTGAGGGCCGATCTGGCGTTGTGATTTCGGGTTTTGGGTTTTGAAATGAAAAACGCCCGGCATGCCGGGCGTTTTTGTTCTCCGGAAGCGCGGACGCTCACTTCGGGATGCTGCCTTCGACGCCTTCGACGTAGAAGTTGAACTTGTGCAGATCGTCGTCGGACATCGTCTTGCCGGCGGCCAGGAAGAGCTTGCCGGATTGATCCTTCAGCGGGCCGGTGAAGGGGTGGAGTTTGCCGGCCTTGATCGCGTCGCGGCGCTCTTCGGCCAGCTTCTTGACCGCGGCCGGAACCGCCGGGCCGAAGTTGTCGATGTTGACCGCGCCTTCCTTGACGCCGTACCAGATCTGGGTCGGCTTCCAGGTGCCGGCGGCGACCTTGTCTATCGTCTCGTTGTAGATGATGCCCCAGTTCAGCACCGAAGCCGCGAGCTGCGACTTGCCGCCGAATTTCGTCATGTCCGAATCCCAGCCGAAGCCATAGACGCCTTTTTCCTTCGCGGTCTGGGCGACGGCGGGGGAGTCGGTGTTCTGCATCAGCACGTCGGCGCCCTGGGCGATCAGGGCCAGAGCCGCTTCACGTTCCTTGCCCGGGTTGAACCAGCTGTTCACCCAGATCACGCGGGTCGTGACCTTCGGATTGACGCTGCGCGCGCCGACCGTGAAGGCGTTGATGTTGCGGATCACTTCGGGGATCGCGATCGAGCCGACCACGCCGAGCTTGCCGCTCTTGGTCTGCTTGCCGGCCACGACCCCCAGCATGTAGGCGCCTTCATAGGTGCGGACATCGTAGGTGCCCAGATTCTTGCCGGTCTTGTAGCCGGTCGAGTGCATGAACACGGTCTTCGGGAAGGCGCGGGCGACCTTCTCCATCTGGTTCATGTAGCCGAACGAAGTGCCGAAGATGACCTTGTAACCCTTGCTGGCGAGATCGCGGAAGACGCGTTCGGAGTCGGCCGTCTCGGGGATGTTCTCGACGCCTATCGTCTTGACCTTGGAGCCTTGCTTGGCTTCGACCGCCTTGCGGCCGACGTCGTGCGAGTAGGTCCAGCCGTGGTCGCCGGTCGGGCCGATATAGACGAAGCCGGCCTGCAGCGGATCGGCCGCAGTGGCTGCGCCAGCAACGCCGAGCGCGAGGGTGGCGCCGGCTGCCAGCATCTTGATGCGGGACATGATCATCGATGGTTCTCCTGGAGGAATGAGACGCCGCCCGAACTCTTGGTGACGGCGCAAGGGGGGGACTTTATCAAGCCGGAAGGTGGCGGGCCATCCTTGCCGGCATATCCCGGCCATAAGCGGCGCAGGGCTTGCCGGGCCATCAATTTCTCTTTTGCTTCAATCCAAATGTTTTCATGTGAAAAATCAAGGATCTGGATAGACTGCTTTCAACAAAGAAGCGACAGAGAGAACTCCCCCCATGATGATGCTTGCCCTGATCGTTCCGGCCGTAATCTTCGCAGCGATGCCCAAGCGCAACGATGTCGATGACCTCGCCGAAAAGCTGCTCAGCGAAATGAGCGAAGACTGAAAGAGCGCGGCCTGACCGCGCTCCGACTCCCCCCCTTGCGCCGGATGACGTGTAAACGTCTTCCGGCGTTTGTTCATCTGCGCCCTTCATTCGTCCGCCTGTTCATTCGTTTTGACCGATACTCCGGATCCATTCCCGCTGGGGTGATGGCCTGACCGGCTGTGTTAAGTTTTGCCGGGTTCCCGGATGTCGGGTTCCGGTCGGCGATCCTGCGATGCCGCCGATTCCACGAGGAGGCGCGATGCAATGGTTGCAGAGGCTGCCGGAATGGCTCGCCCGTCACGGCGCGTTGATGCTGGTCAGCCTGATTCCGCGGGAAGGGCTTGCTTGCTGCGAACAGCAGGAGGCGATGTTGGTGGCCACCCATGGCTGTTGCGGCTCTCTGGGAGGCGCTCACCTCGAATGGGAGGCGATGGCGATCGCGCGCGCTCTGCTCGAACAAGGTTTCAGAAAGAGACAGACGCGCTTCGTGCTGGGCCCCGGCGCCGGTGCTGTGCGCTTGCTCTTCGAGCGCATCGATGCCGACAAGGCCCTGCTCTGGCGCGGCCGAGCCGAAGCGGTCGCGCGGGGCTCCCATCTGCTCCGCGTCTGCCGCGACGGCGACGATGAGTCGGAGTGGCGGCTCACTCTTGACGCGGAATGTCCCGAATGAAGTTACCATCGCACCTTTCGGGGGTGCAGCCCCGATCTTGCGTATCCAGACGATGAATTCATCCCCCCCTGAGCGCGCCTCGCACAGCGATGCGCGCATCGAGCTCTTTGGCATCACCAAACGCTATCCCGGCGTCGTCGCCAACGACGGAGTCAGTCTCCGCGTGCGGCCCGGCGAAATCCACGCCGTGCTCGGCGAGAACGGCGCCGGCAAGAGCACGCTGATGAAGGTCATCTACGGTGCGGTTCAGGCCGACGCCGGCGAAATCCTCTGGAATGGCAAGCAGATCACGATCGCCAACCCGGCCGCCGCGCGCGCGCTGGGCATCGGCATGGTCTTCCAGCATTTCTCGCTGTTTGAGACGCTGTCGGTTGTCGAGAACATCGCGCTGGTGCTGGACGGCAAGTTCGACCTGGAAGCGCTGGCCGAGCGGGTCGAGCACGTCTCCCGACGCTATGGCCTGCCGCTCGATCCGTGGCGCCTCGTGCACAGCCTGTCGGTCGGCGAGCGCCAGCGCGTCGAGATCGTCCGTTGCCTGCTGCAAAACCCCCAGCTCCTGATCCTCGATGAGCCGACTTCGGTGCTGACGCCCCAGGCCGTGCGCAAACTCTTCGGAACCCTGCGCCAGCTCGCCAGCGAAGGCGTGTCCATCCTCTACATCAGCCACAAGCTCGACGAGATCCGCGAGCTCTGCGAACGGGCAACCGTGATGCGCGATGGCCGCGTGGCCGGCGAAGCCGATCCGCGCTGCGAGAGTTCGGCGAGCCTCGCGCGGATGATGATAGGGCGTGAGCTGCCGCACTGCTGCGCACCCGCCTACGCCGGGGAAGAGGGGGTCGCGCTCGAAGTGCGTTCGTTGTCGCTCGCGACCGATGACGCATTCGGCACGGCTCTGCACGAAATCCACCTGCAGGTGAAACGCGGCGAGCTGGTCGGCATCGCCGGTATTTCCGGCAACGGCCAGGCTGAACTGCTGGCGGCGCTGTCCGGGGAGCAGCGCTCGGCAGAGGGGGCGATTCTGCTCGACGGCGTTCCGGTCGGCCATCTCGACGCCGGCCGTCGGCGCGATATGGGCCTCGCCTTCGTTCCCGAGGAAAGATTGGGTCGCGGTGCGGTCCCGGCGATGTCCCTGACCGCGAACACGATTCTGACCGCCCACCGCAAGGGACTCAAACGCCACGGCCTGCTGCGCTTCGGCGCCGCCCGGGCGTTCGCCGCGCGCTGCATAGAGCGCTTCGATGTGCGTTGCCGCGGTCCGCAGGCGGCCGCGCGCAGCCTGTCGGGCGGCAACCTGCAGAAGTTCATCGTCGGCCGCGAGATCATGCAGGAGCCGCGCGCGATGATCGTCGCCCAACCGACCTGGGGCGTCGATGTCGGCGCCTCGGCTTTCCTGCGCCAGACCCTGATCGATCTTTCGCGCCAGGGGGTTGGCGTGCTGGTCATTTCCGAGGAGCTGGAAGAGTTGTTCGAGATATGCGACCGGATCGCGGTGCTTTCCGCCGGCCGGCTGTCCGAGGCCGTGCCCCGCGACGAGACCGACATCGAGGCGATCGGTTTGAAGATGGGTGGCCTTCTCGATGCGCAGGAGGCGGGCGATGCTGAGGCTTGAACCGCGCGCGAATCCGTCGCTGGCGATGAAGCTCGCCTCTCCGTTGATCGCGATCGCGCTGACCCTGGTCTCGGCCGGCCTGCTGTTCGTCGCGCTCGGCAAGCAGCCTTTCGACGCTTTCCGCGTGTTCTTCGTCGAGCCTCTGGCCGATGCGAACGGCTGGAGCGAGCTGATGGTCAAGGCCTCTCCGCTGATCCTGATCGCCGAAGGCCTCGCGATCGGCTTCCGGGCGCGCATCTACAATATCGGCGCCGAAGGGCAGCTGATCATGGGTGCGATCTTCGGGGGCGGCGTTGCGATTGCCTGCAACGGGATCGATGCCTGGTGGGTGTTGCCGGCGATGGTGGTCACTGGCGCGTTCGGCGGAGCCCTGTGGGGCGCGCTGCCGGCCTGGCTGAAGACCCACTTCAATGCCGAGGAAACGCTGACGACGCTGATGCTCGCCTATGTCGCCGACTTCCTGCTCGCCTGGCTGGTCAGCGACCCGTGGCGCGATCCGGCGGGCCAGAATTTCCCGCAGTCGGTCATGTTCGGCGATTCGGCGCTCTTCCCGATGCTCTTCGAAGGGCTCAGGGTCAATGTGTCGATCTTCATCACGCTGACGATCGTTGCCGCGTTCTGGCTCTTTGTCAGCCGCAGCTTCCTCGCCTACCAGCTCAACGTTGGCGGTCTCGCGCCTCAGGCCGCGCGCTATGCGGGCTTCCCCGCGCGCCGGACGATCTGGCTCAGTCTGATCCTGTCCGGACTGACCGCAGGGCTGGCCGGGGTCGGCGAAGTGGCCGGCCCGGTCGGGCAGCTGAACCTGAACATCTCGCCGGGTTACGGCTATGCGGCGATCATCGTGGCCTGGATCGGCCGGCTTCACCCGATCGGTATCGTGTTCTCCGGCCTGCTGATGGCCCTGATCTATCTGGGCGGCGAAGCGGCCCAGGTGTCGCTGCAGCTTCCCGCCGCGATCACTGGGATCTTCCAGGGCATGTTGCTGTTCTTCCTGCTCGCGACCGATGTGCTGATCGACTTTCGGTTCAAGCGCCGAGTTCCGCTCAAAGCCGCCGGTGCGGCGAGCCAAGGAGAATGACGATGATCGAACACCTGATTCCTGTGCTGGTCGGAACGCTGGGCGCCGCGACGCCTCTGCTGTTCGCGGGGCTGGGCGAACTCGTCGCCGAGCGGAGCGGTGTCATCAACCTGGGCGTCGAAGGCATGATGCTGATCGGCGCGATCGCTGGCTTCGCCTGTGCGGTCGAGACCGGGGGCGGTGCCGGAGCGGGCCTGATCGCCGGCGCGCTGGCCGGAATGCTGGCCGCGGCGCTCTTCGGTTTCCTGGTGCTGTCTCTGTCCGCGAACCAGTCCGCTGCGGGCCTCGCCCTGACGATCTTCGGCATCGGCCTGTCGGCCTTCATCGGCCAGCGCTACGTCAGCTTCAGCCTGCCTGGCCTCAAACCGCTCGCGATTCCGCTGCTCTCCGGGATTCCGGTGATCGGCCCGATCTTCTTCAAGCAGGACGCCATCGTTTATCTGTCCTACTTCGTGTTCGCGGCTTCGTGGTGGGTGCTGGCCAAAACCCGGCTGGGCCTGCTGCTGCGCGCGGTCGGAGAGTCGCCCGAAGCGGCGCATGCGATCGGCTATCCGGTCGTCGCGATCCGCTACGGGGCGGTGCTGTTCGGCGGCGCGATGGCCGGCATCGCCGGAGCCTATCTGTCGACGGTCTATACGCCGCTGTGGGTGCAGAACATGAGCGCTGGCCGGGGCTGGATCGCGGTCGCACTGGTCGTATTCGCGAGCTGGAAACCGCTGCGCCTGCTCTTCGGGGCCTACCTTTTCGGTGGCGTCACGATTCTGCAGATGCATGCCCAGGGGCTGGGAATATCGCTGCCATCCCAGTTGATGTCGGCTCTGCCCTATGCGGCGACGGTCATCGTTCTGGTGCTGATCTCGCGCGACCGCAAGCTGCTGCAGCTGAATCTGCCCGCGTCGCTGGGCAAGCCTTTTCTGCCGGGGCGCTGAGCTTGCCGGTGTCATGAGCGCGGTCGGCGGGGCCTAAGTATCACGCGCCTGATTTGGCGCAGAAGGCCGCGTCCGCGCGATTGACTCGGGTCAAACAGGCGACCGGTGCGGCGCGGCATTCTGACCTACGCTGCGAGGAGATCAAGGAGCCGCCCGTTTTGCCGCCCCTGTTTCAGCCGCGAATTGTATGAATCCTCCATCGCCGTAGCCGAGGTGTCCGTGTCCGTCTCTGATCGTTTGTCGCCGCATGTCCTGCCGTCCTTTGGGGGCGCGGTGGACATCCTCGCGCTGCTCCAGGGCGCGCCGGAGGAGCCGCGCGATGCCGCTTTCGAGGCCAATCTGGTGAAGAGCTGGCAGCGCGATCTGCCTCTGGATCCCGAGCCCTTTGCCTGCATCGCGGCGGCGGTCGGCCGCACCCAGCGCCAGGTGCTGCAGGCGCTGCGCCATCTGCTGCGCGAAGGAGTGATCGCCCGGATTGGCGCGGTAGCGACCCCGGCGGTCTTTGGCGCATCGACTCTGGCCGCACTGTCGGTTCCGGCCGAGCAGATCGATGCGATCGCTGGCTATATCTCGCTGATGCCCGAGGTCAATCACAACTACGGCCGCGATCACCACTACAACCTCTGGTTTGTTCTGACTGCGGCGAGTCGCGCCCACATCGATGCGGCTCTGGCCCGGATAGAGGAAGCGACGGGCTTTGCGCCGCTTGATCTGCCGATGCTCGAAGCCTTCTCCGCCGAAGCGGCCTTGCGAGGCCCTTCGCCGCGTCCTGGAATGAGCCTGGAACCCCGGCAGTGGCGTCTGCTGGCGGCGCTGGAACAAGGCTTGCCTCTGGTGCCCAGGCCCTTCGCGCGGCTCGGGATGAGGGCGGGCATGCACGAGCGCGAGGTGATCGAGCAATTGCGCGCCTGGCTCACCTCTGGCGCGTTGCGCCGGCTCGGCATCGTTCTTCGCCAGCCCGAGAGCGCTATCGCCTGTCGCGCGATGTGCGTCTGGGACGTGCCCGACGAGCAGGTCGCCGAGCTGGGGCGCAGGATCGCCGCCCAGGCCGGGGTCAGTCTTTGCTTCCGGCGCGAGCGTGCTCCGCAGCTCTGGCCTTACAACCTGCACTGCATGATCCAAGGCAAGGACAAGGCTCAGGTTCAGGCGCGATGCGCGGCACTGGTCCGTGAGCTCGGTCTCGAAGCCTTTGCGTCCAGCGTGCTGTTTTCGACGCGGCGCTACAAGCAGTGCGGATCCCGCTACCTCGATCGCTGCTGAAGCCGGATCCGGTTTCCGGGATAATCGGCGAATGCTGAACGAAGTCACCGAATATCCCGACCTGAGCCGCGTCGTGCTCGATACCAACACCGTGATGGCGCTGTGGCACTTCCGCGATCCTGCTCTCTCCCGCCTGCGCGCCGCGCTCGAAGCGGGAGAGATCAGGCCCTTTCTGCGTCCGGACTGCCGCGAGGAGCTGCGCCGGGTGCTCGCCTATCCGCAGTTCAGGATCGAAGCCGGGAAGCAGGCGAGCCTGCTCGCCGACTACGAGGCGCTCTGCACGATGCTGGTCCAGCGCGAGCCCGACCCCGAGCTGCCACGCTGCCGTGACGGCGACGACCAGAAATTCCTCGAACTGGCGATCCAGGCCGAAGTTCCCGCGCTCATCAGCCGCGACAAGGCGCTGCTTCGCCTCGCCCGCCATCGCCTGCTGCGCGAGCGCCTGAGGATACTGACTCCGGAGAGGGTCGAAGTCGAACTTGCCGAGGCGGCGAGCGGGCAATAAAAAAGCAGGCCTGAGCCTGCTTTTTCTCTAGATCAGCGGTGTCTGGCCTCGCACTGTGCGCAAGACCAGACCCCGGAGATTATTTGACGCGGTTGCGGTACTCGTCGGTGCGCGTATCGATTTCGATCTTGTCGCCGATTTCGACGAAGGCCGGAACCGGCAGTTCGAAACCGGTGCTGATCTTGGCCGGCTTCATGACCTTGCCCGAAGTGTCGCCCTTGACGGCCGGCTCGGTATAGATCACTTCGCGGACGACGCTGGTCGGCAGTTCGACCGAGATCGCCTTGCCGTCGTAGAAGACCACTTCGAGCGGCATGCCGTCGACGAGGTACTTCAGCGCGTCTTCCATGTTGTCGGCTTCGACTTCGTACTGGTTGTACTCGGCGTCCATGAAGACATACATCGGATCGGCGAAGTAGGAGTAGGTCACTTCCTTGCGGTCGAGCGTGACGAGTTCGAACTTGTCGTCGGCGCGATAGACGGTTTCGGATCCCGAGCCGGTCAGCAGGTTCTTGAACTTCATCTTGACGACGGAAGCGTTACGGCCGGACTTGCTGTATTCGGCCTTTTGAACCACCAGGGGTTCGGAGCCGACCATCACGACGTTGCCGGCGCGGAGTTCTTGGGCAATTTTCATCAGGGCACCTGAATCACAAAAATGGCGCCTGAGGGCGCCTTGGAGATAGATAACTGGTTATTTTAGCTTGCTTTTTGCGAACAGCGCTAGCTGTGTCGCAAGATCGGGCTGATCGGCGAGCGCCTGTGCGAAACGCCGGGCATGCTGGGCGAGCTCGGGCAGGGCGTCCTCGAACTGCGGCCACAGCGCTTCGACACGGGCGCCCTCCGAGCGGTTCCATGCGTCGTGCAAGGCGATGGAGGCCTCGGCCGGCGCACTGGCGAGGCCTTCGTGGTATCGGTCGAGGAAGGCTTCGAGCTTGACGAGGTGGGCCTGCTCGTCCTGCGGGTAGATGTGCCAGACGAGAGGGCGCGCGGCCCACTGCGCGCGGACGAAGGAATCCTCGCCGCGGACGAAGTTCAGGTCGCAACCCCAGAGCAGACGGTCGTAGTCGTCCTGGGCGAGAAAGGGGATGGGTTCGAGCGTCAGTGCGCCGCGGTGCTGCGTCGTGCTGAGGGGCTTGCCCAAGGTGGACTCGACCGATGCGCGTATCCGTCCCTCCGGAACCGCGCACCAGATCGGGCGTGAAGAGTGCGACCAGGCTTTGATCAGGCCGGCGAGCGCCGGGTTCTCATAGCCGAACAGCGAGATCTTCAGCGCTTCCGGTTCGGGCGGCCTGAGCCCCTGACCATCCAGGAAGCCGGCGAAGGCTCCGGGGACCGCCTGGAAGGCCTCGCGATCGGCGATGAGGCGCGCCTCGCGCAGTAGCCCTCCGCTCTGTTCGGTGAAGCCGGGGTAGAAGAACCACTGGGTCAGCGGCAGGCGGGGGTGGGGCGAGGGCAGGCAGTGGCAGCCTTCTATCCAGGCTTCGGCCGAGAGGTATTCGAGGTTGATCCAGACGGGCGGGGTTTCGACCATCGCGGCCAGGTAGGCCTCGGGAACCGGCGCGCCGAACGCTTCGATGACGACATCGGCGGCATCGGTCGGCGCCTGCTCGCGCGGCACTACCGTGACTCCGGCCAGGATCTGCAGTGGAGCGCGCGGGTCGAGCTTGGGCGCGAGCATCGCGAGGCTCGCCAGATCGTCAATGATCAGTCTGACTACATAGCCGTGCTCGGCGGCGAGCTGGCGCGCGAGGCGCCAGCAGACTCCGGCATCGCCAAAATTGTCGATGACGGCGCAGAAGATGTCCCAGCGCTGGGGGCGATGCATTGCCAAGCGATCAACGGGTCGAGGATTGCCCGGTCAGCTCGAGGTATCGGCTGCGGTCTTCGTCGAAGCGCGCCTTTTGGACATCGTAGTCGCGCTGTTTCTGGGCGATCACGGAGCGCAGAGCCGCGAGTTCGGAATTGGTCGACGCAATGTCATCCTGAAGCGCGCGGGGCGGTGTTTTCGTTTTCGATGCAGCAAGCCTCGCTTCCTGCTGTTTGCGTTCGGCGACGAGATGCGCTTCCTGGCGGCGGAAGACTTCGATTTCCTTGGCTGCCGCGGAGAGGCTCGCGTTGCGGCGTGCGTCGATCACGCTGACTGAGGAGTAGCTGTCGAGCAGCGCCTTGTCGCGCCGCCGGCGCTCGGCGAGCCTGGCCTCGGCTTCCTTTTGGGCCTTGTCGGCGGCATCCTTGCGCTGGCGCTCCTCGGCGCTGAGCGGAGCGGCGACTTCACGCGTCGTGCGGCCTCCGCGCGAGAGTTCCTTGTAGGCGCGGTTATAGCAGGCCGCAGGCAGGGGATTGCCGCAGATGCGGTGGCCGTTCGCATCGTTGCAGCAGTAAAGATTGTCAGAGGGAGTCGCTGATGCAGTGAAAGCGGCGGCTGCAGGCCAGATGCAGAAGATGCCCCACAGCAACCGTTTCGCTTTATTTCGCATCCGCAACTCCATAGCGTTCCCGGTAGGCATTGACCGCGTCGAGGTGAGTTGTCAGCTCGCTATTGCTGCCCAGGTAGGCAATCAAGTCCAGCAAATTTGCAACGGCGACGACCGGAATTCCATACTGACTGCGTACTTCCTGAACCGCCGAGTGTTCTCCCTGGCCGCGTTCCATCCGGTCAAGCGCGATCACGACACCGGCCGGCTCCGCGCCCTGAGAGCGGATGATTTCGACCGATTCGCGCACCGAGGTTCCCGCCGAGATCACGTCGTCGAGGATCAGGACCCGGCCCTTGAGCGGAGCTCCGACCAGCGTGCCGCCTTCGCCGTGATCCTTCGCTTCCTTGCGGTTGAAACAGAAGGGGACGTTGCGGCCCTGCTCGGCGAGCCGGATCGCGGTTCCCGCGACCAGAGGGATGCCCTTGTAAGCCGGGCCGAACAGCGTGTCGAAGGCGATGTTCGACGCGGCGATTGCTTGCGCATAATATCCGCTCAGCTCGCCGAAAGAAGCCCCGTCGTCAAACAGTGCGGAATTGAAGAAATACGGGGACTGGCGACCGGCTTTGGTCGTGAAGTTCCCAAAACGGAGAACACCCTTCGCAACGGCGAGGGCAAGAAATTCGCGGCTGAAGTTCATTTTACGGGCCGACCCTCGGCTGAGGTGCCGGCAGTCATTATGGGTTTGTCGGACGATTAATTTGATGTTACGCGTCATCACTATCAACCTCAACGGTATCCGCTCCGCTTCGAGCAAAGGGTTTCACGATTGGTTGGCCCGGCAGCAGGCCGATCTGGTCTGCCTCCAGGAATTGAAAGCCCAGGAAGCGGATCTCGCGCCGACGCTGCGCGAGCCGGAAGGCTGGGAGTTGGCCTTTCACTGCGCCGAAAAGAAGGGCTATAGCGGAGTCTCGGTGATGGCTCGACATAGCCCCGAAGCGTGGTCTTCCGGCATCGGAGTGGCCGAGTTCGACTCCGAAGGGCGCTACCTGCAGGCCGACTTTTCAACGCCGATCGGTCCCTTGTCGGTGATCTCGCTCTATCTGCCTTCCGGGTCCAGCTCGGAGGAAAGGCAGGCGGCCAAATACCGTTTCATGGATCATTTCCTGCTCCGGATGGCGGCGCTGCGTCAAAGCGGTCGCGAGGTGATCGTCTGTGGCGACTGGAACATCGCGCACCGCGAAGCGGATCTGAAGAACTGGAAATCCAATCAGAAGAACTCCGGTTTCCTGCCCGAGGAGAGAGCCTGGCTCTCGCGGCTCTTCGACGAGCAGGGCTGGGTCGATGTCTATCGCAGTCTGGAGCCGGAAGCGACCGACGAGTGCTACACATGGTGGTCGAACCGTGGCCAGGCCTGGGCGAAGAACGTTGGCTGGCGTCTGGACTACCAGATCGCGACGCCGGGCATCGCTTCTCTGGCGCGTTCCTGCTCCGTCTACAAGGATCAGCGCTTCTCGGATCATGCCCCGCTCACTATTGACTACGATCTAGAAATATCCGCTCCCGTTTCTGGCGAATCGGGCGGATACTGAGCCACACTGAAGAGTGTCCATCCCTGGGGTGGCCGGATGAGGTTCTGTTCAAGGAGGCTGTCATGAGTGAAGCGAGTCAAGTCGACCGCGATAAGCTGGTCGCCGATGTAAAGCTGGTTCTGGCCGATGCCGAAGAGATGTTGCGCCTCGCGGCCGGCGATACGACCGGAAAGTTTGCCGAAGTGAAAGGGCGCCTCGGCGAGAAGCTGGCGCTGGCGCGCGCCCGTATCCAGGATGCCGAGGAGAGCGTCGTGGCGCGGACTCGCGAAGCGGCCAAGGCGACCGATACCTATGTTCGCGAAAATCCGTGGCAATCAGTCGGTGTTGCGGCAGGAGTCGGTTTCCTGATCGGTCTGCTGATCGGACGCCGCTGATTCATGAGTGAGAGCGAAGCTAGCAGCTTTGCCGGGCGCCTGGCCCGGCTGGCTCATGCCGTGCTGGATACCCTCCAGATCAGGCTGTCCCTGTTGGCAGTCGAAATCGAGCAGGAGGGTATCCGGCTCGGCTCGGCCATCTTCAATCTGATCCTCGCCGCGCTCTTCATCGGTTTCGGCGTGCTGTCCCTGGCCGTGTTCGTGACCGTTGCGCTGTGGGATAGCCATCGTCTGCTGGCTCTGGGCCTCGATGTGCTGCTCTTCCTGGGGCTTGCTGTGTGGACCGGGAACAACGCGCGCCGTCGCCTCTCGCAGGGCTGCCGGATCTTTCAGGACAGCCTGGCCGAGCTGGCGGCGGACAAGAGTGCGCTGAAAGGCCGGCGATGAGCTGCCGGCGCGAACGCGTACTGGCCGAGCGCCGCGCGGCGCTGTGCGAACGCTCCCGGCTCAGACGGGACGAGATCGCCGACGCGCTGGCGATGCTCTCGCCTGGACTCGGCATCGCGGATCGCCTGTTTTCGGCCGCCGGCTGGGCGAGCCGTCATCGCCTGTTGGTGGTCGGAGTCGTTGCCGCAGGCTTTGCCTGGAGTCGGCCGCGCCGGCTCTTCGGCCTGGCGACCCGGGCCTGGGCGCTCTGGCGAGGGCTGCATTCGCTGGGCGAGCGTTATTTCGGAAAGGACTTCCGCGAGCGGGCCTGATTTTTGCTGCGGGATTTCATCAAAGATTCTTCGGATTTTTAGAAACAGTTTGTAACTGTGTGATAGAAGTTTCAGATCATCCCTTGGCCTCCCGTACCCGGAATGTCCCGCTTGGCGATTCGTCTCGGTCTCTGTCTGATCCTTCTGTCCTGTGCGGCGCAGATCGCCTTTGCTGCGCCGTCCCTGCCCTCGGATGTGCAAGTGCAGGTCGAGGCGGCGATTTCTCCGCGCGACATATCGACCGGAGAGCTGCTGGCCCGGATCGAACGCATCAAGCTCAGGCTCTCCGATCTTCCTTCGCCGACGCGCCGCCGGGTTCTGGCTAGCGAAGCCGAGGCGCTGATCGAGTCGGCCAGTTTCGACGCGGCAAGGATCTCGATCGCCGAGCTGATGTCGGCCGCCGAGGCTGCCCGCGACGAAGCCGATCAGATCCGCGCCCAGGTGCTGCGCGCCCGCATCGCCTATCTGAGGAACGACGTTCCCGGCCAGCTCGAAGCGTCCCGGCTCGCCGTCGCTCTGGCTTCATCCTTGAAGCGGCCGGCTCTCTCCTCGCTCGCCCGGCAGAGCCTGGGCCTCGCGCTTTTCAAACAGCACCACAACGAAGAGGCGATCGGGGTTCTCGATCTGGCTCTGAGGGAGGCGAGGGCGGTGAAGGATCCCGTTCTTGAAGCCAGCAGCTACCGGGCCATGGCCCTGCTCAACATCGGTCTCTACGACAACCGGCGCGCGCTGCAATACATCCACGAGGCTCAACGCCTGTTGCGGCCGCAGAAGCAGGAGTGGTTGCTCACCTCCCTGCTGGGAATAGAGGCGATCGTCGGCGGCGATGCCGCCGACGGCGGGGAGAGTCTGCCCCTGCTGATCCAGGCCTACCGGAAAGCCCAGAAGCTGGGCTTGTCCGTGCTCGAACAGTACTCGCTGATCAACCTTTCCGACTGGTTCCTGATTCACAAGCAGTGGCCGCTGGCGATCGAGCATGCCCGGCGCGGACTCGAACTGCAGATGCCTCAGGTCGATGCAGTCGCGGTCGGACTGCTCAGGCTCAACATGGGGCAGGCGCTGTTTGCATCGGGGCAGTCGAAAGAGGGGGTGGCCAGCCTGCTCAAATCCGCCGAGATCCTGCGCCCCCTGGAGCAGCAGAACTATCTGTTGATGGCCTTGGCCCAGCTAGCCCATTCTTATGAGCAGCTTGGGCAGGACCGCGAGGCGCTGGCGGTCATGAAAGAGTATCGAACTGTCCAGGAAACCCAGATGCGGCTACAGCGCGTGGCCCAGGTCGCCGAACTCCAGGAGAAGTTCGATTCCGACCGGAGGCAGCGGGAGATCTCGCGCCTTCAACTGGAGAACCGGGTCGCCGCGAGCGAAGCCGAGCACCACCGCCTGTGGTCAAGTTTTTTCGCCACGCTCGCCGTGCTGCTGATCATCGCAGGCGGTGCGGGGGTTGCGATATTCCGGCGCGTGCGCCGCGCGAACCATGATCTCGCCGCGGCCAACGCCCGGCTCGCCTTTCTGGCCGAGCGCGACTCTCTGACCGGTCTCTTCAACCGGCGGGCCATGCATGCGTGGCTGGAGACCCTGCCGCCGGCAAGTCAGGACAAGCCTCTAGGCCTGGCCCTGCTCGACATCGATTTCTTCAAGTCGATTAACGACCGCTTTGGCCATGAGGTGGGTGACGAGGTGCTCGTTGAAGTCGCGCGCCGTCTCGGCGGTCTGCTGCGCGAAGGCGACCGGCTTGCCCGCTGGGGCGGCGAAGAGTTCCTGATCGCGCTGCCGGGAATGGCGGCTCGTGGCATGGAAGCCTTTGTCGAGCGGGTGCTGACGCGGGTGGGGGGGGAGAATTTCCGGGTGGGCGACGCCTCGTTGCGCGTGACCGTGTCAGTCGGCTTCTGTCCCTTCCCGGCCGGGGATGGTGCGGCGGTGGGGAGCTGGGATTCTTACTTTACGCTGATCGATCAGGCGATGTATCACGCGAAGGGCAAAGGACGCAGCGGTGCGTGTGGAGTGTTCGGTTTCGGCGCTCCTTGGGATGAAATCCGGCCTGTCTGCATCCGGGATTTTTCGGCCGCGATCCACGATGGACTGATCGACGTGCGCCACTGGCAAGGCGTTCATGCCGATCCGGCCCAGGTCGTCGCGATCGGCGCACACCCTCCGGCGGCTTGATTCAGAACAGAAACGACGGGCGGGGGGATGGCGGGGGCGGTCACGCGGCGTAGAATCCGCGCCTTCCTGTCTTCAGATTCTCCGGAACTTCTCCGATGCTCGATTCCTTCTTCAAGTTGCGCGAACACGGCACGACCGTGCGCACCGAATGCCTGGCCGGCCTGTCCGTCTTCCTGACGATGGCCTATATCGTCTTCGTCAATCCCGACATCCTGTCCGCGGCCGGAATGCCGCGCGAAGCGGTGTTCGCCGCGACCTGCCTGGCGGCTGCGCTGGGTACCGCGATCATGGGCCTCTATGCGAACTACCCGATCGCGCTGGCGCCGGGCATGGGCCTGAACGCCTATTTCGCGTTCGCGGTCGTCAAGGGCATGGGTTTCTCATGGCAGGCGGCGCTGGGCGCGGTCTTCATCTCCGGTTGCCTGTTCATCATCGTCAGCCTGTTCAAGGTTCGCGAATGGATCGTCGATGCGATCCCGCATTCGCTGAAACTCGCGATCTCGGCCGGCATCGGCCTTTTTCTCGCGATCATCGGCCTGAAGAACGCGGGCCTGATCCAGGGCAATCCGGTGACCCTGGTCTCGCTCGGCGATCTGCACCAGCCCGGTGCGCTGCTTGCGATCGCGGGCTTCCTGTTGATCGTTGCGCTCGAAGCGCGCCGGGTGACCGGCGCGATCATCATCGGCATCCTGTCGGTGACCGCGGCGTCGATCCTGCTCGGTTTCTCGAAGTTTGGCGGCGTGTTCTCGGCGCCTCCTTCGCTGATGCCGACCTTCGGTCAGATGGACATCAAGGGCGCTTTGCACGCCGGCCTGCTGACCGTTGTGCTGACTTTCTTCATGGTCGAGCTGTTCGATGCGACCGGCACGCTGATCGGTGTCTGCCACCGTGCCGGCCTGCTCGACAAGGATGGCAAGCTGCCGCGCCTGAACCGCGCACTGCTCGCCGACTCGACCGCGATCGCCGCAGGCGCCGTGCTCGGTACGTCCTCGACGACCGCCTATGTTGAAAGTGCGGCCGGCACCGCCGCCGGCGGCCGGACCGGCCTGACCGCGGTCACCGTTGCAATCCTCTTCCTCGCGGCGCTGTTCTTCTCGCCTCTGGCCGGCTCGGTGCCGAGCTATGCGACTGCGCCTGCGCTGATCTACGTCGCGATCCTGATGGCACGCGGCCTCGGCGAAATCGAATGGGGCGACCTGACCGAATCGGCTCCGGCCGTCGTCTGCGCGGTCGCGATGCCCTTCACCTATTCGATCGCCAACGGCATCGCTTTCGGCTTCGTCAGCTATGCCGGCATCAAGCTGTTCTCCGGCCGCGCGAAGGAAGTGCCGCCTGCCGTCTGGGTCATCGCGGTGGTTTTCATCGCCAAGTTCGCGCTGCTCTAAGAGGGAATCATGCTGTTCGACCCCGCTTATCTGCGCGACCGCATTCGCACCGTTCCCGACTGGCCCGAACCCGGAGTCCAGTTTCGCGATATCACGCCGCTGCTCCAGGATCCGAAGAGTTTGCGGGTTCTGGTCGAGCATTTCGTGTTCCGCTATATGGATCAGAAGATCGACCTCGTCGCCGGGATCGATGCGCGCGGTTTCATCATCGGCTCCATCCTCGCCCATCAGCTGGGCCTGGGCTTCGTGCCGATCCGCAAGAAGGGCAAGCTGCCTTTCACGACGATCGCCGAGGAATACGAGCTCGAATACGGCAGCGCGACCGTCGAAGTGCACGCCGATGCCTGCAAGCAGGGTGATCGGGTGCTGCTGATCGACGATCTGATCGCGACCGGCGGCACGATGATGGCCGGTCGCAAGCTGCTCGAACGCCTAGGCGCGACCGTCGTCGAAGGCTGTGCGATCGTCGATCTTCCCGAGCTGGGCGGCTCACAGCTGCTGCGCGATTCAGGCTTGCCGCTCTTCACTCTGGTCGATTTCGCCGGCCACTGATGCGGGCCATTCCACTATTCAGCCGGGCGGGATATTCCCGTCCGGCTTTTTGCAATTGATTGAACAAGGAATACTCCGATGAGTACCGACATGAAGGAAGTCGAGCTGGCCATGGCCGAGGCGGACTGCCTCGTCTCGCCCGAGGCCGTCGACGCCGCGCTCGACCGCCTGGCCGTCGAGATCACTGAAAAGCTCGCTGGCACCAATCCGCTGGTCTATGCGGTGATGAACGGCGGCCTGATCCTCGCCGGCCGGCTGCTGCCCCGCCTGCCTTTCCCGCTCGAAGTGTCCTATCTGCATGCGTCGCGCTACGGCCACGCGCTGAACGGCAACCTGCTTGACTGGCGCGTGCGCCCGACCCAGAACCTTGCCGGGCGCACGGTTCTGGTGCTCGACGACATCCTCGACGAGGGCTTCACGCTGAAGGCGATCATCGAGAACCTGCAGGGCGAGGGAGCAAAGGTGTTCTCGGCCGTGCTGGTGCACAAGGTTCACGACCGCAAGGCGATTCCGAACATGCGCGCCGACTTCTCGGGCGTCGATGTCGCCGACCGTTTCCTGTTCGGCTGCGGCATGGACTACAAGGGCTACTGGCGCAACGCGCCCGGCATCTACGCGCTCAAGGGGCACTGAGGGGGCACTGAGCCGGCAGGCGGATCTGGAACTCCAGGCCTCCGCCTTCGCGCGCGGCCGCGGTGATCGTGCCGCCGTGCGATTCGATCGCGCGACGCGCGATCGCCAGCCCCAGGCCGAAACCGGGAGTCTGGGGGGCGCCGCTGCCGCGGTAGAACGCTCCGAAGATCCGCTCGATCTCCTCGGGCGGAACTTCCGGGCCGCGATCGGCAACGCGCACGGCGAGCGTCTTCCCGTCCGCGCCGATCTCGGCGCCGATCTCGACTGTGCTTCCCGGCGTGGTGAATTTGACTGCGTTGCGGATCACGTTCTCGAAGGCCCGGTAGATCAGTTCGGCGCCGACTTCGGCAATGAAGTGGCCCTCGGCCTTGAGGCTGACGTCGCGGTCGTTGGCCTGCGCTTCGAACTGGGCGTCGTCGGCGATTGCGGCGAGCAGTTCGATCAAGTCCACCCGCTCGCGCGACAGCGTGGCACCGGACTCGAGTCGGGCCAGGGTCAGCAGCTCGCCGACCAGAGTGTCGAGGCGTTCCGTCTCGCGCTCGATTCGCTCCAGCATCGCTTCGCCGCGCAGCGGATTCTGCCGCGCCAGACCGATTGCGGCCTGGAGCCGGGCGAGCGGCGAGCGCAGCTCGTGCGACACGTCGTGCAGCAGCCGCTGCTGCGCGCCGATCAACTGCTGAAGCTGAGCCGCCATCCGGTCGAAATCCTTGCCCAGTACGGCGACTTCGTCGCGGCGATGCCCCATCGCCGGCGAGATCCGCGTCTCCAGATGGCCTTCGGCCGCGTCGTGGAAAGCCCTGCTCAGCAGGCTGATCGGTTTCGTGATGTGGCGGGCGAGCAGGGCGCCGAAGATCAGACTGATCAGTGCGCCGGCCAGGATGGGCAGCAGCATCGGCGGATGACGCTCGCTTGAGAGTTCGTGGCCGAGCAGCGGTGCGAACTGTTGCAGCAGCCACCATCCGAGCCCTATCGTCAGCCCGGTCAATATCGACGTGAGCCAGATCGACAGGAAGAACTTCCAGAACAGCCGGCCCATGGCTTACTCCCTGACCAGTTGGTAACCGACGCCGCGCACGGTCCGTATCCAGGACTGGCCGTCGGCGGCGTTGCCCAGCTTCTGGCGGATCGCGCTGACATGCACGTCTATGCTGCGGTCGAAGCGGGCCAGTGGGCGACCCAGCGCCTTGTCGGAAAGTTCGGCCTTGCTGACGACATGGCCGACGCGGCGAACCAGCACTTCGAGCAGGCTGAACTCGGTTCCGGTCAGCGCGAGCGCTTCTCCCTGCCACTGGGCGGCGCGCCGCTGGGGCCACAGGACCAGAGGGCCGTTGCGCAGCGCTTCGACATCGGCAGCTGCTTCGCCCCGTTCATCGAGGCGGCGCAGGATCGCGCGGATCCGGGCCGAGAGTTCGCGCGGCGTGCAGGGTTTCGGTACATAGTCGTCGGCACCCAGCTCCAGGCCCAGGATGCGGTCGATGTCATCCCCGCGCGCGGTCAGCATCAGCACCGGGATCCGGCTCGCGGCGCGGATCGCGCGCAGCGCTTCGACGCCGTTCATCCGCGGCATCATCACGTCGAGCACGACGAGGGAATAGTGGCCGGACAGCGCCGCCTCGACGCCACTCTCGCCGTCGTGGACCGCGTCGGCATCGAAGCCGTCCTGGTTCAGGTATTCGACGAGCAGGGAAGCGAGTTCGGTGTCGTCATCGACGAGCAGCACTCGGGGCATGGCAGACCTGTAGCGCGGGAAGATCCGCATGATCATAGAGCGCCGCCGGCTCTGTCGGTGAGCTTTTACCCAGCTTTACCGATGCTGCCGCATAGAGGCTTTCTGGCTGATCGGGCATTTACGCAACTTTACCTTCGCTGACCGCGGCTTACGCGCCGGGGCGGGAAGATCCGGATCGAGAAAACTCCGGATTCGTCCATGTTCCCGACTTCATTGCCTTTTCGTTGCGCGGCCGCGGCTCTGGCTTTGCTGCTGGCCGGCTGCGCGGTCGGCCCCGACTACCGTCGGCCCGACGTGCCGATCGCCAAGAGCTGGCAGGCGCCGCTGCCGCACGGCGGTCAGCTCGCTTCGCTGACCGACTGGTGGGGCCGTTTTCACGACCCCGTGCTCTCCGATCTGCTCGCCGCGGCCCAGGCCGACAGCCCGACTCTGGCCCGCGCCAGCGCGGCGATCGCGAAAGCGCGTGCAACCCAGCGCAGCTCGGCCTCGGCCTGGCTGCCTTCGCTCTCCGCGAACGCTTCCTCGACCCAGGCCGGAACGAAGGCCGGGATCGGCGCGAGTCCGACCGTGACGACGGGCGGCGGTCTCGACGCGAGCTGGGAGATCGATCTGTTTGGCGGAGTCCGCCGCTCGGTCGAGTCGGCGCGGGCGCTCAGTGAAGCGCGAGTCGCCGACTGGCACGACGCCCGGGTGTCGCTGGCCGCCGAAGTCGCGACCGACTATGTCGACTATCGGGCCTGCGAACTGAAGCTCGCCGCGTATCGCGACGAAGCGAAGTCGCAGCGCGAAACCGAGAGGCTGACCCGGCTGTCGGCGACCGCCGGTTTCGCCGCGAGCGCCGATGCCGATCTCGCGCAGGCGAGCGCGGCGAGCGCTGAAGCGACCGCGACCGCCCAGCAGGCCGAGTGCGATCTGACCGTCAAGAGCCTCGTCGCGCTGACCGGCTTCGAGGAAGTGGCGCTGCGCGGCAAGCTTGCCGCCGGGAGCGGCCTGCCCAGCCCGGACGGACTCGCGGTCGCGAGCGTGCCGGCCAGCCTGCTGACCAGCAGGCCGGACATCGTGTCGGCCGAGCGCGCGCTCGCCTCGGCGAGCGCCGACATCGGTATCGCCGAGGCCGCCCGTTGGCCCGGCCTAACTCTGTCGGGAGCCATCAGCGCGACCGCGGTCGCCGGAGCGGCGAGTCTGCCCTGGTCCTTCGGCCCCAGCCTGAGCCTGCCGATCTTCCAGGGCGGCGCGCTGAAGGCGAAGAAGGAGGGCGCCGAAGCGGCTTATCAGTCGGCTCTGGCCGACTACCGACAGACCGTGCGCAGCGCGGTCAAGGAAGTCGAACAGGCTTTGGTGCGCCTCGATAGCAGCGCGAGGCGCGAAGCCGACTCGCGGACCAGTGCCGAAGGCTATCGGCGCTACTTCGTCGCGACCGAGCAGCACTGGAAGGCGGGTGGCGCGAGCCTGCTCGACCTGGAGACCGCGCGGCGTTCGGCGCTCGGCGCCGAGATCGCACTCGTCGAACTGCAACAGAACCGCATCGATTACTGGATTGCGCTGTACAAGGCGATGGGGGGCGGTTGGCAAGGCCTCGCTTCCTCGGCCCAAGGAGAAAAGCAATGAATCCCCGTTCCCGAAAATTTGCGATGGCTGGCGTGGCGGCTGCCGTCGTGGCTGTGCTGGCTTTCAGTCTCGCTCCGCGCTCGCCCCAGGCGGCGCCCGCTCCCGCGGCGAGCCGCGCCGTGATGGCGGTTCAGACCGTGCTGCCGCAGCGCGCCGACTGGCCGCGCGAACTCACCGCGAACGGCGCTTTGGCTGCCTGGCAGGAGGGCGTAGTCAGCGCCGAGACGGGAGGGTTGCGCGTGACGGCGCTGCACGCCGATGTCGGCGACGTGGTCAAGCGGGGGCAATTGCTCGCTGAGCTCGCGCGCGATTCGGTCGAAGCGGATCTGCGCAAATATCAGGCGGCGCTCGCCTCGAGCCAAGCCAGCCTCGCCCAGGCCAGCGCGAATGCCGCGCGGGCGAGACAGGTCAAGGGCAGCGGCGCGCTGTCCGATCAGCAGGTCAACGAATACCTGATCGCCGAGCGGACCGCGCTGGCGAGCGTTGCCCAGGCTTCGGCCCAGCTCGATGCGCAGAAGATTGTGCTGGCCCACACGCGCATCCTCGCCGTCGACGACGGAGCGATCTCGTCGCGTTCGGCGACCTTGGGCAAGGTCGCGAGCTCGGGCGAGGAGATGTTCCGTCTGGTCCGCCAGAACCGGATCGAGTGGCGGGCCGAGCTCGATGCGCGCCAGCTCGCCGAAGTCAGGAGTGGTCAGAGCGCGAGCCTGACGCTGCCCGATGGCGGCACGGTCAGCGGCCGGGTCCGCGTCGCCGCGCCGACTCTGGCCAGCGATACGAGCCGGGCCTACGTCTATGTCAGTCTCCCTGTGGCAAGCCCTGCCCGGGCGGGCATGTACGCGAGCGGGCGCATCGAGGTCGGCTCGCGGCCCGCGCTTTCGGTGCCGCAGAGCGCGGTCGTGCTGCGCGATGGACGCAGCTATGTCTTCGAAGTCGGAGCGGATTCGCGAGTGCTGCGGCGCAGCGTCACGATCGGCCGTCGTCAGGGGGACAGGGTCGAAATCGTCTCCGGCATCAGCGATGCGGCTCGCGTCGTCGCCAGTGGTGCGGCCTTCCTCGCCGATGGCGACAAGGTCAGCCTCGCGAAGGAGAAGGCATGAACTTCTCCGCCTGGTCCATCCGCAACCCGGTTCCGGCGCTGCTGCTCTTCGTGCTGCTGTCGATCTTCGGCATCCTCGGGCTCAAGGGTCTGGGGATCCAGCAGTTCCCCGACATGGACGTGCCGACGATCAAGGTCTCGGCGACGCTCGAAGGCGCGGCACCGGCCCAACTCGAAACCGAAGTCGCGCGCAAGATCGAGGACAAACTCGCATCGCTCAGCAAGATCGAGCACATTTCGACGACGATCACCGATGGATCGGTGTCGATTGCGGTGTCCTTCGAGATCGACAAGAACACCGAGTCGGCGCTCAACGAAGTGCGCAACGCCGTCGACAGCGCGAAGGCGGACCTGCCTTCGAGCATGAACACGCCGACGGTCTCGAAGGTCACGATGGCCGATTCGGCGCTGCTGACCTACACGGTCGCCTCCGCCAAGCTCGACGAGACCGAACTGTCCTGGTTCATCGACAACGATGTCGCGAAGGCGATGCTCTCTGCCCGCGGCGTCGCGCAGGTGTCGCGGATAGGTGGCGTCGATCGCGAAGTGCATGTCGACCTTGACCCGGCCCTGATGGCGGGGCTGGGTGTGAGCGCCGGCGATGTCTCGACCCAGCTCAAGGCGGTGCAGAAGGATTCCTCGGGCGGACGCGGCGAAGTCGGCGGCGCGGTGCAGTCGGTGCGTACGCTGGGGGCTGTCGGCACCGCCGCGGACGTTGCGGCGCTGGCGATTCCGCTCGCCGACGGGCGCAGCGTGCGCCTCGCCCAGATTGCGAAGGTCAGCGACAGTTTTGCCGAGCGCAGCACGCTCGCCTTCCTCGACGGCAAGGCCGTGATGGGCTTCAAGATCAATCGTTCCAAGGGCTTCTCCGACGTCGCGGTCGCCGAAGCGGTGCGCGCGGCGATGCCGGCCTTTCAGGCCGCCCATCCCCAGGTGAAGATCACCGAGATCAGCAATACGGTCACCCCGATCATCGAGAACTACCAAGGTTCGATGCACCTGCTCGTCGAGGGCGCGATCCTCGCGGTGCTGGTGGTCTGGTGGTTCCTGCGCGACTGGCGGGCGACCGTGATCTCGGCGACGGCCTTGCCGCTGTCCATCCTGCCGGCCTTTGCGGTGATGTATCACGTGGGGTTCTCGTTGAACCAGATCTCGCTGCTGGCCCTGGCCCTGGTGGTCGGCATCCTCGTCGACGATGCGATCGTCGAAGTCGAGAACATCGCCCGCCACCTCCGGATGGGAAAGACGCCCTTTCAGGCCGCGATGGAGGCGGCCGACGAAATCGGCCTCGCGGTGATCGCGACGACTTTCACGCTGGTCGCGGTTTTCCTGCCGACCGCCTTCATGGGGGGCATCCCCGGCCTGATCTTCCGTCAGTTCGGGGTCACGGCCGCGGTCGCAGTGCTCGCCTCGCTGCTCGTCGCGCGTCTCTTGACGCCGATGATGGCCGCCTACTTCATGAAGCCGTCCCGGCACGTCGAGCAGGACAGCGGCCTGATGACCCGCTATCTGGGCTGGGTCAGGGCCTGCCTGGCCCACCGCCGGCGCACGGCCGTGGCAGCCGTCGTGTTCTTCGCGCTGTCGCTGTCGCTGATCCCTCTGCTGCCGACCGGCTTCTTCCCGGCTTCCGACGACGGACAGAGTCAGGTCAGCCTGGAACTCGCTCCGGGCAGCACGCTGGACGAGACGCGCGATCTCGCGCTCGACGCCAGCCGCATCATCAAGACGATTCCCGAAGTGCGCCAGGTCCTGGTTTCGGTTGGCACCGCGAGCACTGGCGGTGGGCCCGATGCGAGTTCGACCAGCGACGTGCGCACCGCGACGCTGCTCGTCGAGCTCAAGGCGCGCAAGGAGCGCAGCCGCAAACAGTCCAAGGTCGAGGACGCGATGCGCACGGCTCTGACTGGGCTGCCCGGCGCGCGGGTCTCGGTTGGTCGCGGCATGAATGGTGAGAAGCTCCAGGTTACGCTCGCCAGCGACGATCCGGATGCGCTCGAAAGTGCGGCCAATGCGGTTGAAACCCAGCTGCGCACATTGAAGGGTGTTGGCAACATCACGTCCGGCGCGTCCTTGCAGCGGCCCGAAGTCCAGATCAAGCCCGATTACGCGAAGGCTGCCGCGCTGGGTGTCAGCTCCGATGCTCTGGCCTCGGCGGTGCGCATCGCGACCTATGGCGATTACTCGTCGAGCATGACCAAGCTGAACCTGCCGCAGCGCCAGATCGGCGTGCGGGTCCGCATCGCCCCGGACCAGCGCGATTCGCTCGCGACGATCGCTCAGCTGCGCGTCGCGGGCAGCCAGGGCAGCGTCGCGCTCGCTTCGCTCGGCGAGATCTCGCTGGGCAGCGGTCCCTCCCAGGTCGACCGTCTGGACCGGATGCGCAATGTGACGCTGTCGGTCGAGCTGTCCGGCCGTTCGCTCGGTGACGTGATGCGCGAAGTGAAGGCTCTGCCTGCGATCAAGTCCTTGCCGCCCGGCGTTCATCTGGTCGAGCAGGGCGAACTGCAGCGGATGTCGGAACTCTTCGGCAGCTTCGGCTCGGCGATGGCGATCGGCGTGTTCTGCATCTACGCGGTGCTGGTGCTGCTCTTCCACGACTTTCTGCAGCCCGCGACCATCCTCGCCGCTCTGCCGTTGTCGCTGGGCGGCGCGCTCGTCGCGCTGCTCGCGACGCACAGCAGCTTCTCGATGCCCGCGGTGATCGGCGTGCTGATGTTGATGGGCATCGTGACGAAGAACTCTATCCTGCTCGTCGAGTACGCGGTGATGGCGAGGCGTGAGCGAGGGCTCTCCCGCTTTGACGCGCTGCTCGACGCCTGCCACAAGCGGGCGAGGCCCATCCTGATGACGACGATCGCGATGGCGGCCGGCATGCTGCCGATCGCGGCCGGCGTCGGTGCCGACCCGAGCTTCCGTCAGCCGATGGCCATCGTCGTGATCGGCGGCTTGCTGACCTCGACTTTCCTGAGCCTGCTGATCGTGCCCGTGGTCTTCACTTATGTCGACGATCTTCTCGTCTGGCTCAAACGCCTGGTGCAGCGCTTCCAGGCAACGGACAAGGATCTGGCTACGGATCGGATGGATTGACGTTGAGGGAGGAAGCGCGGCATCCGCCGCGCTTTTTTTGGCCTTGCATTTCGTATATTTGCGAAATAAGATTCGCTCTATCGCGAAACAACGAAATGCGTAATGGAAATCGACGACGTGATCAAGGCGCTGGCCAATCCGGTGCGCCGCGACATCCTGGCCTGGCTCAAGAACCCGGAGCGGGAGTTTCCCGACCAGGACTACCCCTACGAGTTCGGGGTCTGTGCGGGGCGCATCTTTGTGCGTACCGGGCTGTCGCAGTCTACGGTTTCCGCCCACCTTGCCTGTCTGCAGCGCGCTGGGCTTGTGACGACGCGGCGAGTCGGGCAGTGGATCTTCTATCAACGCGACGAAGCGGCGATCGCCGACTTCCTCGCCCGAATCCACGATGCGCTGTGAGGCGCTATCCCCTGAGCTGTCGATACGGAGTGACGAGATGAGCCAACTGTTTGAACCGCTGCAGGCCGGCGAACTGAGCCTGCCCAATCGTGTCGTGATGGCGCCGCTGACCCGCTGCCGCGCCAGCGCCGGCCGGGTGCCGAACGAACTGATGGCCGGCTACTATGCGCAGCGCGCAGCGGCGGGTCTGATCCTGTCCGAGGCGACCGCGGTCACGCCGATGGGCGTCGGCTATCCGGACACGCCGGGAATCTGGTCCGAAGAACAGGTCGAAGGCTGGAAGAAGATTACCCGCGCAGTCCACGCCGCCGGCGGGCGGATCGTGATGCAGCTGTGGCACGTCGGCCGGATCTCCGACCCGGAACTGCTGGGCGGGGCGCTTCCGGTTGCGCCGAGCGCGCTCGCCGCCGAAGGCCATGTCCGCCTGCTCCGGCCCATGCGTCCCTATGCGACGCCGCGCGCGCTCGAAGCTGCCGAGATCCCCGCGATCATCGAGGCCTACCGCAAGGGGGCCGAGAACGCGAAGCGGGCCGGTTTCGACGGAGTCGAACTGCACGGTGCGAACGGCTATCTGCTCGATCAGTTCCTGCAGGACGGCACGAACCGCCGCAGCGACGAGTGGGGCGGATCGATCGAGAACCGCGCCCGCCTGCTGCTCGCCGCGACCGACGCGGCGATCTCGGTCTGGGGCGCCGGCCGGGTCGGCGTCCATATCGCGCCGCGCGGCGACAGCCATTCGATGAGCGATTCGAACCCGCTGGCGACCTTCGGCTACGTTGCGCGCGAGCTGGGCCGGCGCAAGATCGCGTTCCTGTTCGCCCGCGAATCGCTCGGCGAGAACCGGATCGGCCCGCAGCTCAAAGCCGAATTCGGCGGCGTCTATATCGCGAACGAAGGCTTCACCGCGGATAGTGCCGAAGCGACGCTCGCCGCCGGCGAGGCGGATGCCATCGCCTGGGGCAAGCTCTTCATTGCGAACCCCGATCTGCCCCAGCGCTTTGCTCGCGGCGCGGCGCTGAACGAGCCGAATCCGGAGACTTTCTACGGTGCCGGCCCCGAAGGCTATACGGACTATCCGGCGCTCGATTGAACATGGACGCCTCTGCTCTGGCCGGCAACGCTGCCTGGCTTGTCTTCCTGAACGTGCTGCTGCAGCAGCTGGGACTCCCTGTTCCGGCCGTGCCGACCCTGATCGCCGCCGGGGGCCTGGTCGCGGGCCTCGCGGGCTTTTCCGGTCTGCTCGCCGCCGCCGTGCTTGCCTCGGTGCTGGCCGATGCGCTCTGGTTTCTGGCCGGGCGGGGCTTCGGGTACAAGGTGCTCGGCGCGTTGTGCCGGCTGTCGATGAACCCCGCCTCCTGCGTGAACCGGACCGAGGCGCGCTTCATCCGCTGGGGACTGTGGTCTCTGGTCGTCGCGAAGTTCATCCCCGGCTTCTCGACCGTCGCACCGCCGATCGCAGGGGCGCTGCGCATGCCTTTCACGGCCTTCCTGGCGGCGGCAGCAGCCGGGGCCGCGCTGTGGGCCGGGTTGGCCCTGCTGGTGGGCGCTGTGCTGCGCGATCACGTCGCGGCGATGCTGGCCTTCGCGGCCAGGCACGGTCTCGAAGCCTTGCTGGCACTCGGAGCCCTGGTGCTCGGCTGGCTGGGCTGGAAGCTCTTGCAGAAGCGCGGGTTCCGGCTCAAGGCGAGAATTCCGCAGCTCGACGTTGAAGCCTTGTTCGCCGCGCTGCGCTCCGATGAACCCCTTCTGCTCCTCGACCTGCGCGGCGAGGGGTTGCGCAGCGAGACTGGCGAGATCCCGGGCGCCCGCATCGCGTCCTACGATTCATTGCCCGCCGCAGTCGCCGACTGGCCGCGCGACGCGCTGGTCGTCACGCTGTGCGCCTGTCCCGAGGACGCCGGTGCGGTGCTCGCGGCGCGTGAAATCACGAGCCTGGGTTACCGTCAGGTTCGTCCGTTGCGCGGTGGTTTCGAGGCCTGGCAGGCCCATGCTGCCGGCGGGGGGCTGTAGGGCGCAAGCGAATTCGGCGAGAATGGGGGCCTTTTCCTGTAAAGGCTGGCGATGAAAGTTCCCGCCCGGAAGATGGTCGAAGGCCGCGCCTACGCGCTCGAGTTCTACGATGGCTTCGAGCAGGCCGCGCTCGATACAAAAAAATGGATTCCGTTCTATCTGCCGCAGTGGAGTTGTCGGGCGAGGGCGGTGCCGCGCTATGAGCTCTCCGGACAGGCTCTGGTGCTGAAGATCGATGCCGATCAGCAGCCCTGGTGCCCGGAATTCAACGGCCCGGTCCGCGTCTCCTCGCTGCAGACCGGGCTCTTCGCCGGTCCGCTCGGCTCGCCTCAGGGGCAGCACCGCTTCTCGAAAGACTGCGTGGTTCGCGAAGCCCAGCCGGAGCAGAAGACCTATCTGCCCCGCTACGGCTATTTCGAGCTGCGCGCCCGCTGCGAGATCTCGGCGAACAACGTCGCAGCGCTGTGGATGATCGGTTTCGAAGATGAGCCCGAGCACTCCGCCGAGATCTGTCTGTTTGAGCTCAAGGGGGGTAATGTCGGCGAGGGGCGGGCAAAGATCGGTTATGGTCTGCACCCCTTTGGCGATCCACGGATCGTCGACGATTTTCACGAGGACGAGTTCGAACTCGACGTGAGCCGCTTCAATACCTATGCGGCGCAGTGGACCGAAGAGCGAGTTAGTTTCTTCATCAACGGTCGCCTGATCCGGACGAGTGAGCAGTCTCCTGCCTATCCGATGCAGCTGATGCTGAATCTCTACGATCTGGAGAACCGCGACGCCGACGCGATGCGCTTCATCGTCGATTACGTCGCAGGCTACCGCTGAGTTTCGATCGTGATCGCGTCGAAACCTTGATGGTGCAGGAACTCGCGCAGGATCAACAGGGTCACATAGAAGTCGGCTCGAGCCGGCAGACCTGAGTGCGCGAGCGGCTGACCTTCGGCAAGCATGGCCATGCGTCCGAAGAGCCGTTCCACCGCTTCGCGCGATAGCACGCGCCGGGGAGCTTTGGCGAGACCGGCAAGGTCTGCGATCTCGGCGATTCCGGGGTCGTTCGTAAGCAGCGTCGAGGCGTGGGCCAGCATCGCGCGGACAGGAAAGAGCGCGTCCTCGACGATCTGGATCACCTCTTCGACCTCGGCCGCGGTCGGTGGCGTGTGAAGGATGTGCGCGACACCGCGAGCCGAAGAGCCTATCGCTATCGCCTGGATTGCCGGAGAATCGTTCGAAGCGCTGGCGACGAGTGTTTGCTCCGCGCCGATATGCAGCACCGTGATCGCTTCAAGGTCGGGGAAGGCTGGGCGGAGGGCTGCGAACAGGCGCGTGATTTCGGTCGTCGCGGATTCGTCTTTTGTGTTCATCGTCGGACAGAAGAATTGATACGCTAGCCAGCATAGCGCGCCCGTCCGCATCCGGGCGAGCCCGTCCAAATTCTGGCGGGCTCGTCAAAAAGCAAGGAGGATGGTTTGAACCCTACGCTGATCGAATGGATTGCCGCAGCGCTGTTTGCGGTCGCGATCCTGCATTCTTTCGCAACCGGCGCGTTCGAGCGCCTCGCGAGGCTTCGTCCCGCTCACGCCGGGCTCTGGCATCTGCTCGGCGAGATCGAAGTCGTGTTCGGCTTCTGGGCGATGGTTCTCGTCGTCGCGATGTTCGCGCTGCAGGGCAGCCCGGCTGCGACCCGCTACATCGATTCGCGCGACTTCACCGAGCCGTTGTTCGTGTTCGCGATCATGGTCATCGCCGGAACCCGGCCCATCCTGGCCGCCGCGACCGCGCTGATTCGCGCGCTGGTGCGGGTCATCCCCTTGCCGGGCAGCATGGGCTTTTACTTCGTTGTGCTCGCGGTCGTTCCGCTGCTCGGCTCCCTGGTCACCGAGCCGGCCGCGATGACGCTGGCGGCGCTGATCCTGTCGAGGAGAATCTTTTCGGCCGAAGTGTCGCCGCGGCTCAAGTACGCGACTCTGGGCGTGCTCTTCGTCAATATTTCGATAGGCGGCACGCTGACTCCGTTCGCCGCGCCGCCGGTGCTGATGGTCGCCAGCAAGTGGGACTGGGACATCGGTTTCATGCTGGCCAACTTCGGCGGGAAAGCGGCTATCGCGGTGCTGGTCAACGCGCTCGCCGCGACCCTCGTCTTCTCCGGGACTTTGTGCCGCCTGACTGTGCCCGAGGAGAAGGAGGGGGCTCAGCCAGCGGTGCCGGCTTTTCTCGTCGCCGTGCATTTGGCTCTGCTCGCCGCGGTCGTCATCTTCGCCCACCATCCGGCGATCTTCCTGGGCATCTTTCTCTTCTTCCTGGGCATCGCCCACGCCTATTCCCGTCATCAGGATCCGCTGATCTTGCGCGAAGGCCTGCTGGTCGCCTTCTTCCTGGCCGGCTTGGTCGTGCTGGGCGGTCTGCAGTCGTGGTGGCTTCAGCCGCTGCTTCTCAGGATGAGCGAGGATGCGGTGTTTTTCGGTGCCGCAGCGCTGACCGCCTTTACCGATAACGCCGCGCTGACCTATCTGGGGGCCCAGGTCGAAGGGCTCGCCGATGGCTTCAAATATGCGCTGGTTGCCGGCGCGGTGACCGGAGGAGGGCTGACGATCATCGCCAACGCTCCGAACCCGGCAGGGCTCGCGATCCTGCGTGCGCATTTCGAAGATCAGGCGGTCAGCCCGTTCAAGCTCCTGCTCGCCGCGCTGCCACCGACCGTGGTCGCTGCGTTCGCTTTCCGGTTTCTCTGATCTCGGGGGACATCATGATCCGTTTCACGCTTGCTCAGTGTTCGCTTGGTGTTCTGCTGGTCGCGGTCAGCGAGCAGGGGATCTGCGCGATCGCGTTGGGCGATGGTCCCGATGCGCTGGTCGGCGCGCTTCTGCAGCGTTTTCCTGGCGCCGAACGAGCGCAGGACGATGCCCGCGTTGATGAACTTGCCGCCCGGGTTGTCGATCTGACCGAGCACCCGGGGCGGCCGAGCGATCTGCCCCTGGATATCCGCGGCACCGCTTTCCAGCGAAGGGTCTGGCGGGCCCTGTGCGAGATTCCGGTTGGCCACACCGCGAGCTATGCGCAGATCGCCAGCCGGATCGATGCGCCGAAATCGGCGCGCGCGGTCGCCGGAGCCTGCGCCGCGAACATGCTCGCGGTCGTGATCCCCTGCCACCGTATCGTCCGCAGTGACGCTTCGCTGTCCGGCTATCGCTGGGGCGTCGCGCGCAAGAGGGCCTTGCTCGAACGCGAAACGGAGCAGAGCGGTCAGCGATGAGTGGCAAACTGTCCGCGTGTTTCGCTCTGCCTGCGAATTACCGGATTGCCGACATCCTTGCTTTTCACCGCCGCGATCCGTTTGAAGTCGCCGAGAAGGCAGAAGTTGGCGGTTTCCGCAAAGGCCTGATCTGGAGGGGCGCTCCGGCCTGTCTGACCGTCCGCTTCCTCGCTGGCCGGATAGACGTTGAGCTCGCCTGCGAGGGCGCTGCGGGTGACGGCGAGCCGTGTTGCGAGCGCGATTTCATGCGTTTCGCCGAACGGATGCTGGGCCTGGACCAGCACGTCGAGGGCTTCGAATCGCGCTTTCGCGATCATGCTCTGATTGGGCCTCTGCTCTCCCGTCAGAGCGGGCTGCGCGTGCCGCTCGCCGCGTCGCCTTTCGAAGCCTTGAGCTGGGCAATCACGGGGCAGCAGATCAGCGTTGCGGTGGCCGTTTCGCTGCGCCGCAAGCTGATCCTGGCCGCGGGGCGGCGGCTCTCATGCGGTCTGTTCTGCTATCCGGATGCCGAGGCGATCGCCGCGCTCGACGCGGACAAGTTTCGTGAAGCCGGATTCTCGGCGGCCAAGGCGGCCACTCTGATGGAGCTTGCCCGCCTCGTCAGCGACGGAGTTCTTCCTTTGCAGCGATGGGCGGACACCCTTGCGATCGACGAGATCCGCGCCAGACTGCTCGCGATCCGCGGAATCGGTCCGTGGACGGTCGATTACGCGCTGCTGCGCGGCTTCGGCTGGCTGGACGGTTCGCTGCACGCGGATGCGGCGGTCCGCCGGGGCTTACAGAGCCTGCTCGGAAGCGATGAGGCCTTGACCGAGAAACAGGTCAAGGCCTGGCTCGCCGACTTCTCGCCTTGGCGAGCCCTGCTCGCCGCCCACCTGTGGGCGATGAACTCGGTGGCGGCGTGAATACTCAGCGCGAGTTGACGATGTTCATCACCGCCGCGAAGTCTTGCTGATCGGTGGCGTATTTGTTGTAGATCTTGACCGCGAAGCTCTCGATCCCGGCCAGCGAGATCTGGCCTTTCTCGATGATCGTGACGCCTTCCTTGCGCGCTTTCTCGCGCGAGCGCGCTTCGCTCTCGGCCCACAGCTTCTTCATCAGAGCCGACGAATCCTTCGCTGCGGCCTGGAGCTGCTTCTTCTGGTCCGCCGACAGCGTGTTCCAGGTCTTCTTCGAGATCAGCAGCACTTCGGGCACCGTGCTGTGCTCGTCGACGGTGTAGTAGCGTGCGTATTTGTAATGCCCGCTCGACACATAGGAAGGCAGGTTGTTCTCCGCGCCGTCTATCGTGCCGTTCTTCAGCGCCTCTTCGACCTTGTCGAATGGAACACTGACCGGTTTGCCGCCCAGCATCGTGATCAGGTCGCGGTAGACCGGAGAGTCCTGGACGCGGATGCGCAGCCCGGCGAAGTCGGAGTGGGTGCGGATCGGCTTGTGCGTCGTATAGAAGGAGCGCGTGCCACTGTCGTAGTAGGTCAGCACGATGGCGCCGGCACGGTCGACTTCGTTGGCAAGACGGGTGCCGAAGTCCCCACTCAGCGTGTGCCACAGGTGATCGCGCGAGCGAAACAGATAGGGCAGACTCAGCACGCGCGCCGCGGGCACTTCGCTGCCCAGCACCGCCGCATTGACCCGGGCAATGTCGAGCTTGCCGGTGCGCACCTTTTCCCAGACCTGGCTTTCACTGCCGAGCTGGCCGCTGTGGTGCAGCTGGATGGTGAGGCTTCCACGGCTCAGCTCGCTGAGGCGGCTTCCGAGGAATTCCTCGGCCTTGACGATCGCGTGGTCAGGGGGTTGGACTTCAGCGGTGACCAGGTCGCGTGCCTCGGCTGAGCCGGTCACGGACAAGAAAAGCGCCGTGGCAGCCAGCCAAATCTTCTTATTCATTGATTCTGTCTCCTGTATTTTTATCGCCATCCCCTGCGGAAGGCTCGTCGTCCGCAGGAGCATGCTCTGCATGCTAGCTTATTCCTGCGGAGCCGAATCGCCGGGGGGCAATGATTTTTGACAGATTTGTCAAAGAACTCGCTGTCTCCACCGCGAGACTAACGCGAATTAGGATATGAAAAACCCTTCGTTCCCTGTCTCGGGAACGCTGGATAGACTGACCTGGCGTTGATCTTCCCCTCCACCAACGTTCCAGGAGTCAAGATGAATTCCCTATTCAAGCGTATTGCCGCTCCGACGCTGATCGCGCTAGCGGCCACGATTGCCAGTGGACTGGCCCATGCCGGAAAGCTCGAAGATATCCGTAAGGCGGGAGTGCTGAGGACCGCGGTTTTCGACAGCAATCCTCCTTTCGGTTCGGTCGACCCGAAGAGCCGTGAGATCGTCGGCTACGACATCGATTTCGCCAAAGCGCTGGCGAAGAAGCTCGGCGTCAAGCTCGAACTGGTGCCGACCAATCCGGCCAACCGGATTCCGCTACTGCAGTCGGGCAAGGCCGATCTGATCGTCGCCGATATCACGATCACGCCCGAACGCGCCCAGGTCGTCGATTTCAGCTATCCCTACTTCGTGACCGGTCAGCAGTTCCTGGTCCCGGTGAAGAGCGCGAACAAGCTCGATGGCTACGCTGCATCGCGGATCGGTGCGGTCAAGGGCACGACCGGAGAGCAGGCCCTGCACGCCCGTTTCCCGAAGGCCCAGGTCGTTGCCTATGACGACATTCCGCTGGCGCTGACTGCGCTGCGCAATGGCAACGTCAATGCGATCACTCAGGACAGCTCCATCCTGGTCGGGCTGCTCGCCGGGGCGCCGGACAAGGCCAAATTCAAGATCTTGCCCGACCTGCTGAGCCGTGAAGACATCGGCGTCGGCGTCCGGAAGGGCGACAAGGCCTTGCTCGACTTCGTCAATGCAAGCCTGCTCGAACTGGAGAAGAGTGGCGAGGCGGCGAAGATCCACGCGCGCTGGTTCGGCAAGGGCAGCAAGGCGCCCGAGCCGCGCAACTTCAAGATCACCGCGCACGGCTGAGCGCTTAGTCGATGAATGGTCTGGCGCTGGACTGGGCGGGCGTGCTCTCGGGAGAGCCCGCCCGCTGGATAGCCTCGGGGCTTGTCGTCTGCGCGCTGAGCACGCTCGTCGCCTCGCTTGCTGCGACCGCGATCGCTTTCGCGCTGCTCGCGCTGAGGATCTCGCCGCTGCGCCCGGCGCGCGCCGTCGCCAGCGCGGTCATCGACGTGCTCTGCAACACGCCGCTCCTGGTCCAGCTTTTTTTCTGGTACTTCGCGGCCTACTCAGCCCTGCCCGAAGCGCTGCGCTCCGCGATCATCGCCGACCACGGCTGGATCAGCGGCAACGAGAATATCCGTCTGCTGACCCCCGAGTTTGTCTGCGCGACCTGGGCCATGGCCTGGTTCGGTGGCGCATTCCTTGCCGAGGAGCTCAGAACCGGCTTGCTGGCCGTCCCGCGCGCGCAGTACGCCGCGGCGCTGAGCCTGGGCTTTCGCCACAACGAGGCCTTCCGTTACGTGCTGTTTCCGCAGGCATTGCGCAACGCCTGGCCGCCTATGGTTGGGCAGTACCTGAACCTGATGAAACTCTCGTCTCTGGCTTCGGCGATTGGCCTGGCCGAACTGACCTACCGGGTTCGCGAGATCGAGGCTTATAACGCCCATGCGCTCGAAGCCTATGCGGTCGGCACGACGCTCTACCTGTTCCTGGGCCTCGCAATGAGCCAGCTTCTGATGTTCAGGGCTTCACGGTTCAGGGTGGCCCGGCGATGAGCTTGGCGTGGGCGGTCATCGCTGACAACTTTACCTATCTGATCTGGGGGCGCACCGACCTGGGCGAGATCGGCGGGCTTTTGCTGACCGTGCTGATCGCAATCGCGGCGGGATCTCTCGCGCTGCTCGGCGGAGTGCTTCTGGCCGCGGTGGCCTGGCGCTGGCCGGGTTGGGTGAGCCGGGTCGTGATTGCCTGGGCCGAGCTGATCCGCGGCATCCCGCTGATCTTCGTGATCTTCTGGCTCTACTTCCTGTTGCCGCGCTGGCTGGGGCGGGACGTGCCGGGGGCCTTGACCGTGATCGTCGCGCTGGCCTGGTTCAGTTCGGCCGCGGTGATGCATTCGACTCTGGCCGCGCTCGCCGCGCTCCCGCATGGGCAGAGCGAAGCCGCCCTCGCCTGTGGCCTGAGCCGCACCCAGACCTTGGTCTGGATCCTCGCGCCGCAGGCTTTGCGCAATCTCGGACCTTCGTGGATCGCGCTTTTCGTTTCGCTGATCAAGGACACTTCGCTCGCCTTCATCGTCAATGTGGCCGAGCTGACGATGGTCGCGGGCCAGGTCAACGCCCGTACCCAGCTCTATCCGACCGAGATCTTCCTGTTCATCGGCGCACTCTATTTTCTGCTCTGCCACGGTTTCGGCGTTCTCGCGCGTCGGCTGCTGGTTTGGATCGCACCGCCTCTGCCCGGGCGCTGAGGCTTCACTCCGGCCAGTCGGGCTGGGCGAAGGACTCGATCAGGAAATCGATCATCAGTCTCACCTTCGTCGACACGTGTTTGCGGGTCGGATAGACCGCATAGATCCCGAAATCGGTCGAACGGTATTCGGGCAAGACTTCAACCAGCGCGCCCGAGCGCAGATCGCAGCCGACCAGAAAGGTCGGCTGCAGGATCAGCCCTGCGCCCTGCAGCGCCGCGACGCGGCAGGTGTCGCCGTTGTTCGTGTAGAGGGACGGGCTGGTCCTGATCGAATGATGCCCGTCGGGGCCATCGAACTCCCAGGTGTTCCCGGTTGCCAGCTGGCTGTAAGCGAGGATGCGGTGATTCACCAGTTCGTTCGGGTGCACGGGGGTGCCAGCGCGCGCCAGATAGTCGGGTGACGCGCACAGCACGACCCGGGTCGTGCAGAGCCGGCGGCAGATCAGGCTGGAGCTGGGCAGGCGGGCGATCCGGATCGCGAGGTCATAGCCTTCCTCGACGAGGTCGACGACGCGGTCGTTTAGCGTGATGTCGAGCGCGACCTTTGGGTGACTCTGCTGAAACTTCCCCCACAGCGGCGCGAGATGGACGATGCCGAAGCTGACCGGTCCGTTGATACGGAGCAGCCCCGAGGCTTCGCCCGAACGCGACGTGATCTCCGCTTCGGCTTCGTCCAGCGCGTTCAGCAGCTCCCGGCAGCGGGCATGGAAGACTTCCCCTTCCTCGGTCAGCGAGAGCCTGCGGGTCGTCCGGTGCAGCAGCCTGACGCCCAAGCGGGCTTCGAGGTCGGCGATCAGCCGCGAGACCGCCGGTTTCGAAGCCTGCAACGCCTCGGACGCTCCGACGAAGCTTCCCGCTTCGACGACCGCGACGAAGGTGCGCATCTCGACAAACTTGTCCATTGTTCCTGATCCTGAAACAGTTAAATGTATTTTGCGCTGTTTTTCGGTTCGTCTCAAATCAATAGAGTGTCGTCCATGGGCTGACGCAGCCCACTTCAACGAAGCTCGACAAGGAGATTGATCATGAAAGTCACAGTCATCGGCGCCGGCAACATGGGATCCGCATTCGTCAAACAGCTCGCCGCCGCGGGGCATGAAGTCAGCGTCGTCGCCCGCGATCACGCGAAAGCCCAGGCTCTGGCGAGCCGCTTCGCCGGCGTCAAGGCGCCCGAGGCCGCTTCCGCCGCCCGGGATTCCGAACTCTTCGTCGTCGCGACCGCTTTTCCCGACGCGGTGCCGGCGCTCAAGGCGCTGGGAACCCTGGCGGGCAAGGTGATCATCGACATCACGAATCCGCTGACCGCTGACTACATGGGTCTGACCCTGGGCCACACGACTTCGGCCGGCGAGGAGATCGCCGCTGCCTTCCCCGCCGCCCGCGTCGTCAAGGCCTTCAACACGGTGTTCGCCCAGGCTCTGGACGGTGGGGCCGACTTTGGCAAGGGGCAGACGCTTAGCGTCTTTGTCGCCACCGATGACGTCGAAGCGAAGAAGACTGTGACTGCTTTGGCCGAGGGGATGGGCTTTGCGACGATCGATGCCGGTCCGCTGAAGAACGCCCGCTACCTCGAGCCGCTGGCCGGTTTGAACATCTATCTGGGTTATGGCGCTGGGCTGGGCACCGCGATCGCGCCGACCTGGATCCACAAGGCCTGAGCCGCGCAAGCCGCACCGACAAACGAATTCCGGAGAAGAAAATGAGGAACGCTTTCAAACTCACCCTTGCTGTTGCTCTGCTGGCCGGAACGAGCGGCCTTGCATTGGCACAGCCTTCCTCCCGCGCCGATGCCGCGCAGATCGCCGCGCTGAAGCAGCAGGTCCGCATCGTTGCCCAGACCCGCAAGACCGAGCAGGCCCATCTCGCGAACTTCGACGACCTCGACTTCAACGTCTACAGCGGTCAGAAGTGGGAAGAACTCGGCAAGAGCCACGCGCAGGACATCACGGTGCACTGGCCGGATGGCCGGGTCACGAAGGGGATTGCCGCACACATCGAAGATCTGAAGGGGATGTTCGTGTTTGCGCCGGACACCCGGATCAAGGAGCACCCGATTCGGATCGCCTCGGGCGAATGGACCGCGGTCTCGGGCGCGATCGAAGGCACGTTCACGAAGCCGATGCCGATCGGTGGGGGCAAGTCGATAGAGCCGACCGGCAAGACCTACAAGCTGGGCATGGTCACGATCGGCCACTGGAACAAGGCGGGCGTCATGGATGAAGAGTGGCTGATGTGGGACAACCAGTCCTTCATGAAGCAGCTCGGGTTGGCGCAGTAAGCGTTCGGCAAGCGCGGCGCGGCCCCTCTCAGGAGGAGCCGCGCCGCGCTTGCCTTTTGCTGAGGGCGCCGATATGCTCGCGCCAGCAATAAGTAATACAAATTGCATCATAAAAATAATCAAGCATGGATTCCCCATGCAGGCTCGCAAAGATGGACCCGGCTCGGACTGGACCAGGCCGGAAGCGCAGCCTGCTCTCCGTTGAATTGACTCGCTCCGCTCCCTGATCCCTGTCTGCGCCGTCGTCCGTGACGGCGGATCGCTCCGCCCTGTTCACCTGGAGGAGTTTTGCGATGAGGTATCAGAAAAGCGGAGGAGCGCTGAGCGTTCTGGCGCTGTCGCTGGCGCTGTTCGGCTGCGGTGGAAGC
This sequence comes from Niveibacterium terrae, assembly GCF_048213115.1. Taxonomy (GTDB): domain Bacteria; phylum Pseudomonadota; class Gammaproteobacteria; order Burkholderiales; family Rhodocyclaceae; genus Niveibacterium; species Niveibacterium terrae. The sequence goes on along the minus strand of NZ_CP172404.1, from coordinate 3,511,334 downwards.
AGCAACAGCGGTGGGGATACGGATCTGAAGCTGCATGTGGCTTCGCCCGACTGGCAGGATCAGATCGTCTATTTCGTGATGACCGACCGCTTCAACGACGGCGATCCGACGAACAACGATCAGGGCGCGGGCGAGTACGACCCGAAAGACGGCTCGAAGTACTCGGGCGGCGACCTGAAGGGCGTCGAGCAGAAGATCGACTACATCAAGGGGCTGGGGGCGACGACGGTCTGGGTCACGCCTCCGGTCGCGAACCAGTGGTGGGATCCGCAGACCAACTACGGCGGCTATCACGGCTACTGGGCGTCGAACTTCATGGAAGTCGACAAGCACATGGGCTCGCTCGACGACTACAAGCATCTGTCCTCTTCGCTGCACAAGGCCGGCATGTATCTGATGCAGGACGTCGTCGTCAATCACACGGGCAACTTCTTCAGTTACCCGAGCGGCTGGGACGCGAACGATCCGACCAAGGGCCTGGTCATGAACACCGGCTCCAAACCTGGCTCGGCGCCGACCCAGGCTCTGTTCAGCCAGAACGATCCGCGCGTTGCGGCCAACGTCAAGGCGGGCATCTATCACTGGACGCCGGCGATCAGCGACTACAGCAATGCGGTCCAGGAGAAGACCTACCAGCTCTCCGACCTCGACGACCTGAACACGACGAATCCGACTGTGCGCGACGAACTGCGCAAGAGCTACGACTACTGGATCCAGAGCGTCGGCGTCGATGCCTTCCGCATCGATACGGCCTTCTACGTCGAGCCGGACTTCTTCAAGGACTTCCTGTATTCGGGCGACAAGGCCAACCCCGGTGTGATGGCCACTGCGAAAGCGACCGGCCGCTCCAATTTCTTCGCGTTCGGCGAAGGCTTCGCGAGCGACAAGGCCTATCAGAACACCTACGAGAAGAAGATCGACAGCTACATGACGGATCCGTCCGACGGTAGCGACATCCTGCCCGGGATGATCAACTTCCCGCTTTACGGAACGGCCGGCGACGTGTTCGCGCGCGGTCAGGCGACGGCTCAGCTGGGCTACCGGATCCGGCAGATGATGGCCATGCACAAGAGGCCCCATCTGATGCCGTCCTTCCTCGACAACCACGACGTCAACCGCTTCCTGAGCGGTGGCTCGCAGGACGGCCTGAAACAGAACCTGCTGATGATGATGACTTTGCCCGGCATCCCGGTCATCTATTACGGCACCGAACAGGCCTTCACCGAGCAGCGCGGCGCGATGTTCAAGGGCGGCTACAAGTCCGACGACAAGGATCACTTCGACACCAGCGCGCCCCTGTACCAGTACATCGCCCAGGTCTCGCAGCTGCGCAAGTCGAACAAGGTGTTCTCGCGCGGCACGCCGACCGTGCTGAAGGAGAATGCCGCTTCGGCGGGAGCCTTCGCGTACAAGATGGACTACGAGGGGCAGACTGCGGTCGTCGTCTACAACACGTCGGACAGCGAGGTGCTGATCGACAATGTGGCAACCGGTCTCGCCGCGAATTCGGAGCTGACCGCCGCCTTCGCGATGAACGGGACCGCGCCGAAAGTCGTCGTCGACGGCAACGGCCAGTTCACGCTTCGCCTGCCCGCCCGTGCCGCCTACGTCTGGCTCGCCAGCGGCAAGACCGGCACTCCGGCCGCCGCGACCGGCACTCTGACGATGAGCGCGCTGACCGATACGACCGAGGCTGGTGACTTCACGGTTTCCGGCACGTCGAGCAAGGTCGCGAGTTTCAAGCTGGTCGTCGATGGCGACCTCGCGAACGCGAAGAGCGTGACCCCGGCCGCCGACGGCAGCTGGTCGGCGAGCGTCGACACCAGCACGATGATCGATTCGAGCATCCGTCACAGCCTCGTCGCGTGGAGCGAGGAGAGCGGAGCGATCTCGGCGAGCGGCACTTTCTACGTCGACCGGCCCTTCGTCCAGGTGGCCCAGATCGACGATCCGGCCGGCGACGACACGGGGCCGACTGGCGCCTATCACTATCCGAGCGACGATTCCTGGGGGACGAACCATCAGGGCGACATCCGGAAAGTGACCGTGGCGACGGCCGGCGGTTCGATGAAGATAGACATCCAGACTCCGCTCGTGACCAGCACCTGGAATCCTTCGAACGGCTTCGACCACGTCGCCTTCACGATCTTCATCCAGCTCCCGGGCAAGGCGGGAGGGACGAGCGTGATGCCGCAGCAGAACGCGAGCCTGCCTGACGGGATGAGCTGGAACTACCGGATCCGCGCCCACGGCTGGTCCAATGCCTTGTTCTCGTCGAGCGGCGCTTCGACGAGCAGCGAAGGCACGACCGTCTCGCCGGCCGCCAGCATCCAGGTGGACAAGACGACGAATACGGTCAGCTTCACGCTGACCGATGCTTCGCTCGGCAAGCCCGCCTCGCTGTCCGGTGCGAAGATCTACGTGACTACCTGGGACTACGACGGCGGCTATCGCGGCCTCTCTCCGACCACCCAGCAGTGGTCCTTCTGGGGGGGCGCTGCCACCGATCCGCTGGTCCTCGACGCGACCCAGGTCATCACTCTGCCCTGATTCGCCGTCACTGACCGCCCAAAGCGCACCCCGCGGGGTGCGCTTTTTCGTCAGAAACCTTCAAGCACCAGCTTGCCGATCGATCTTCCGCTCTCGATCAACTCGTGCGCATGCCTGAGGTTTTCGGCCGAGATGCTGCCTTGCGAGCGGGTCAGCGTTGTGCGCAGGCGAGCGCTGTCAGCGAGGCGCGCAATCTCGTCGAGGATCTCGCCTTGGCGGGCCATGTCGGTGGTCTGGAAATGGCTGCGCGTGAACATGCTCTCCCAGTGCAGCGAGAGGCTCTTGGCCTTCATCTTCATCACGTCCAGGGCCGGGAAGTCGTCGATCAGCGCGAGTTTTCCTTGAGGGGCGAGCGCCTCGACACAGTCGTCGAAGTGCTCGATGGTATGAGTCAGCGACGCGACCATGGAGACCTCTGTGATTCCGAGTGCCGCGAGTTGCGGAGCGAGACGCTGATGATGGTCGATCACGGCATGCGCGCCCAGCTCGGTGACCCAGCGCGCGCTCTCGGGGCGGGAGGCCGTCGCGATGACCTTCAGGCGGGTCAGCCGACGCGCGAGCTGGATCAGCATCGAACCGACGCCACCGGCTGCGCCGACGATCAGCAGGCTCTGCCCCTCGCCGCCGTCGCGGGCGACACCCAGACGCTCGAAGAGCAGCTCCCAGGCCGTGATCGAGGTCAGCGGCAGCGCCGCCGCTTCAGCATCGCTCAGCGAAGTCGGTGCGTGGCCGACCAGGCGGGCGTCGACGATCTGCCGCTCGCTGTTGCTGCCCGCGCGGTTTCGGTCGCCTGCGTAGAAGACCCGGTCTCCGGGTTTGAAGCCGGAAGCCTGTGAGCCTGCTTCGAGCACGGTGCCGACCGCATCCCAACCCAGCACGACCGGGTGGTCCGGCTCGGGGGAACGGTTCAGCCTGACCTTCGCGTCGACCGGATTGACCGAAATCGCCCTGACCCGAACCAGCAGGTCGTGCGGCGATTCGAGCCGCGGGTCGGGCAAGTCCATATCCTGCAGCGCCCGAGGATCGCTGATCGGCAACGAATGCGTATAGGCGACGGCTTTCATCTGTGATTCCTTTGTTTGACTTGGCAGTGCAGAGATTGTGGTGTTTCAATCTGCGCTTGATAAGCCAGCGTTCAATTCATTCTTAATCAAATGAGATTTGAAAATATCGAAGAGCCCCGCGTTTTCGTCGAGACCGCTCGCCGGGGCTCGCTGAGCGCGGCGGCGAGGGCCTTGCAGATCACGCCGGCGGCGGCCAGCGCGGCGCTGAAGAAGCTCGAAGCGCGGCTGGGGGTCCGGCTGTTCGAGCGGACGACCCGTTCGCTGCGCATCACGAGCGAGGGCGAAGTGCTGCTCGGCTACTGCGAGCGGGCCCTGTCCCTGCTCGACGAAGGTGCGACCGCGCTGGCCGAGGCTAGTGGGACGCTGAGCGGGCGTCTGCGCGTCACCGCGCCGTCGGACCTCGTGCGGCGGACGATGCTGCCGATGCTCGATGGCTTTCTCGATGCCCACCCCGGCGTCGAGCTGATGCTGTCGGTCGGCGATGCGGTCCAGGATGTCGTCCGCGACCAGGTCGATGTCGCGCTGCGCTACGGTGAGCCCAGGGACAGCCGTCTCGTCGCGCTGCCGATCGCTGAGGCCTGCCGCTCGGCGGTCGCCTCGCCCGCCTATCTGGCCGAGCGCGGCACTCCGCTGCACCCCGAGGATCTGGCCGGGCACGAGTGCCTGAGCTTCGTGATCCGCCAGCGCCGCCAGCAGCTCTGGCCCTTCTGGCCGGAAGGAGGGGGCGACGCGCTCAAGGTGCGCGTCGGCGGGCGGCGCACCGCCGACGACGGCGGCATCGTCCAGCGCTGGGCGATAGAGGGCAGAGGGATCGCCTACAAGAGCGAGCTCGATACCGCCGAGGCTCTGGCCAGCGGAGCGCTCGTGCGCCTGTTCCCCGCCTGGCGCGGCGAGAGCGTTCCGCTCAACGCGATCCTGCCTTCGAACCGCTTCATCCCGGCCCGCGCCCGGGCGCTGGTCAAACACCTGCAGCAGAGTTTCGCTGCCCTTGTCGCGTGAAATGCCCCTTCACGAAAGTGAGGTGGTAGCAGTTGATGATCTCGTTGGCGGCCGAGAAAGTCTCGGCGGCGCCGCCCAGATAGAACAGCCAACAGCGGCGGAACTTCTCGTCGAAGCGCTGCGGGTCGAGCGCGCGGATCCGCTCGCGAGCTCGATACCGCCGAGGCTCTGGCCAGCGGAGCGCTCGTGCGCCTGTTCCCCGCCTGGCGCGGCGAGAGCGTTCCGCTCAACGCGATCCTGCCTTCGAACCGCTTCATCCCGGCCCGCGCCCGGGCGCTGGTCAAACACCTGCAGCAGAGTTTCGCTGCCCTTGTCGCGTGAAATGCCCCTTCACGAAAGTGAGGTGGTAGCAGTTGATGATCTCGTTGGCGGCCGAGAAAGTCTCGGCGGCGCCGCCCAGATAGAACAGCCAACAGCGGCGGAACTTCTCGTCGAAGCGCTGCGGGTCGAGCGCGCGGATCCGCTCCCAGTTCGCTTCGAAATTCCTCAACCACTGCTCCACGGTCCGGTGATAGTGGTAGGAGCGGTTTTCGACCGTGAGCAGATCCAGACCGTATTTCTCCATCAGGGTCAGCGTTTCGGCGAGGCCGGGAATGTAGCCGCCGGGGAAGATGTGCTTGATCGTGCAGTAGTTGGTCGGCCGCTTGCGGATGTTGAAGGTTGCCGAGATCAGGCCGATTCCGCCAGGGCGAAGGCCGCGGGCGATGCTCCGTATCCAGGCTTCGTTGCAGTCGCGTCCGGCGTGCTCATGGACGCCGACCGAAACGAAGCGATCGTAGGCATCGGGTTCATTCTCAAGTTCCCGGTGGTCCTTCTCGAACAGCGAGATTTTTCCGTGAAAACCCGACTCGGCCAGAACCTTGCGCATGCCCTCGTTCTGGGCTTTGACGAGGCCGTAGCAGCTCACGTCGGCCCCGTATTTCTCGGCCGCCAGCCTCGCCAGATATCCCCAGCCGGGGCCGACTTCAATCAGCTTGTCGCCGGGTTTGAGCTGCAGCCTCTGGCAGATCCGCTCGAAGTTGTTGTGTTGCGCCTCGTCGAGGTAGGTGGTTTCCGCCTTCCAGAACCCTTCCGTGTAGCCATAGGTGTTGCCGAGCACGAGGTGGAAGAACTCGGTCGGCAAGCCGTAGTGGAAGGAAGCATTGCGCTTGGCCTGCGCGACATCGGCATTGTTCTGACGCCACTCCAGCAGCCGTCTTTTCACCCAGGTCAGCGGATGTTCGAAGCGGCCGTAAGGCTTCTGGTAGCCGAGATTGACCAGCTTGCGCAGGCCTTGCTCGCCCTGGATGTCGATGTCACCCCTGAAATAGGCTTCGAGAAATTCGAACATCCCGCCGAGGATCATCCGCCACTCGGCGGCGCGGCGGCGGAAGACGATCGTGACATCCGGCTCGCCGATGGCCGTGGTGTGGTGCTCCGAGCCATCCGCAAACACCACGCGCAGATGGTATTTCTGGCCTTCGGCGACGCCGTCGACGATTTTCCGGATCAGCCTGTGAAGCATGTCTGTCTGCGCCTCAACGGTGCTCCGCGTACATGTAGCGACGTGACCAGTCCAGCTGACCGGAGGAACGGCCGGCCTTGTGGCAGAGGATCTGGTAGATCGCGATCAGGTCGTGTTCGAAGGCGTGCGCACAGCCGATCAGATAGACGCGCCAGATCCTGAAAATCGGATCGCTGACCAGTTCGCGGATCGCCTCCTGGTTCTGTTCGAAGTTGTGCGACCACAGCGCGAGGGTGCGGGCGTAGTGGCGGCGCAGGTTCTCGACGTCGAGCACTTCCAGCCCGCCCTGTTGCGCGGCTCTCAGCGCCAGGCTCAGGTGGGGCAGCTCTCCGCCCGGGAAGACATAACGGTCGATGAAGCTGCCGGCCCCGAAGGGGGTATCGCGGCTTTCGGGGTCGCTGGTCGTGATGCCGTGGTTCAGCGCCAGGCCGTCGTCGGCCAGAAGCGCGTTGATCCGGTTGAAATAGGCGGGGAGATTCTTCAGGCCGACGTGTTCGAACATGCCGACGCTGCTGATCCGGTCGAACTGCCCGTGCACATCCCGATAGTCCTGCAGGCGGATTTCGACCCGGTCGGCTAGGCCTGCGGCTTCGACCCTCTGGCGCGCGTGTTCGTATTGGTTGCGCGACAGCGTGATGCCGACGCAGTGAGCGCCGTAGTGCTCGGCGGCGCGCAGAACCAGTGCGCCCCAGCCACAGCCGATGTCGAGCAGGGTTTGACCGGGTTCGAGCTTCAGCTTGGTCAGGATCAGGTCGATTTTCTGCCGCTGCGCGGTCGCGAGGTCCTCGTCGCCGCGCTCGAAGTAGGCGCAGGAATAGACCATCTCCGGATCCAGCCAGCTTGCGTAGAACTGATCGGAAACGTCGTAGTGGTAGGCGATCGCCTCGGCGTCCCGGCTGCGGTTGTGGCTGAAGCGGCTCAGCACGCCACCGATCTGATCCAGGCGGCTGTTGGCGCTGTGCGCGAGATCGAAGGCGAGTTCGATCGCGTCGGCGACACGCCCCTCGATGTCTATCTTGCCGCGCACATAGGCTTCGCCCAGCCTGTCCAGGCTGGGCTGGAGCAGGTAGGCCAGCGCGCTCGCGTCATTCGCGCGCAGCGTGACGCGTGGTTCTCCGTGACGTCCGAAATCGAACTCGCGACCGTCCCAGAGCGCCAGCCTGGCCGGAATTGCGATCCGCGGCCGCAGCTGCTCCGCCCAGCGCGCCAGATTCCTCTCCCACATCCCGTCCGCTCCTGATCCGGGCAATCCCGAATTTATAGCCCAATGGACAGCAGGAAGATGCCTCGTCCGGTTCCCGGGCGAGGCGTCTGCCACGGTCGGCGGCGAGCTTTGATCGAGCCCTTCAGTTTCTTCCGGCCAGCGCGAGGCGGATGCCCAGCAGTACGAAGACGGCGCCGATTCCGCGGCAGAGCCAGGCGACGGCATGACGGCCCGGCTTCAGCGAAGCGGCCCGGGCCGAGAGCCAGGCCAGCGCGACGCACCAGAGGGTGCCGTTGAGCGCGAAGATGCCACCGAGGAAAAGGAAGGCGAGAGGCTTGTTGCCAGCCTGGGGGGCGATGAACTGCGGCACGAAGGCGAGGAAGAACAGCGCGACCTTGGGATTGAGAACGTCGGTCAGAAAGCCCTGGCTGAAGATCGCGCGCGTTGATGCCGTGGGCGGCGGGTTCTTCGTTGGCGCTGGAGCGACCGCTGGCGCGCTGCGCATCAGCGTGAGCCCGATCCAGACGAGGTAGGCGGCTCCGGCGAGTTTGACGATCGCGAAGGCGGTGGCCGAAGTCGCGAGGATCGCCGAGAGCCCGGCCGCGGCGGCGAGAATATGCACGCAGCAGCCCAGGCCTATGCCGAGTGCGGCGATCGCTCCAGCCCGGAAGCCGTGGGCGATGCTGCGGGTCGCGACATAGAGCGAATCGGCACCTGGGGTCAGGTTCAGGAGCAGACCGGAGGCGATGAACAGCGGGAGGTGGTGTGTGCCAAGCATGGGGGCTGATCAAGCGAGGGGGAGCACCGATTCTCCCTCTTCAGCGCAAGTTCGGGTACGGAAGTCGATGCTCAGGCCGAAGCGTTTTCGGGGACGAAGGGCTCCAGGTTCGCCAGCTTGTGCAGCGCGTGCTCGCTGGCCTCGTCGGCAGGCACATAGACGAGCAGGCGATCGCCGTTCTTGGGCGCGGTCCACCAGTTGGTCTGGTTCATGTTCAGGATGCCGGCCAGGGGATGGCGGAATCGCTTGGTCTGGTTTTCTATTCCGCGCACTTCGTTGCGCAGCCAGGTCGTGCGGAATTCGTCGGAGGTCTCCAGGAAGCGCTTCAGCTGGGCTTCCCAGAGCGCTTCACCGCGATGCTCCGACCACGCGGCCCGGAACAGCGCGACCATCCGCGGCAGCACTTCATCCCAGTCGGCGAGGCGGGCCCGCCAGGCCGGATGTGTCAGCGCCAGATAGATGCAGTTGCGGTCCCCGGCGGGAATCTCATCGAGATCGATGCCGAGCAGCTGGCTGTAGCTCCGGTTGAAACCGAGGATGTCGAAACGCGCGTTCTGCACGATCGCGGGCAGCGGATCGAGCTGGTCGAGGATGATCTGGGCGCAGCGGTTCAGGTGCTCGCACAGAGGGGCCGTGGTTTTGCCGGGGCTGCCGTGGCCGGCCAAAGTGAAGAGGTAGCGGGTCTCGGTCTCACTGCACTGCAACGCGGTAGCGATCGCGGCGAGCGCCTTTGTCGAGGGGCGCGTCGCGCGCCCCTGTTCGAGCTTGGTGTACCAGGTGATGCCGATGTCGGCGAGCTGCGCGACGTCTTCGCGCCTGAGCCCCGGTGTGCGCCGCCGCCCGCCCCGGTGCAGGCCCAGCCGTGCCGGGTCGAGGTTCTCGCGGCGTTGGCGCAAAAAAACGCCCAGCTCCGTCAGCCGTTTTGCATCGTCGGACTCGCTGATCGCCGAGTCCTGCCGCGTATTGATCAACGCTCTGTCCATCCGTCTCTTCCTGTGGGGGGCTCTGTTTATACCCGTCTAAGAGGGATCTGCTACCCGTCTCAAAAGAGGTGAATACTGCGCTTCCCCGACTCGATTGAGAAGAAAAATGAACGCACCGACCAATACCGGCCTACCCGTCCTCGGGCGATCCGGACTTGCCGTGCTGCTCGCCGGGCAGCTCCTGCCGATGATCGACTTTTCGATCATCAATGTCGCCCTCGACGAGATCGCCCGCGCGCTGGGCGCCAGCGAGACTGCTCTCGAGCTGCTGGTCGCGCTCTATGGCCTGTGCTTCGCGGTCTGCCTGGCGATGGGGGGCCGGCTGGGCGACAGTTTCGGGCGGCGCCGAGTCTTTCGCTGCGGCATTCTCGTCTTCGGCATCGCCTCGCTGCTCTGCGGTTTGTCGACTTCGATCACCGAACTCTTGATCGCCCGGGCCCTGCAGGGCGTTGGCGCGGCGCTGCTCGTGCCGCAGGTGCTCGCGACGATCCACGTCAGTCTGCGCGGTGCGGCGCACTCGCAAGCGATCGGTCTGTACGGCGCGATCGGCGGCCTCGCCTTCATCGTCGGCCAGGTGCTGGGTGGTTTCCTCGTCTCGTCGGACGTCGCGGGCCTGGGCTGGCGCAGCGTCTTCCTGGTCAATCTGCCGGTCTGCGCCGCTGTGCTGATCCTGCTCGAACGCCGGGTGCCGGAGACGAGGAGCGATCATGCTGCTCGGGTCGATGTGCCGGGAACCGTGGTCCTGGCCTTGGCGATCGTCAGCCTGCTGCTGCCGCTCGCGCTCGGAGCCGCGCCGCTCTGGCTCAGGGCCACGCTGCTGACCGCGGTCTTGCCTCTGCTCGGGCTGCTGGGCCGGATCGAGCTCGATCAGCAGCGGCGCGGCGCACACCCCTTGCTGCCGCCCTCTCTCTTGCGGCTATCCAGCATGCGTTTCGGACTGCTGGTTGCGATGCTGTTCTTCTCGTGCTGGGGCGGCTTCATGTTCGTGCTCGCGCGCGCCTTGCAGGCGGGCGCCGGGCTCTCCCCGATCCAGTCCGGCAATGCCTTCGTCGTGCTGGGAGCGAGCTATTTCCTCGCGGCGATGGCGAGTTCCCGGATCGTCAAGCGCCTGGGGGCTACACGCACGCTGCTGGTGGGCTGCCTGATCCAGATCCCCGGCGTTCTCGGCGTGATCGCGACGCTGAACTGGCTGTGGCCGCATCCGGGTGTCGTCAGCCTGATGCCGGCGACGCTGTTCGTCGGCGCGGGCCAGGCCCTGATCGTCAGTTGTTTCTACCGGATCGGGCTCCAGGATGTTCCCCCCCGTGAGGCCGGAGCCGGCAGCGCGATGCTGACGACGGTGATGCAGGCCGCGATGGGGCTGGGCCCGGCCCTGCTCGGCAGCCTTGCGGCACAGGTCGCCCTGCGTTCAGGGTCAAACCTCGCCGCGGTTTCGGCGGCGCTGCTGCTCGAATGCGCGCTGATGTCGGTGCTCACCGCCTGTACGCTGTTCAGCGTGCGCCGGGCATCCGTCTGTGCAGCCGGGGCTCATCAGCGGGGGGGCGTCCAGCTCTGCCGCCAGAGCCTCGGCGAGACGCCGAAGGCGCGCTTGAACTGCTGCCTGAGCGAGACCGCCGAACCGAAGCCGACGAGGGCCGCGATCTGCTCGATCGACTGATCGCCGCTCTCGAGCAGGCGCTGGGCGCAGGTGAGGCGCTCGCGCATCAGCCATCCGGCTACCGTCGTCCCGGTCAGCTCGCGGAAGTGGCGAGTCAGGGTGCGGCGGCTCATCAGCGCGCGCGCGGCGAGGCTGTCCAGGCTGTGGGCCTCGGCGAGGTGCTCGCGCACCCAGTCCAGCAGGCCGGCGAGGCGTGAATCGCGCAGCGTCGCCGGCACCGGCTGGGCGATGAACTGGGCCTGACCGCCTTCGCGGTGGGGCGGGACGACCAGGTGGCGCGCAATCCGGTTCGCGACCTCGGCGCCGTGCTCCTCGCGGATCATGTGAAGACAGCAGTCGATCGCGGCCGCGGTGCCGGCCGAAGTCATCAGGCCGTCCTCTTCGATGTAGAGCACCTCCGGAGCGAGCTTGATCCTCGGGAAGCGGGTCGCGAAGTCCTCCGCCCAGGCCCAGTGCGTCGTCGCGCGGCGACCGTCGAGCAGCCCGGCCTGGGCGAGGACATAGGCGCCCAGACAGAGCCCGACCACCCGGGCGCCCCGCCGATGGGCAGCAGCGAGCGCCGCGAGCAAGGCGTCCGGGGCTCGTTCGGCCGCATCGCGCCAGCTCGGCACGATCACGATGTCGGCTGTCTGCAGCGCTTCGAGGCCGAAGGAGGCGACGAGCGAAAAGCCGGCCGTCGTCGTCAGCGGTCCGGGCTCGCAAGCACAGACCCTGATCTCGCTGGGCGGACTCTCGCGGGAGCCGAAGACGAGGCAGGGCACGGACAGGTGGAAGGGGCTGATCCGGTCGAAAGCGAGGACGGCGACGATGGGGGCGGACATGGAAACGCTCGAGTGACCCAATTTCATCGATTATATGCTTTCGGGCCACTCACCCGGATGCGCTGCACCGCCCAGAATGCAGCTGTCCAAAACGAGGAGCGAAACATGAAAACGCCGAAATCCGCACTGATCGTCATCGATGTCCAGAACGACTATTTCCCGGGCGGCAAGCTGCCGCTGTGGAAGGCCGATCAGACGCTGGAGCGCGTCGAGGCCGCCCTCGCGGCAGCCAGGGAAAAAGGGATTCCGGTCGTGCTGGTCCAGCACCAGTCGGGCACGAACGGATCCTTCTTCGTGCCGGGCAGCGAGGGGGTCGAGATCCATCCGGCCGTCCTGGCCGCGGCGTCCGACGCGCCCGTCGTGGTCAAGGCCTATGCCGATTCCTTCCACGAGACCACTCTGGCAGCGACGCTGGAGGCGCTCGGCGCCGAAGAGTTGCTGATCTGCGGCATGATGACCCAGAACTGCGTGGCCCACACCGCGCTGTCGCGGGGAGCCGATCCCTATCCGGTCACGGTCCTCGTCGATGCCTGCACGACGCTCGACGAGCGGGTGCACAAGTTTGCGCTGAATGCACTGTCGACGCGGGTTGCGCTGAAGACGGTCGAGGAAGCGCTGGCACGCTAAGCTTTTTTCCCCGAGAGAGGAGGGGCGTTCCGGCTGCGGACCGCCCCCTTTTTCTGTCCACCGCGCGTTGCGCAACGCAGAATCACAAAGGGCATGGGAACATTGCTGCGCAGAGCGCTGTCCTTGCGGTATCGTGCAGTACCAGCCTGCCTTGTGAGTGTTTCTCCGGTGATTTGAGCGCTCCTCCCAGCGCCTCTTTCTGCAATGAAAGGTGAGGGAACTCTGTGAAAGCCCGCAAAGCGCTTCTCGCGACAATCCTCGGCGCGCTGATCCTTGGCGCGGCGCAGTGGGCGTCGGCCTCCGTGCTCGACGAAGTGCTGGTTACGAAAACCCTCAAGGCCTGCATCTGGCCTGATTACTTTGGGATCACTTACCGAAACCCCAAGACCGAGCAGTTGAGCGGAATAGACATCGAGCTGTCCGCCGCTTTTGCCCGGGATCTGGGCGTGCGCCTCGAATATGTCGACAGCTCCTTCAGCAGCCTGATCGCGGATATCGAGTCCGGGCGTTGCCATGTCGCGATGTTCGGCGTCGGGATCACTCCGGCGCGCAGCGAAAAGCTTGCCTTCTCCTCTCCCTATCTCGCCAGCGGCATCTACGCGATCACGACCCGCTCGAACCGGAGAATCCGCTCCTGGGCGGACATCGACCAGGACGGGGCGGTCGTCGTGGTCGCGCGCGGAACCTTTCACGAGCAGGTGATGCGTGACACGCTCGCCCACGCCAGACTGCTGGTCGTCGATACCCCGTTCGCCCGCGAACAGGAGGTTCGCTCGGGGCGGGCCGATGTCCTGATGACCGACTATCCGTACAGCCGGCGCCTGATGGCCAGCGCGGATTGGGCCCGGCTCATCGCAGCGCCCGATGGCTACCACCTGACTTCCTACGCCTATGCGCTCAGGCGGGGCGATCCGCAGTGGCTGGCCCGCGTCGAAAAATTCGTGCATCAGATCAAACGCGACGGGCGGCTCCGCGCCGCGGCCGAAAAGAACGATTTGTTGCCCATCCTCGCTAAATGAGCCCGGGCAGCCGACAGATCAGGCAGCGCGTGATCGTGGCTCTGGTCATCTTCCAGAGCTCGATGCTGCTCTTCGTCGCTTACATCCTTTTCCATTCCCGGCAGGACAGCCTGCGCGCGGCGACCGACATCGCCGCGCTGCACACGCGCAGCTTCGAGGACTTCGTTACCCGGACCCTGCAGGTGACCGATCTTGTCGCCGCATCGGTTCTTGAGAAACGGCGCCACGGCGCGCCGACGACGACGCTGGGCGAAACGCTGAAGGCATCGCTGCTGCATACGCCCTTCATCCGTTCGGTCTCTCTGGTCAGCGGATCCGGAATGATCGTCGCCAGCTCCAACCGCGACAACTTCGGTGTCGTTGTCGATCTGACCCCGTTCTTTCCGCGGACGAGCCGTTCAGAGTCTTTCCGGATCGGGGTGCCGCAGGCCGGCAGGGACTTCTCCGATGCCCGCGCCGGTGCGGATCCGCGCTCCGGATTCATTCCTGTCGTCCGCTCGCTGGGGGCGGAGCTCAAGGGGCAGGCTTTGCTGATCGCGCTGAACCCGGACTACTTCGTCGGACATTTCAATCACGGCATCGAGGGCGGGCCTGCGGTCGTCGAATGGCTGCGCTACGACGGGGTGTCGCTGATCGACACGCGCGAGGACCGCATTCCCGGCGCGCGCGAGGCCTCTGTCCTCGCCAGGCTGGGCCTGCCGGAGCGCGAGTTCGGCACGCAGGTCCTCTCCGAGCAGGGCCGTCAGTACATCACGGCTTTTCGCGCCTCCAGTCTCTACCCCTTTGTCCTGCTGACCCGGATCGACAAGAGCGCGGCGCTGGCGCCGCTGCGCCGCGAAGCGATCACGCTGGCCGCTGTGGTGCTGCCGACCCTGATCCTGGTCACCCTTTTCGCGCTGATCCATATCCGCCGCCACGTTCAGCTCGAAGAGCAGCGGGAGCAGTCGGCGCGGCTCGCACGGGTCAACGCGGCGAGCGTGTTCACGAATGCCCGCGAGGGAATCATCATCGCCTCGCCGGACGGATCCTTCGACGAGGTCAATGCCGCGTTCTCGGCGATCACCGGCTACGCCCGGGAGGAAGCGGTCGGGCAGACCCTGAAGCTGCTCCGTCCCCTCAAGCACCACGAAGTCGTCTATGACAGCCTGCTCGCCGAAGCGAATGGAAACGGCCAGTGGTCCGGCGAGATCTGGGGCAGGAGAAAGGACGGGAGCGAATTCGCGGCCTTGCTGACCATAGGTGCGGTCAAGGACGAGGGGGGGCGGACCCGCCAGTTCGTGATGCTGTTCTCGAACATCACTTCGCTGAAGGAGCACGAGGAGAAGCTGCTGCGTATTGCCTATAACGATACCCTGACCGGCTTGCCGAACCGGGTGTTGCTGGCCGATCGCCTCGCCCAGGGCATGGCTCAGGCCAGGCGGCGGGGGCAGAAGCTCGCGGTGGCTTTCGTCGACCTCGACGGATTCAAGCAGGTCAATGACCGTCATGGACACGAGGCCGGAGACGAGCTTTTGCGCGTCGTCGCCGCCCGGATGAAGGAAGTGCTCAGGGAAGGGGACACGCTCGCGCGCCTTGGTGGCGACGAGTTCGTCGCGGTCCTGCTCGACCAGGGCGATCTCGAGACTCTGGATGCGATCCTGAAGCGTTTGCTCGCCGCCGCGGCCCAGGCCGTCCAGTGGGAAGACGCCGACTTGCGGGTTTCCGCATCGATCGGCGTCGTCATCTACCCTGCGGATCCGGAGGACAAGGTGCTCGAAGCCGACCAGCTGCTGCGCAGCGCGGACCAGGCGATGTACCGGGCCAAACTGGCCGGCAAAGGGAAATACCTGCTGCACGGATCTTCGTGAGCGGGGCGAAGGCGGTCGGGGGGGGAAGCCCTCGCCATGGCAGTGATAGCATGACCTCCTTCCTTCGCCGAGGTGACGGTCGTGCAGATCCTCCAGTTCGAGTCCCGCTGGGCAAAAATCGTGATCCTGGTCGCGGTATTGCTGCTGACCCGCCTGCTGTTCCAGATGGCTGGTTACCAGGAAGCGCTCGATGAACTCTTTTCCGCCAAAGCCTTGGTCCATCTGTTCGCACTGATCGGCATGGGAATAGCGATTGAGGATCTGCTCGTGCGGATTTCCCGTTCCCGCCTCTTCGCCTGCGCCCGGACGGTATTGAGCGCTCGCCGCGGCTAGAGGATTTCGCCGTTGCTGGCGATCACCTTCTTGTACCAGTGGAAGCTGTCCTTGCGGATACGGCGCAAGTCCCGCGTGTCCCGTTCGTCGCGATCGACATAGACGAAACCGTAGCGCTTCTGGTAACCGTTCAGCCAGCTCAGGATGTCGGTGAAGGACCAGGCGCAGTAGCCCAGCAGCTGCACGCCGTCGCTGATTGCCTGCTGGCAGGCTTCGACGTGGGCCTTCAGATAGGCGATCCGGTAGTCGTCGTGGACACGATCGCCGGCGACGAGCTGATCGAATTCGCCAAGCCCGTTCTCGGTGATCATGACCGGCAGCGCATAGCGGCTGGCGAGGCGGCGCAGCGCGATACGCAAACCGGTCGGGTCGATCGCCCAGTCCCAGTTGCTGGTCTCGACGAAGGGGTTGGCCATGGTCTTGTAGAGGCCGGGGATGCCGCTTGCGGGCGTCGTGCCCTTCTGCCCGGTCGTGTTGATCCTCTGCAGTGTGACGCCGTCCAGCGCATTGCCGGTATAGGTGAGCGTCTGGTAGTAGTTGACGCCGACGAAGTCGGGCAGGCCCTGACTCAGGATTTCCAGGTCACCCGGCAGGATGTCCGGCGCCTCGCCGGTCTCGGTGAGCCATGTGAGCGCGGCCTGCGGATAGCGCCCGAAGCAATAGGTGTCCAGCCACCAGTGGTTCGTCAGCTCTTCGGCGTTTTCGAAAGCCAGCATGTCGGCCGGAGCGCTCGAACCCGGGTAGGCCGGTGAATACGCGAAGCTGGGACCGATCAGGCCATTGGGGACATGGCGGCGGAAGGTCGCGATGACGCTGGCGTTGGCCAGGAAGGCAATGTGGTTGGCAGCGAAGAAGCGCTTGCGGTCCTCGACGGCCGGCGGATGCGTGCCGAGCTGGTAGGCGTTGGTCAGGTTGTAGTTCTGCTCGTTCAGCGAGACCCAGTATTTCACCTTGCCGGCGAAGCGCTGGAACAGCGTCACGCAGTAGTGCTCGAAGTCGGCGATGATGCGCCGGTCTTCCCAGCCGCCGTATTCGTCCTGCAAAGCCTGGGGCATGTCCCAGTGATAGAGGGTCAGCACGGGCTCGATATGGTGGGCTATCAATGTATCGATCAGGTGCTCGTAGAAGGCGAGACCGGCCTCGTTCGGCTCTCCCCGACCTTGCGGGAAGATCCGCGGCCAGCTGACCGAGAAGCGGTAGGCCTTGAGCCCCATCTCGGCCATCAGTGCGACGTCCTCGGCGAAGCGGTGATAGTGATCGACCGCGACGTCCCCGTTGCTGCCCTGGAAGGTCTTGCCCGGCAACTTCGCGAAGACGTCCCAGACCGATGGCCCTTTTCCGTCGGCGTCCCATGCGCCTTCAACCTGATAGGCGGCCGAGGCCGCGCCCCACAGAAAGCCGGCGGGGAATGCCTTGAGTTTGCGGTGTTCCATTTTTTCCTCGTTCAGAGCCCGAACAGCCTGGCCAGCGTGTGCGCGACTCCGTCCTCGTCGCAATGGCCCGCCCGCGCGTGTCCGGGGAGCGCCTGCTTGAGTCGCTGCGAGGCGTTGGCCATCACATAGCCACGGGATGCCATCGTCAGCATCTCATAGTCGTTCATGCCGTCTCCGAATGCGATGGCCTGATCCAGACTCGCACCATGGTGCTCGAGGATCTCGCGCGCCGCATTGCCCTTGTTGACGTTCGCCGCCATCACTTCGAGGCAGGTGGGCAAGGAGAAGGTGATGCTCGCGTCTGCACCGCACTGACTCTTCAGGCGGACTTCGAGCTCGGCGAGCACTTCGTGGGCGCCGACGAAGAAGATCTTGTTGATCCGGCTCTGATCCATGCGCTGCAGATCCGCGACCGTGCATGAAAAACCGGACTCGGCGTGGAAGGCTCTGAGCTCGGGCTTGATGCGATTGACGTACCAGCTCTCGCGTGTATAGACGTTGGTGTCGAAGCGTTTGTCCTCGTGCGTCGCAGCGATCAGCCACCGGGCGATTTCGGGCGACAGCGTGTGATCGAAATGCTCTTTGCCCGACGCATCGGCGGCGAGCGCTCCGTTCGACGTGATCAGGTCGCAGTCGAAGCCGAGCGAAGCGCGGATGCCCTGCACGTCGGTCATGTGCCGGCCGGTTGCGACGATGAAACGCACGCCTTTTTCGACGAGCGTCTGCAGCGTCGAGCGCGTGAAATCGGAGATCCTGTGCTCGCCGTTGAGCAGTGTTCCGTCGAGATCGGAAATTACGGTTGTGTACATCGAGTTCTTCGGGGGAGGGTTTGCGGGTTTGCGTCTCAGTGCCGCTGCGCCGAACGGATTCGCTCTTCGCGGGCGGCGCGGTGTTCATAGCGGAGCTTCATCACGAGCACGGAGCCTGCCAGCGCCAGCGTGATCGCGTTGGCGACGACGATCGGCAGCGCTCCGCGCAACAGCCCATAGCTGAGCCACAGCGCGACGCCGAGCACGAAGATGCTGTACATCCCCAGCGAGATGTCGCTGACCTGCTTGGTCTTCCAGACCTTGGTGATCTGCGGCAGAAAGGCCTGCGTCGTGCAGGCTCCGGCGAAGTAACCGAGGACTTCGAGAAAGGTGCTTTGCATCGCGTTCTCCTGACGCCGTCGATGAGGACTCTGTGCCGATGATAGGCGGCGCCGGGGGCGAAGGGGATCCGCGCAGGCCAATATTCTCCGCTATCAGCCCAAAAAGCGGGATAGGATTGAGCGACGGAGAGTGTTTGCCCGTTGAGTCGGGGAGGGAGCAATGCTGACACGTCAGGTGGTTGGCCAGACGCCGGGGCAGAACTGGCACTACGAGAGCCGTTACGAGCAAGGCGTTCCCTTCCTCTGGCACTATCACCCCGAATACGAGCTGACGCTGACCCGCGGCGCCCGTGGCATGCGCTACATCGGCAGCGATGTTGCCGAATTCGGCCTGCTCGATCTGGCCTTGGTCTCGCCGAATCAGGCCCACACCTGGTATGCCAGACCGGAGGCTTCGCCGGATCGGGAGGTGCAGCAGGTCCAGGTCGTCTTCTTCACCCGCGACTGGCTGGCCGAGCTCAGACGGGCGGGGATGCCTGAGAATCTGCCCTTTCTGGACTGGCTCGCCGGCGTCGGCCAGGGGGTCGTGTTCAGCCCCGGGTTCGCTGCGAGCCTGGTGCCGGTCTTCGACGAACTGCACGAGGCGCGCGGACTCTATCGCTTGTCCTTGCTGTTCAGGATCTTCGATGCCTTGCCGCGCGATGCTCAGGCCAGGGGAATCGGCGGCTCGGTCGCCGGTCGTGCGCGCGACCGCCGGGTCGAGCTGGCCCTGGGCTATCTGCAGGAACACTACCGCGAGCCGATCACGCTGGCGGTTCTCGCCGAAGCCGCGGCGAGCAGTCCAACGAGTTTGAAGCGTCTGTTCCGCGAGCAGATCGGCGCGAGCGTGACCGCGGTGCTGCAGCAACTGCGGCTCGGCCACGCCTGTCACCTGCTGATCTCGACTCATCTGCCGGTCGGCCTGCTTGCCGAGCAGAGCGGGTTTCGCAACCCCGGCAATTTCTACAAACAGTTCGCGGCCGAGCAGGGCATGACGCCGGCCGAGTACCGGCGGCGCAACGGTCTGCGGCGGGCTCAGGCGATGCGGATCTGAGTCCGCCGGACAAGTTCTTGCGGACGCAATCGCTAGCGTTTGATTTCAGTTTGGCTTGGAAGGGCGGCACCCGGCGCTCGGGTGACCAGCGGGGTTGGCAGCAGGATATGGCGCGGGCCGGTATAGCTGCCCTTGAGCAGGGCGCTGCCGATCTCTATCCCCTTGCGGCCCAGAGCGGCCGGGTCCTGTCTGGCTGAAACCACGATCAGCCCCGGGCGAGTCAGTGTTTCAAGAAGCTCGGGGGAGCCGTCTACGCTGCCGATCAGCATCTCGCGGCGCCCCATCTTGAGCGCGGCGGTCTCGGCCCCCAGGGCCTGGCGGTCATTGATCGCGAAAACCGCATCGATGTGCGGGAAACGCTGCAGGTGTGCGCGCATCAACATGTTGCCACCCCATGGCGAGCCGAGCCCATCTTCCGAGTCCGCCAGCAGCTCAATGGCCGGATACTCCCGCAGCGCTTCCTTGCAGCCTTCAACCCGGTGGATGACTGAGGAGACTTGCGGACCATTCTGGATGATGAATTTGCCCCGGCCACCGATCTGCTCGGCCAGATAGCGGCAGGTACTCTGACCCGCGAAATGGTTGTCCGACGCGATCGTCGCATCCGCGCCATCGGCCTCGATATCCACTGCGACCACAAGGATTCCCGCTTCTCGCACCGCGGCGATCTGTTGCCCGCAGCCGCTGCGGCATGCGGAGGCCAGCAGCACGAGCTGCACCTGGGCCGTCGCCATCTTTTCCAGAGCCTTTGCCTCCTCGGTCGGGAAAAAGGCCGTGTCGGCGGTTCTGACCTTTGCCTTGGGGTTGAGCTGCAGCAGGCGGTCGATCGCGCCTCGGGTGAGCCGGCTGAAATACGGGTTGGCGGCGGAAGGGACGATGATTCCAACGCGTTGAAGCTGGGGCCTGACGAGACGGTCCGCGGTTTCCGCCGCGCGGGCGGGCAGAGGTGCGCCGCACAGCAGTGCGATCAGCGCCGGGCCGAGCGCGTGAACGGCGCTCAAATGCACTCGTTGCGACAAGCCCTTCTCTGAGTCAGGCGTGGCCATGGTGGACCTCCTCAAGCCTTCGCAGACACCGCTGTCATCGTCTGAGCATAGGGCTGATTGGCGCATTCATCCGGATTCCGAAACAGAAAGTCCCCGGCGTGCGCTGGCGGTTTTCGTCCCCTGACGAAAAAAGCCCCGGTTTCCCGGGGCTTCGGTTTGCGAGAGACTTGCTTCTGGCTTAACGCGCAGCAGCGTTTTTCACATACTTGTCGAACCAACTGATCATTTCATAGATCAGCTGCTCGTTCGACTCGAGCGAGGCGTACCAGTGCGGCTCGTGAGGAAGCATCACGAGGCGCGTCGTGCCGCCGTTACCGCGGATCGCTTCGAAGAGTTTGACGCCCTGCAGCGGCGTTGTGCCCGGGTTCGCATCGTCTTCGCCGTGTACGATCAAGAGCGGGGTCTTGATCTTGTCGGCGTAGAAGAAGGGCGAGACCTTCTGGTAGACCTCGGGGGCCTCCCAGACCGAGCGACGTTCGCTCTGGAAGCCGAAAGGCGTCAGCGTCTTGTTGTAGGAGCCGCTGGTCGCGACGCCGGCCCGGAAGAGGCTGGAGTGGGCGATCAGGTTCGCTGTCATCAGCGCGCCGTGGCTGTGGCCGGTTACGCCGACCCGGTCCGGGTCGGTGACGCCCAGGCGTACCGCTTCGTCGACCGCCGCCTTCGCGTCGCCGACCAGCTGTTCCATATAGTTGTCGTAGGCGCGCTTGGGGTCACCGATGACCGGGAAAGCCGCGTTGTCGATGATCGCGTAGCCGGCGAGCAGCAGCAGCCGGTAGTTGCGCAGGCGCGTGAAGGTCGCCTGCGAACCGCTCACCTGTCCGGCCGCGCCCGCGTCCGCGTAGTCGAGCGGATAGGCGTAGAGAATGGTCGGCACGCGGGTGCCTTCCTTGTAGCCCGGCGGCGTGTAGAGCGTGAAGGACAGATCGACGCCGTCGGCGCGCTTGTACTTGACGAGCCGCTTCTGGATCGCCCTGACTTCGGGCGTCGGATCGGCCTGGTGCGTCACCGCTTTGCGCTCGGAGCTGAACACCGCTTCGCCCGCCGCCGCTTCGCTGCGCGCGCCGAGCGTGCGCAGGAAGGCGTTGGGCGGTTCGACAGGCGACTGGCTCCAGGTCAGAAGGTGCTCGGAGCCGGCGCCGACGAAGCCGATGAATTGCTCGTAACGCGTCGCGTCGCTGCGGAAGAGGCGCTGCTTTTGCAGGGTCTTCAGGTTCAGGCTGTCGAGGAAGGGGCGATCGCCGGCGGGCGAGGCGCCAGCCCCGGCGAGGAAGATCTCCTCGCCCTGCTGGCGCAGCACGATCGCGCCGTTGGCGAGGCGGCGCGCGACCGGGTGGCCCGGGTTCGCGTACTTCTCGTCGGTAGACAGATCCCAGAGCAGGCGCTGCGGTTGCTTCGCGTCATCGACATTGACGAGGAAGCCGCGCGTCCAGTGGCGGTTCTGATCGAATTCGGTCAGCAGCGCCGTCTCCGGGCGCTCGCCCCAGGAGAAGCCGGCGAAGCGCTGTTCGGTGCGCAGGATCTCGAGCGGAGCGCTCTTGAACGGCGCGCGCAGCATCATCACCTTGTCGCGAGCGGGAACCTTGACCTGCCAGTCGCCGCCGTCCAGCGCTTCGGCCCAGACCAGCGTTGCGGCTTCGTTCTGGCGCCACGCGAAATCGCGCGGACCGAGCGGTTCGCCGTGGACCGGGACGCGTTCGGCCAGGGGCAGGGACGCGATCGCGTGGATCACCGGAGCCTTGGCCGAAAGTTGCCAGACTTCGACGTCGTGCGGGAAGCGCTCGTAGGTCACCAGATACGAATAGGGACGGCGCAGTTTGCTGACCAGCAGGTGCTGGCCGTCGGGCGCCGTATCCAGATCGGTATAGAGCGCGGGCTTGCCGATGTTTGCGACCTTGCCGCTCGCGACATCGACCAGCGCGAGCTGGGACTGGCCGTAGTAGTCGAACAGCTGCTCGTCGTAGGGGCCGGTCAGCGTGTCGCGTGTCTCGTAGGTGCTGCTCTGGCCGCTCTTGCCGTCGGACTGCTGGATGCGCGGTCCGGGCGGAACTGCGGGCTGGGCGGGAGCCTTGCCCAACGTTTCCGGAACCCGTTTGACGAGCAGGCGTTTCTGATCCGGCATCCACTGCAGAGCATTGTCGAACATCGGGTTCAGGCGCACCCCGGGGATGCGGCGCAGGGCGCCGGTCTTCACTTCGCCGACCCACAGTTCGACGGAGTCTTCGGCGATGTTCTCGAAAGCGAAGCGCTGACCGTCCGCGCTCCACTGGGGCACGCCCGGGCAGGCTTGGGGAGGCAGGGCGAGGTGGCGCAGGCTGCCGTCGGCGACCGTGACCAGATCCAGACTGCGCACGCAGGGCGTGATGCCGTAGCCCGAGCGCGTATCGTGGCGGCTGTGGTTCTTCGGCTCGATGCGCACGCCGGCGAGCTTCAGGAAGGGCGTCGCGACGCGGGCGATCGACGGATAGTCCTGCATCGTTACGAGCAGAAGGTGATCGCGTGCCGGATTCGCCAGGGGCTGGGCTGGCGAAGGCGCGTTCATCACGTCGAGGACATTCTTCGGGGGCTGGCTATAGCCTGTGGCGGGCGAGGCCGGCGCAGCCTGGGCTGTCATCAGACAGACTGCGAGGCCGGCGGCCAAGGCGCCTTGAATGAGGGTGGGGCGGGCAGACAAGAGGATCTCTCCTTTTCGGTTGGGAATGTCGCCGGGCGATGGGCCCGAGCAGGGGGTGCGTGGGCGTCGGCACATTCGTGCCGTAGAGTATGTTGCTGTTTGTTGTGCGGATTGTGTCAGGCCGGAAACAAGAAGGAGAATGTATCCGCCAGTGGCGGCCCGTCGCGCGCAAGCCTTATCATTGCAGGTCATCTATCCCCTCCTGCTCAGAACCGAAGCTATGCGAGTTGAGCGCCAACTTCTGATTCGTTCCTTGTTCGATGCCTATATCGAGATGTATGCGTCGCGCGACGATCGGCTGACTGCTCTCTTCAGCGAGAATTTCAGCGGTTATGCGGGAAGCAGCGATAAGCTCGTCACCGACCGGGACGAATGGGTCAAAGTAACCCGCCAAGACTTCGCGCAGGTGCCCGGCCGGATTCGCATCGAAATCCTGGATCTCTCGCTGCAAGACCTCGTTGACGATGTCGTCGTGGTCACAGCCTTCTTCCACATCCATCTTCCGATTCCGGAACACGTTCTGTCGCGGGAAGTTGCGAGGCTGGTCTTGATCTTTCGCTGCGAAAGCGGCGAATGGAAGATCGCGCACAGCGGAATATCCATTCCCTATGGCAGGGCTGGGGCGGGCGAGGTCTACCCGATGTCGCGTCTGGAAGAGCGCAACTGCGAGCTCGAGCGGATCGTCGAAGTCCGCACGCGTGAGCTGGCCGACGCGAACCGGCAGCTGGAGGTGCTCAGCAATACCGATGGTCTGACCCATGTCGGCAACCGCCGCTTTTTCGATCAACAGCTCTTGCTGGAGTGGAATCGGGCTCAGCGCGGCGCAGACCCTCTGGGGCTGATCCTGCTCGATATCGACAACTTCAAGCATTTCAATGACCAGTATGGTCACCTGGCCGGTGATGCCTGTCTTCAGGCTCTGGCCAAGCTTCTGGCGCAGACGGGGCGCCGCGCCGGAGAGCAGGTGGCCCGCTATGGCGGAGAAGAGTTTGTCGTGCTGTTGCCGAATCTGGATAAGGCTGCCGCGCATGAGTTCGCGCAATGCATTCAGCAAGCCGTCTTGGCTCTGGCAATCCCCCATGCGGGAAACCCTCCCGGCATCGTCACCGTCAGCCTCGGCGTGGCGAGCCTGCTGGCTTCAATTGCGCACAAGCCTGTCGAGCTTCTGCAGCAAGCCGATGCGGCGCTCTATCGTGCCAAGGCTGAAGGGCGCAACTGCGTCAGGGTTGCAGGCTGAGCGCGGATTCTTCGCGCGGAAACAATTCTATCTGATTACCAATTCAGCATAGTGAATTGTCTGGTTAACGCGATTGGCATTTATTAACCACTTCGCGCTGTCGCTTTTTTGCCGCAGATTGAATCGCTGTTTATTCCGGTTTTTTGGGCTTTGGCGTATCCTTCGCCTTGCACGGTTTGAAGCGCTCCGCTGTCCGGATGGCTCTGATTTTAATGCATTCCGATGGTGTCTGAGCGTATATCCGCTGGTCTTCATCCGTGCCGCTCCACACGCCCGCCGTCCGGAGTGAGCCTCGGGGATTGCTTAATTCCCCATTAAATTTCCTGATGCCTTGCCGGTTTTCGCCTTTTAGAAAGCCGGCGCGGTCTGCATTGCGGATTCAATTATCTCGACTGTCCGGCGTATTGCCGGGTAGCCCTAATCGTTAATTCGGCGCATCCGGATCGCGGGATTCTGTTTTCCTCTGTCCGGGGTGCGCGTTTCCATTTCCTCCGTTCTATGGAATACGTTTCATGAGCAAGACTATTCTGATCGTCGACGATTCATTCAGCCTGCGCCATACGCTGGCGATCGCGCTGCGCGGGGTTGGCTACGAAGTCGTCGAAGCCGCTGACGGGCTGGAGGGGCTGGCGCTTCTCGATGGCCGCAAGATCAATCTGATCATCTCCGATGTGAATATGCCGAATCTGGACGGAATCGGCTTCGTCAAAAAGGCCAAGGCGCTCGCGAGTTACCGCTTCACGCCGGTGATCATGCTGACCACCGAAACGGGGGAAGCAAAGATGGCCGAGGGCAAGGCGGCGGGCGCCCGGGCCTGGGTCGTCAAGCCCTTCCAGCCGCCCGCGCTGCTCGATGCGGTTGCCAAGTTGATACAGCCCTGATCCGTTTATCTGCGAAGGAGTGCGATGTCCCCGGAATCCCGAATGTCCGCCCGGCTTGAGTTCGAAGGCGAGATGACGATCTATCAGGTCGCCGAGCAGAAAAAGCTGCTGCAGGAAGCGCTGCGCGAAAATGAGGCGCTCGAAGTCGATCTCTCCCGGGTGGTCGAGCTGGACACCGCGGGGGTTCAGCTGATGCTCGTCGCTCAGCGCGAAGCCGTGGCGCTTGGAAAGAGCCTGAAGTGGGGCGGGCACAGCCACGCGGTTCTCGGCGTGCTGCGCCGGCTCTCGCTCGAGAGCGAACTCGGCGAAACCGTAGCGATCGTCGGAGCATGAACATGGATCTCTCTTCTGCCCGCTCCGCCCTCGTGCTGGAATCGCGCGAGCTGCTTGCCGCGATGGAGCACGCCTTGCTCGAAATCGAAGCCGAAGGTTTGTCTTCCGAGAGGGTCAATGCCGCGTTTCGCGCCGCCCATACGATCAAGGGCTCGGCGGGCCTTTTTTCTTTCGATCTGATCGTCAGCTTCACCCATGTCATGGAGAGCGTGCTGGATCGGGTGCGCAGCGAAACGCTGAGGCTCGATTGCGAGCTCGTCTCGGTGCTGCTGCGCTGTGGCGACTACCTCGCCCAGCTGGTCGATGCGGTCGAGGCCGGCGCTGAAGAACGGGATCCCGATCCGTTGGTGCGCGAAGCACTGCTCGATGCGCTGCGGGGCTTCCTCGAAAGCAGTTCTGCCGCGAAGGAGTTGGTTGTCGATGAACCCGCCGCGTGGGTGAGCCGGGAGCCCGAACGGGGGGCCGGCAACGAGCATTGGCACTTGTCGCTGCGTTTCGGTCCGGATGCGCTGCGCAACGGCATGGATCCGCTGTCCTTCATCCACTATCTGTCGGGTTTGGGGCAGATCTCAGGCCTCTATCCGCTGCGCGAACGTCTGCCGCGGATGGCTGATTTCGACCCGGAGACCTGCTACCTCGGCTTCGAGATCGATCTGATCTCCAGTGCCGACAAAAAGACGTTGAGCGATGTCTTTGAATTCGTTCGCGAGGACAGCCAGATTCGGATCCTGCCGCCGCGCGCGAAGATCGCCGAGTTCATCGAACTGATCGCTGCTCAGCCCGAGTCGAGCCAGCGTCTGGGCGAAATCCTGATCGCGGGCGGCACGCTGACGGCCGACGAGCTGACTGAGGTGCTGGCGCTGCAGACGCAGCAGCGGGAACTGGGCGGGCCGACGCAGCGCCTCGGTGAGCTGCTCGTCGAGGAGAGGATGGTCCAGGCCCCGGTCGTAGCCGCTGCGCTTTCCAGGCAGAAGCGCTGCGAGGAGAAGCGGGCGGTCGAACAGAAGATAGTCAAAGTCGAAGCCGGAAAGCTCGATCAGCTGATCGATCTGGTCGGCGAGCTCGTGATCGCTTCGGCGGGCGCGAGGCTTCAGGCCGAGCGGACCCATCAGGCCACGCTGGTCGAAGTGCTCGCGGAAGTTTCGCAGCTGGTCGAACAGATTCGCGATCGTGCGCTGAACCTGAGGATGATCCAGATCGGCGAGGTGTTTCAGCGTTTCCCGCGCGTCGTGCGCGACGTCGCGCTGGAACTGGACAAGAAGATCGATCTGGAGATCACCGGCGCCGAGACCGAACTGGACAAGTCCATGGTCGAATGCCTGGCTGATCCGCTGATGCACATCGTGCGCAATGCGATGGATCACGGAATCGAGCTCGTGGCCGAACGCGAAGCGGCGGGGAAAGCGGCGGTCGGGAAAGTGCATCTGCACGCCTATCACGAGTCGGGTTGCGTTGTCATCGAAGTCTCAGACGACGGGCGGGGCCTGGCGACCGAACGCATTCGGGCGAAGGCCGTCGAGCGCGGACTGATTCCGGCCCAGGCCCCGCTCAGCACCGAGGAGATCCACGAACTGATCTTCGCTCCGGGGTTTTCGACCGCGGAGCAGGTGACCAATCTGTCCGGCCGTGGCGTTGGCATGGATGTGGTCAAGCGCGAAATCGACAAGCTGCGTGGTGAGATTGAACTCGACAGCACTGCCGGGCGGGGCACTTGTCTGCGGATCCGCCTGCCCCTGACGCTAGCGATCATCGACGGCTTTCTCGTCGGCGCCGCGGATTCGACCTTCGTCCTTCCCCTCGACACGGTCGAGGAGTGCATCGAGTTCACGCCCGAGGCGGGGCGCGACTGCGTCAAGCTGCGCGACCGTCTGCTGCCCACTGTGCGCCTCAGGGAATTCTTCGGCGTCGAAGGCGATGCGGCTGCGCGGGAGAACGTTGTTGTCGTCAGACACGCCGGGCAGCGCCTGGGTCTGGTCGTCGACGAGCTGATCGGCGAAGCGCAGATCGTCATCAAGCCTCTGCCCGGGATGTTCAGCCAGATCAAGGGCATCAGCGGAGCCAGCCTGCTCGGCTCGGGGGAAGTCTCGCTGATCATCGATCTCCCTGAATTGGTCCGGCAGACGCTGCGCAATCCCCGCGACATCCGCAAAAAACCAGAAAAGGAATCCGGCCTGGCGTGCAGCCTGCCGTGATTGAAAATATCAGCACACCACTGTGCGCAATGAATCAGGAGCTCATATGTTTGGGAATATGAAGGTCGCGACCCGGTTGTACATGGGGTTTGGCGTGGTTGTTTTCTTGTTGCTGCTCGTTTCGATATTGAGCCTGTCAAGAATTAGTGGGCTTTCAAGCTCTTTGCAAGAAATAGTAGATGAGCGGGTTCCAAAATCTTTGACTGCCGAAGAGCTGAAGACCAGCGCGACCGACACCGGCCGTCAGCTGCGGACTTTCCTGATGGCTGCGAGCGAGGCTCAGGCCCAGGACGCCAAAAAGAAAGTGACGCAGAATATCGCGAAGGATGCAGAAGATCTTAGCTATCTTGACAAAAACACAAGATCCGAAGAGGGGCGTAGACTGCTCAAGGAAATGACGAGCAAGCGCGAAGTTCTTTTGCAGACTTATGATCAGTTCTTTGTCCTGGCGACCCAGGACAAAGAAAAGTCAGTTGCCTACCTGAACTCCTCGGCGACCTCGGCAAATCGCGAATACATCAACTCATTGAAGGATTTGTCTGACCACAATAAAAAAGAAATGCATAGATCAGAAGAGCAAGCAAGCAGTGATGTGACACGCGCCTTCTCGATGGTGCTGACGCTCGCGACCGTTGCGGTCGTGCTGGCGGCGATCCTTGCTTACGTGATCGCGCGCGGTTTGACGCGACTTTTGGGCGGCGAGCCGGCCTACGCCTCGCAACTTGTCGGAAAAATCGCCGACGGCGATCTGACCGTCCAGGTCGTCACCCGCGCGGGCGACAAGAGCAGCATGCTCTTTGCGATCAAGCAGATGGCGGACAAGCTCGTTCATGTGATCGGTGAAGTTCGCGCGACCAGCGCGGCTCTGGCTTCGGCATCCGAGCAGGTGGCGGCCTCCTCTCATGTGCTGAGTGAAAACGCGACGGAGCAGGCGGCCAGCGTCGAGGAGACCAGCGCTTCGCTCGAAGAGATCTCGGCGACCGTTGCGCAGAACACCGAGAACGCGAAGGTGACCGATGGCATCGCCTCGAAGTCGTCGGGGGACGCGAGCGAGAGCGGCGAAGCCGTCAGCGAGACGGTCAAGGCGATGAAGCTGATCGCCGACAAGATCGGCATCATCGATGACATCGCCTATCAGACCAATCTGCTCGCGCTCAACGCGGCGATCGAAGCCGCTCGCGCCGGTGAGCACGGCAAGGGCTTCGCGGTGGTGGCCGCCGAAGTCAGGAAGCTCGCCGAGCGCAGCCAGGTAGCCGCACAGGAGATCAGTGCGCTCGCCTCGAACAGCGTCGGCGTTGCCGAGCGGGCGGGCCATCTGCTTGGCGATCTGCTGCCATCGATCAACCGTACCGCCGATCTGGTTCAGGAGATTGCGGCCGCGTCGCGCGAGCAGAACGGAGGGCTCGACCAGATCAACAGTGCGATCATGCAGCTGACTCAGACGACCCAGGCAAATGCGTCAGCCTCCGAGCAGCTCTCCTCGACGGCCGAGGAAATGAGCGCTCACGCCGAGCAACTTCAGGAGATGATGAATTTCTTCCGGATCGAGGAGTCGTCTTCCGTGTCGCAGAGGTCTCCCCGGCCCGTGCAAGTCCAGCGCCCTGGCCCGGTCCGGAGTGCCACATCCGCCGATAGGTTCTCCCCGGCTGCGGATATCGACGAAGCCGCTTTCGTGCGCTTCTGATGGATAGACCATGAGCCAGAAGTCCATGACTGAGGTGGCGCAGCCGGCAAATTCGGTGCGCCTTGCGAAGGAGGCGGTCGAATCGCTTCCTCCCCGGCAGTATCTGACCTTCCGCCTGGGGGAGGAGCGCTTCGCGGTCGCGATCCAGCCGATCCGCGAGATCATCGAATTTCCCGGCGTGACGGCGATTCCGCTGACTCCGGAATTCCTTGCGGGGGTGATCAATCTGCGCGGCGCCGTGGTGCCGGTCATCGACCTGTCAGTGCGCTTTGGGCGTGCGCAGACGCAGATCGGACGGCGGACCTGCATCGTCATCGTCGAGGTCCAGGCCGAGGATGCGATGCAGCCGCTGGGGGTCATCGTTGATGCGGTCGATGAAGTCGTCGAAGTCATTGATGCGCAGATCGAGAGCCGACTGAGCTTCGGTTCCGGAATTCGCGTCGATTTTGTCGCGAGCATCCTGCGCCTCGAGGGCGGCTTCGTCATCGCGCTCGACCTCGACAAAGTGCTGTCCAGCGAAGAGCTGGAGCAGATGATCAGCGAGGTGAACTCCGTATTGCCTTAGTGCAAGCCCGCTCCCGGGGGGCTTTTTTGAGCAGGGAATTGCAAAATTCCATGAAGTGCGGTGCATTGCAATACTCTTCAAGGTAAATTTTGCTCTGTTGCAATGTTTTCAAAAGAACAGATTTTTTTGATGAAGCCCCCGTCGAATAGAATATTTTTCCTTTGGCTTGTTGCGTGCGCTTTGCTTATCAATGGGCTGGCCGCGTATTCATTTTGTCGGGGGGCGGCTGATTTTAAGAAAAGCGCGACCGAGAATGCCGAGCGGGAGACGAGAAATCTGGTTCGGGCTATCAGTCAATCGGTCAATGGGCTGATGCTGAAAGTCGAAAACTCGCTGCTGCTCGTCTCCAGTGCGTTGGAATATCAGCTGTCGAGAAATGGAAAAATCGAGCCTTCTGAAATTCGGGCCTTGATCGAAAGGCAGAGAAAGCTTCATGGAGATACCGAACCCTGGTTCGTCGCCGATGCGACGGGCAAGCTGATCTTTTGTGAAGGTAAAGTCCGGCCGCGTGTAGTTGATGTGGCGGGTAGCGACTACTTTGAAAAGCTCAAGAGCCACCCGGATAAGCCGTTTGTTTTCGCGGTTTCCGCGCTTGGTCAGAATCCTGGCGTGCCGGCCGTCTTGGCTGTGCGTCGCTACAGGAATTCCGATGGATCCTTTGCCGGGGTGGTGGCAGCGCCGATGGCGGGGGCATTTTTCAAAAAAGCGCTGACCGGGTTCAAAGTCGGTCAAGACGCTCTGCTGAGCATTCGGACCTCTGGCAATGCTCTGCTGGCCAGCTATCCTCAAGGAGCCAGAGCTCCGGACGCGTTTTCAGATTCTTATCTGAAGTTTTGGAGGTCTAGGGAAAAGTCGGCGACCTATATGGACCTGACTGAGCAGCACGTCCATCGCCTGTATTCGGTTTCTCGTCTTTCTGAATTTCCGCTGATCGTGAAGGCGGGCTTTGCCGAGGCGGCCTATCTGAAAGACTGGCGCAGCGTGCTGAAATTCAGAATGTTCTCCTTGCTGATCATCGTGGTCTTTAGTTTTGTGGCCGTCTCCGCCATTGCCTACATGTGGTTGAGGCAGTCCCGGTATCTGGCAAGTCTCAATTCGACCAACGAGCGCTTGCATGCGCTGCTTGGAATAGGCGGGGTTGCTTTGTGCTCCGTTGATTTTTTGTCCGGACGATGGGAAATGTCCCCAGAGCAAAAGCTCTTGTTCGGCGTGGGGGATGACTATCCTCAGACCAAGGAGGGGTGGCTTGCTCTTGTCTATCCCGATGATCTTCTGCCGCTTGAGCGTGCGGTCAAGCGCAGCCTTTACCTTGCCGCCTCCCGTTTTGAATACGAATACCGGATTGTCAGGCCTTGTGATGGCCAGGTGCGCTGGATTCAGGTCTCCGGAGCCAATGATTACCTTGCAACGGGTGAGCCCTGGAGGTTTCTGGGGGCCATCAAGGACATAAGCTCGCTCCGGGAAAGTCAACGGCGCGCCGCCCACCTTGTCCATCACGATGAGCTGACCGGATTGCCGAACCGGTCTTTGCTGGTCGACAGGATGCGGCAGAGCCTGGCGCAGAAGAGGCGGGATGACGCGTTACTGGGTGTCTGCCTGATCGATATCGATGGGTTTAAAGAAGTCAACGACAAATTCGGTCGTTCGGTGGGCGACAAGGCGCTGACGGAAATTGCGATGCGTATCTCGCAGAGCCTTCGCGCTGGCGATACCGTGGCAAGGTTGGGCGGGGATGAGTTTGTTGTTCTGCTCGGAGGGTTCAGCCAGGAAGAGGATTTGCTGGAAGTGCTCAGGCGCATCCTCGATGTGCTGGGCAATCAGTACAGACTGGGAGAGTCAAACCTTGCATTGACCGCCAGCGCAGGAGTCACCGTATTTCCCAGGGATGATGCAGATGGCGCGGAGGCATTGATCCGCCACGCCAATCAGGCACTGTTCGAGGCCAAGCGGCTGGGTAAGAACCGCATCCATGTCTTTGATCCGGAAGCCGACAAACGGATCGTCGAGCAACGGAATAGATATCAGCGTATCGCCGAGGCTCTTGAAAATGGCGAATTCAGGCTTCACTATCAGCCGATCGTCGATCTGCATAGTGACGCCGTGGTTGCTGTGGAAGCCTTGATTCGCTGGCAGCATCCGGAGGAAGGCCTGCTTTCCCCTGCGCAGTTCCTGCC
The DNA here is from genome assembly GCF_048213115.1 of Niveibacterium terrae. Classification (GTDB taxonomy): domain Bacteria; phylum Pseudomonadota; class Gammaproteobacteria; order Burkholderiales; family Rhodocyclaceae; genus Niveibacterium; species Niveibacterium terrae. Next base: position 3,479,549 of record NZ_CP172404.1, on the reverse strand, counting down.
GTTTGTCGAGAATACTGATCTGACAATTCCCATGGGCGAGTGGGTGATGCGTGAGGCTTTGCGGCAGAAGCGGTTATGGGATGGGGCGGGACTCTCTCTCTCGGTCTGTGTCAATATATCCCCCAGGCATTTGCAACAGGCTGATTTTTCGCGGCGGCTCTACTCCATTTTGCAGGAATTTCCTGAACAGTCGCCCGAGGAACTGGACCTTGAGATTCTCGAGACGACTCTGCTTGACGACCTCTCCGAGGTTTCGAGAAGCATCAAGGAATGCAGCAGTTTTGGTGTGAAGTTTTCGCTGGACGATTTTGGAACAGGGTTTTCTTCGCTGAGCTACTTCCGCCGTCTGCCCGCTCACGTCGTCAAGATCGATCAGTCCTTTGTGAAAGGGATATTGACGAGTGCGGACGATCTTTCGTTGGTCAACAGCGTTGTCAGCATGGCACAGGCGATGCAACGGAAAGTGGTGGCCGAGGGGGTTGAGACGATCGAGCACGGCCTGCCGCTGATCCGCTTCGGTTGCGACTACGCTCAGGGGTACGGAATCGCTCGTCCGATGCCTGGGGAGAACATCCTTGCCTGGACTGAAGCATGGCGACGGCCTGCGCAATGGCTCGTTACTGAAGGGTGAGTCGTTCGTGTCAGCGGACTGAAGCAAACATAACGACATGCCGCCTGGCCTGGTTTTGACGGCATGTCGTCTGCGCATGTCTTTCTCCCCGCGCCTTGGCGTGGCGGGCGTTCAGATATGGAAATTGCCGAACAAGCCGCGCAGATTGACGGCCAGTTCGTTGAGTCGCCTGACCTGAGTCGCCGCGTCCTGAAGCGCCAGATCCGAGCTCTGGGTCTGGTTCGTGATCTGCTCGGCAGCCTGGGCCATCGCGGTCGTCGCGCTGAGCTGCTCCTTGGTCGAGAGTGCGATCTCCTCGATTCGGGCCACGACCGCGCTCATGTTCTGGTGGATGGATGCGATCTTCTCCGCGGCATCGCTCGACTGGGCGACGCCGCTGCGCACCGCTGTCAGCGTGCTTTGCATGTTTTCAACCGCGCTGCCGGTTTCGTGGCCGACCCCTTCTATCATGCCGGTGATCTGCACTGTGGCCTGGGCGGTGCGCTCGGCGAGCTTTCTGACCTCGTCGGCGACGACCGCGAAGCCGCGTCCCTGTTCTCCTGCCCGGGCGGCCTCGATGGCGGCATTGAGCGCCAGGAGGTTGGTCTGATCGGCGATTTCCTTGATCACCTGGATGATGCCGCTGATCTGCTGTGCGCGCTGGTTGAGCCGGTCGAGCAGGGCTGACAGATCCTCGACCTCGTGCGCGGAGCGGCCGACTTCGGAAGCGACCTTGCGGATGACATCGACCGAGGCGAGCGAGAGCGTGTCGGTCTCCTTGACCAGAGCGTCGGCATCCCGGGTGTTGTCCGCGATATGGGAGATGCTGACCGTGATCTGTTCGATCGCGGCGGCGTTCTCGGCGGTCAGATCCGCGTGGCGTTGTGAATCTGCCGACAGCTTGCCCACGATCCCGTGGATTTCATCGACCCCTTTGGTCAGCCGGGTGGATTCCTGGCGGACGCTCAGGAACATCTCCCTCAGCTGATCGAGGAAGCGGTTGAAGGCCTGTGCCGTCTCGGCGACTTCGTCCTGCCCCTCTATCGCTATCTTGCGTGTCAGATCACCGCCTCCCTGGGCGATCGCTTCCATCGTGTCATGGATGCGGCGGATGCTGGCCAGCATCCGGTTCAGCAGCAGACCGGTCAGCGGGACGACCACCAGCAGCGTTACGAGCAGAGCCGCGATGGCCTGCCAGAGCAGGGCGTTCAGCGGAGCCAGGGCCGAGTTCCTGTCTATCGCGATCGCGAGGAACATGTCTGCCCCCGGAATCGCATGGACGAAGAGGTATTTGCGGGCATGGTCGAGCTCAAGCTCGATCATCTCGCCGCTCTGTGCCAGCGCGGCAAGGCGCTCAGCGCTCAGTTGGGGGGCGAGTTCTGCCGCGGGTTTGGTGACGGTGGCGGCATCCTTGTGCACCAGCACCTTCCCGTCCCGTCCGAGCAGCATCGCATAGCCTTCGCCGATCAGTTTCAGATTGAGGACGCTGGAGACGATCTCATCGAGCAGCACATCGGTGCCGAGCACGCCCGCGAAGGCTCCGTTCCGCGTCACCGGCGCCACAAAGGAGATGACCATCTTGTGCGTCGACATGTCCAGGTAGGGCGCTGTCATCACGGTCCCCGGCGCGCCGACATTGTCCTTGTACCACGGGCGTACCGTGGGGTCGTAGCCGGCCGGCAACTGCATGTCGTGATCGGCAATCATCTGTTTGTCAGGGGTGCCGAGATAGGCCGCCTGGAAGCCTCCGGACTTCGCGGTCTGCACGATCGCGGGCAGGGGGGCATCGGTGGCCTGCAGGCTTTGCGCGGCGGCGGTGACGATGGCTTTGCGAACCGAGATCCATTCCTTGATGAGCTGGCTCGTGCCGGCAGCCGAAGCTTTGACTTCATTCCGGATGCTGGTGTTGATCAGCTGATCGCGCATCTGGACGTAGCAGCCCAGCGTGATCACCGCGGTGATCAGCGTGGTGAGAGCCAGAATCACGCCGGTGAGCTTGCCGCGAAGGGATAATTTCATTTCTGCTCCTTGCTTGCTGGGGGGGGGGGCGGGTCAAATGGAAATTTCTACGGCAACAGCACTTCGCTTGGGCTGCAGACTTTCATGCTAGCCCGACATTCCGATCGTCGCGCTCACTCGGTCGCCGTTCCGGCCGGATAGTGGATCAGGTTGTGGCAGACGGCGGAGGCCTTGCTCAGATTGCGATAGCCGTGCGGCCTGTCCGCGGCGAAGCGCACTGCATCCCCTTTGCCGAGGCGGTGCCAAGTGTCGTCGATCAGCACCTCCATCTCGCCGCTCAGCACGATCACATGCTCGGTCACGCCCGTCGCATGCGCATCCGAATGCCTGACATAGCCGGGTAGCAAGCTCAGCTCGAGCAGTTCGAAAGCGAAGCGCGGATCGTAGGGAAAGAGCGGTGCGACCAGCATGTCGTCGCGGGCGGGCTTGGCGCGCAACTCCGTCGCGCTGCGAAAAACGAGTTCGGTGCTGGGCTGCGGCGCCGAGCTCAGAAAGACGGAGAGCGGGCAGGCGAAGCCCTTGGCGATCTTCCACAGCGTTGCGATCGTCGGACTCGACTCGCCGCGCTCGATCTGCCCCAGCATCGCCTTGCTGACCCCGGTGGCCAGGGCGGTCGCGTCCAGGCTCCAGCCGCGGCTGCTGCGCAGCGCTTTGAGCTGTCCGGCGAGGTGGCGGACGACATCCTGGGGATCGGAGTCGGTGGGGCTTTCTTTGTGTTCGGTCATCGCGTTTTCGCCTTGAGGGCTTGTGCGTTATGGCGCACAAGCCTTATGCTGTCCGTGCGCTATCACGCACACGGCGAATTACAACAGAGGAGAGGCGATCATGGGTGGGTTTTCTGGAAAAACGTTTGCGTTCTCCCATGTCGCCGCTGGCTTCATCGCCGTGCTGGTCGGCTATACGAGCTCGGCGGCGATCGTATTCCAGGCCGCACAGGCCGCGGGCGCCTCGCCAGCCGAGCTGGCTTCCTGGCTCTGGGCGCTGGGCCTGGGCATGGGGATCAGCTGCATCGGGCTTTCGCTGTGGTTTCGCAGCCCCATCCTGACCGCCTGGTCTACGCCGGGCGCGGCCTTGCTGGCGACCAGCCTGGTCGGAGTCTCTATGGCGCAGGCGATTGGCGCTTTCATGTTCGCATCCGTGCTGATCGCGATCGTCGGGCTCAGCGGCAGCTTCGATCGTCTGATGCGCCATGTGCCGAGATCGCTCGCGGCCGCGATGCTGGCCGGCATCCTTTTGCGCTTTGGCCTCGAATTCTTCGGTGAGCTGCCGAAGCAGGCTGGATTGCTCGGGGCCATGCTGGTCATCTTCCTCGCGGGGCGGCGCTGGCTACCCCGCTATGCGGTGGCGCTGACCTTCCTGGGCGGGGTGCTGCTGGCGGCGGTCCGGGGCACGATCCATTCCGGAGCGATCCACTTCGCGCTGACGACACCTGTCTTCACCGCACCAGAGTTTTCGGCGCCGACGCTGCTTGGCGTCGGGGTGCCGCTGTTCATCGTCACGATGAGCTCGCAGAACCTGCCCGGCATCGCGGTGCTGCGCGCCAACGGCTACAAGACTCCGGCCTCTCCCCTGGTTGGCAGTACGGGTCTTCTGGGCATCCTGCTCGCGCCCTGGGGCGGTTTTTCGTTCAACCTGGCTGCGATCACCGCGGCGATCTGCATGAGCAGTGACGCCGATGCCGACCCCGCGCGGCGCTACCTGGCCGCCGTGTGGGCCGGCTTCTTCTATCTGATCACCGGTCTTCTGGGCGGCGCGGTCGCAGGAATCTTCGGCGCGATCCCTCATGCGTTGGTGCTCGCGATCGCCGGCCTCGCACTGCTCGGAACGATAGGGCAGAGCCTTGCCGGAGCGCTCTCCGCCGAGCCCGAGCGCGATGCGGCCCTGGTCACCTTCCTCGTGACCGCGTCGGGCATGAGCCTGCTGGGCGTCGGCAGCGCCTTCTGGGGGCTTGTGTTCGGTCTAGTCTGGAGCCGGTGCGGTGCGCGGAAATAGCACCGCCGCAGAAAAATTGTGTGCCGAGAGGCTGTTCGAGCGATTCATTTCAGCGAAAGTGGCCTTGGCGCGACAGGCAGGCGTCGAGATTTGGGTAAACTGCGCCTCTTGAAAAACATTGCAGGACGCTCCGCATGACTGAAGTCTCTTCCACCCCGGTTCCCGCTCCTTCGGCAAAAGCGCTGCTGAAGACGCTGCAGCAGGAATTCAAGGTCATCGGGGAGCATCTGCCCTTGGCGATCGGCGTCGACAAGCAGCTGATGGCGTCCCGCCCGGAGATCAACCGCAAGCAGCTGCGCGCCGCGCTGGGCATGCATACCCACTCGATCCGCTACCTGAAGACGATGCAGTCCTCGTCACAGCGCTTCAACCTCGACGGCACTCCGGCGGGTGAAGTCAGCGAAGAGCAGCGCACGCTGGCCAGCAAGGATCTGTTCGAGCGCTTCAAGAAGCGCGCCCAGGAACACAAGACCGAGCAGGCTGCGAAGGACAAGGCGGAAAAGGAAGCGCAGACTGAACGCGAGCGGGCCGAGAAGCTCAATCAGCTGATGAGCAAGTTCTCGCGCAAGTAATCGGGCGGACTCCCTCGCTGCCTCTGGCCCTTTTTCAAAATGGAAGGCTGGCTATGGCCAAGTATGTTGCGCTGTTGTCCGGGAAGAAGAGCCACACTTTGACGGAAGAGCTGCTGAGCGCTCACGTCGAGCATCTGAGAGTTCAGCAGTCGGCGGGATACCTGATCCTGTGTGGGCCATTCAGGGACAATGACGGCGCGTTGCAGATCCTCGAAACGGAATCCCGGGAGCACGCTGAAGCGATCCTCAAGTCCGACCCCTTCATCGCGCAGCGCTACTACGAGCGCTATGCGCTCTCCGAGCTGATCGAGGCGAACGAAGCCAATGGCTGGCTGATGCGCGATGGCCAGACCCGGGACAATCTGGGCAGGCGCTGACCCCTGAGCCGGCGAAAGGACTCTCCGCGATGAAGCTCTACATGTTCTATCTGGGCGGCAACGCCGGGAAATCGAATATCGAAGTCCATGACATCCAGTTCGCCGCGGTCGAGCGTCCCGAAGATGCGTGGGACTGGCTGCGTGCCGCCTGGTTTGGCGACAAGGACAAGGTCCATCTTGACGGATACAGCCACGTCAGCTGGGCCGATGGCTTCGACGTCGTGCTCTCCTCCGAGCCCGCGGACAGTGACATGCACCTCTACTTCGTCAATGTCGGCGGCTATCGCCCGGATTCGCTGGCCGAATTGCACGAATTCGCCTTCTTCGTCGCGCGCGATGCGCAGGGCGCCAAGGCGAAGGCGCTCGAGACGCTGCTCACAGGAGCCAGCCAGAAGCACAAGGACAATCTGAAGGACGTCGACAACTGTCTGCTGATGGACAAGGTCGGCGATTTCCACATTCTCCTGCGCCCGAATCCGCACGGCCACCGGTGGATCCCCGATTGGCAGGGTTATCAGCCCATCGGGATATGAATGGCCGAAGGTGACGGGAATCTCGCTCCTCTGAAGGTTTGCCTGGTATTGGCGCTAGTTGCCTGGACGACTCTCGCATTGGGCTCAGCCCCTGAACCGCTGCGGCAGAACCCCCCCATGGAATTCTGGTGGTACTGGGACCGCCCCGCCAGTCAATTGCCTGCTCCGGCGCCAGGAGTGGGGGCTGCCGTCGTCGTGACGCATGTCTATCTGTCGGGCCGGCGCGCTTCCCGCGTTCCGCGGCGCAGCGCCTTGTCTCTGCCGCAGGGCGTGGTGACGGTGCCGGTGGTTCATGTCGAAATCGATCCGGCCATCCCCTTTGCCGGGACCGACGAGCAGATGCGTTATCTTGGCGATTCAGTCATCGAAGCGGCCCGCCGCGGAGCGCCATTTCTGGTTCAGCTCGACTTTGAGGCGCGCAAGTCCCAACGCGAGTTCTGGCGGGCAACGGTCCGATCAATCAAGACCCATCTTCCTGCGGGAGTCCTGTTGTCGGTGACGGCCCTGGCGAGCTGGTGCCATGAGGACCGCTGGCTTGCCGATCTTCCCGTCGATGAAATCGTTCCGATGTACTTTCGGCTGGGCCAGGCCCGCGCCGACTATGTCGCCCGAAGCGCCGTCGGAGTCGGCGAGCCGCGCTGCGCTATGGCGCACGGAGTGGCCGACGATGAGCCGCCCTGGCCTGTCAAATTGCCGGGGCGCCGATATCTGTTTCTCGGTAAGCGTTCCCCCTCCCATTCCTCCAACTATCCGGAAAAAACGCAATGATCCGCCGAACTCCAGCCGCTCTTGCCGCCGCGCTGTCCATGCTCTTGTTGCTTTCCGCCCCGATGCCGGGGCGCGCATCGGGTGGTGGGGAAGAGGGACCGCCTGAGTTCAATTCGCCGTGGGGGCCGGTCCGTCCCATTCCGGATCTGATCTCCGGCAGCCTGGGCGTCATCGAGGAAACGTGGTGGCGCAAACCGCTGCTGCTGGCCTGGTTCCGCCTGAACGAGCTCGCCCTGCCGGCGGGGGCGGAAGAGGCATTTCGCTATACGGAGCGCCTGTCTGGCGATGAGCGCAGCGATTCCGCGGTCGCGGACTGGCTCGCCGCGGCCAGGGCGGCGAACCCCGCGCTCTCGCCGTCCGCAGAGTTCCAGGCGAGCGCCCATTTTCCGATGGGTAATGCCTGGGACAGCTTCGAGAACTGTCCCGCTTCCGCGTGGCTGCAAGCCAAGGAAACCCTGGCGGCGCGGCTTCAGGTCTGGGGCAAGGACAGCGTCGCGCTGCGCAACTGGCTTGTCGCCCAGCATCAGGTTTTCGCGCGCTGCGCGCTGGGGCCCAGCCATTTCAGGAGGGATCTCGACCACCTTCGTCCTGTCGAGGCGGAGCGCGTCGCGCGGCATCTGCTCGCTGATATGAAGCTCGCGGACACTCCCCCGGATGCGCCGGTCCTGCTCCGTCAGGATCGTGCCTACCAGCGCGCCGCCGCACTGTTCTACGAAGGCTTTTACGATCAGGCTGAGAAGTCGTTCCAGGCGATTGCCGCAGACAAGGCCTCTGCCTGGCGCGCCTGGGGGGCGTATCTGGCCTTGCGGGCCCGCTTCCGCTCGATTCAGGTTTTGCCGCCCAAGGAGATTCCCGGCGAAGACTGTGATACCCCAAAGTGCGCAAGCCAGCGCGCCGCCTACCGCAAGAAGGAGGGAGGCCGACTGCTGAGCGCCATCGATCGGGCGATCGTGAGCGCGGGCAAGGGGGGCGGAGGAGATGAAGCGAAGCGCTTGCAGGACCTGCGCTCGCTGGTTGCCGCGCGACTCGTCCCCGAGCTCCGCTTCCGCGAACTGGCCGCGGAGTTGGTGCGCCCGGGGATCGATGCCGAGAGCTTTCAGCGGGTCGCTACCGACTATCTGCACCTGCATCGGCAGACTGCGTCAAGCGAAGCGCTCGGCGAATGGATGAGTGGTCTGGTCGATGGGGGGCACGCATCCGACTCCTCTTGCAAGAAGGGGGACGCCAGCGACGAAGCGAGCCGCCATCAGGAAGAGCTTTGCCTGAGGCGCAAATGGAGCGAGGAGTCGCTGAAACGCTTCCAGCAGCAGCCGACACAGCTTGCGTGGCTGTTCAGCGCTGCCGTGTTCGCCGAACGCGGCGATCCGCAGTCTCCGGCTTTGCTCAAAGCCTTGTCCGCTGTGCCGGACAAACATCCCGGAGCGACGACTTTCATGCTGCAGCGCCTGCGTCTGGGGAGCAGGGAAGAAGCGTTGGCGCTGGCCAAGGCTCTTTTGAAGCGCCCCGATGTCATCGCCGACTACTCGGCGCGCAACCGGGTGCGCGAGTATCGCCTTCAGCATGCCGCGAATCTTCACGAATTCTGGGTGGATGCGTTGCGTGATGGAGGGCAGGGCTTTGATCGGGACACGCTGCTCCCGTCTCCTCCCCCGGATCCCTCGCTCACCGCACATAAGGGCCTGGATGCGGATGCGCTGTGGATCCTCAATTACGAGCTGCCGCACTCAGCGCTGATCGAGACGGCGAAGCACTCGGGCTGGCCCGCTCCCTATCCGGACCAGGTGGCCAATATGGCTCTGGTCCGCGCTCAACTGCGCAAGGATGCTGCCGGCGTGCGTGAAGCCTTGGCAGTTCTGGCCGAGCTGGACAAGAAATCCCCGGACAAGGAAGTTGCGCGCCTGCGGGCAATCACCGACAACCAGGTCTTGCTGCTCGAAGCCGGAGTCCTCGAGCGCAGCGCGAAAATCAGTGGATCCTGCCGTCTGAGTGTGCCGAAACCGGGATCTTCCGTCGCCGATGGAGAAGAAGCTGCGGGCGTGTACAAATACCAGGCAGGCAAGTTTTCCCGACAGCTGCTCAAGCCTGCCGAGCATGAAGCGTGGCTTGGTGAGCGCAAGGGATACGAGGCTGAACCCGACCTGATTTCCGCGTCCATGCAGAACGTGCTCGATTTCGCCGCCCGTTTCCCCGCTGACGCACGTGTGCCTGATCTGTTGCGCAAAGCCGTCTACGCAACGCGAATGAACTGGTGCGCCGATGTGTCCGCTGGTGGGCTGTCAAAAAAGGCTTTTGATCTCTTGAAACTCAAATATCCTGAATCGAAAGCCGCGCGTACGACGAAATACTGGTTCAAGCCGCGGACCTGAGCGGCGTTGCGCAAAGCGTGCTTCTGAAACCGCCTTTCGACTTGGAAGGCGGAATTGACGCCGATAGCAACACTCGGCGCGGAGTGTTGCTGCGGGTTTTCGAACCCATTCTGCGCTTATCTGCGCCGCGCTCCGGCAGCCGCCGGAGAGGACTTGTCTTCCATATTCAGCTCACGGCAAGGTTGCCGTGTTGGCGCGTCAATGGCCTTGCGCCATCGCGCTGCGCAATATATGCAGTTCCTGCTTACTTGGTGCTGGCGACGTCCTGGTGCATGCTCATCTGCAGGCCCGTGGCGTAGAGGGCGTCGCCGTATTGGACCTGATTGGCAGCCGAGGAATGGAAGGCATTGACGGCGGCGGGCACGGCAGTGATCGTGGCGACGATCACGAAGGCGGCGAAGTGGGCGATCTTGGTCGAAACGGAATTGCTCATGACTGGCTCCTGTTGGTTCGCTGTTTGGTGTGAGTGCATTCTGAGCAAAACCGTCCGACAAATCCAAGAGAGCTTTTATATTCTCTAATGCGACCGGCTTATGTGCCCCCCGAAAACAGTCATTTCATGCCCGTCGGTTTATGAGGCAATAGAATGCCCGATCAGTTGAGGCTGCTTTTTGAGGATTTCAGGGCGTTCTGACAAACGGCCTTGATGCGCGGATTTGAAAGTCTGATCGCGATTTGCGCCAGAAAAACCCCTGGTGGGCCGCTTGCCTGGTGCCAGGGGGCCGTGTTTGATCAATGCCGCAGCAGTCTCAAGCCGTTCCCGACCACCAGCAGACTTGCCCCGACGTCGGCGAAAACCGCCATCCACATCGAGCCCGAGCCGAGCAAAGCGAGCGCCATGAAGACGGCTTTGATGCCCAGCGCCAAGCCTATGTTCTGGACCAACACCGAGTGCGTGGCCCGCGACAGGCGGATGAAGGCCGGGATCTTGCGCAAGTCGTCGTCCATCAGCGCGACATCGGCCGTCTCGATCGCGGTGTCGGTGCCCATCGCGCCCATCGCGAAACCGATATCGGCGCGGGCCAGGGCCGGCGCGTCGTTGATGCCGTCCCCAACCATGCCCACATGGGCTTTTTCGCCCAGCTTCTCGACCGCTTTGAGCTTGTCCCCGGGTAACAGATTGCCGTGGCTCTGATCGATGCCGAGCTGGTCGGCGATCGCTCCCGCGGTGTGTGGGTTGTCTCCGCTCAGCATCACGGTTCCGACGCCCAGGCCATGCAGCTCGGCGATCGCAGCGCGGCTGCTGTCCTTGACCGTGTCGGCGACCGCGAACAGCGCCAGTACCCGCTCCTGATCGATCAGCAGGACGACCGTCTTGCCTTCGCGTTCCAGCGCGTCGAGCCGTTCCTCGAGCTCCGGGGAACAGCGATCGAGTTCATGGACCAGGCGGTGATTGCCCAGCGAGTAGGCCTTGCCCTCGATTTTCCCGCGCACGCCGCGTCCGGGGAGCGCCTCGAAATCGTCGACCGTCTCTCGCCCGATTCCGTGAAGGTCCGCTGCTTTGGCGATGGCTTGCGATACCGGATGGTCGGAGCGTCCCGCCAGCGAGGCGGCCAGACGGCGGCAGAGCGCCTCGGACGAATCGGCGCGCAACTCGAAGTCGGTCTCAAGCGGTTTGCCATGGGTCAGGGTGCCCGTCTTGTCGAGCGCCAGCCATCTGAGCTTGCGCCCTTCCTCCAGATAGATACCGCCCTTGATCAGAATCCCCTGGCGGGCGGCGGCGGCCAGACCACTGACGATTGCGACCGGAGTCGAGATCACCAGCGCGCAGGGGCAGGCGATCACCAGCATCACCAGCGCTTTGTAGATCCAGTCGTGCCAGGCGCCACCCAACAGCACTGGCGGCAGCACGGCGACGGCCAGCGCGATCGCGAACACGATTGGCGTATAGAGACGGGCGAAGCGATCGACGAAACGCTGCGTCGGAGCCTTGACTCCCTGGGCCCGCTCGACCGCATCGATGATGCGCGCGAGGGTCGTGTTGCCCGCCCCGGCCGTGACCCGATACTCGAAGGCGCCGGAGTCGTTGATCGTTCCGGCGAAGACCTGGTCGCCCTCAGCCTTGTCCACCGGCAGGCTCTCGCCGGTGATCGGCGCCTGGTTTACGGTCGAGCGGCCGCGGACGATCTGCCCATCCAGGGCGATGCGCTCGCCGGGTTTGATGCGGACCAATGCGCCAACTTCGACAGCCTTTGCATCGACTTCCTGCCAGGAGCCGTCCGCCTGCCGCTGCGTCGCTTTCTCGGGAGCGAGTTTCATCAGACCTTCGATCGCATTGCGCGCCCGAGCGAGCGAACGAGCCTCGATCCGCTCGGCGATCGTGAACAGCACGATCACCATTGCCGCTTCCGGCCACTGGCCCAGGGCCAGGGCGCCGGTCACGGCAATGCTCATCAACGCATTGATGTTGAGCTCGCCGTTGCGCAGTGCGACCCAGCCTTTCCTGTAGGTGCCAAGGCCGCAGGCGAGGACGGCCAGAATCGCCAGCGCCGCCGCCAGCGCTGTCGGCAGTTCCAGCCAGGTCACCGCTTCCGCTGCGATCGCGGCGGCGCCGGCCAATGCCAGTGGCCATTTCCGGGTTTTCATGGAGGCGGCGTCAGAAGCCGTCGTGCCGGGGAGTTCGGGCTCGAAACCAAGCGAGCGCACGGCCTCCAGCACGGTGTCCAGGGCCTCCGGCGCATGGACGACCGCCAGACTGCGTTGCATCAGATTGAATTCAAGACTGTTGACCGTCGACAGGGCTCCCAGCTTCTTGCGGATCAGCGCCTCCTCGGTGGGGCAGTCCATCTGCAGGATGCGGATGACCGTCCTGACGCCGCCCGACACGGATTCGGGCGCGGCCAGAACCCCGTGGGGTGGTGCGGACGGGGAGAGGCAGTGGTCGTGATTGCAACAGCCGGACATGGAGGAACTCCTGTTTCATCGAGGGCTTCCATTCAAAACCCTGTATCCACTTTAGAGTCAAGGGCCGTTTCGGGAAGACGGACGCGCTACTGGTGCCACATCCCTGCCAGACGGCAAAGATGTGGCGCGGCTTCGGATCAGTCGGGCTTATCCGCGACGAGATCGCGTATCTGGCGAGCTTGCGAGCGCGTCTCGGACCACTCGTAGAGAAGTGGCAACAGCAGCAGCGTCAGTGCGGTCGAGGTGATGAGCCCGCCGATGACGACAGTGGCCAGCGGTCTCTGGGTCTCCGCGCCGATGCCGGTCGAGAGCAGCATCGGCACGAGACCGAGGATCGCGACGGTCGCCGTCATCAGCACCGGGCGCAGGCGAAGCGCGGCGCCCTCTCTGACTGCCTCGCGGATAGATCTCCCCCGCTCTTGCAGATCGTTCAGGAAGGAGACCATCACGATGCCATTGAGCATCGCGACGCCGAAGACCGCGATGAACCCTATCGCCGACGGAACCGACAGGTATTGCCCGCTCAGGAACAGACCGACGATGCCGCCGATCACGGCGAATGGAACGTTGGCGATGATCAGCGTCGCATGGCGGACCGAGTTGAACGCGGTATAGAGGAGCAGGAAGATCAAGCCTATCGTCAGCGGAACGATCAGGCCGAGCCGGGCCATCGCCCGCTGCTGGTTCTCGAAGGCGCCGCCCCACTCGATCCAGTAGCCCGCGGGCAGTTTGACCTCCTTGCGGATCTGCGCGTCGGCCTGCCTGACAAAGCCGTCGACATCGCGGCCTTTGACGTCCATCTGCAGCACCGAATAGCGCTGCAGCGCCTCCCGGCGAACGAAGGAATAGCCTTCGTCCGCTTCTATCCTGGCCACCTGGCCGAACGGGACGAGCGCTCCGGCGCGGGTCCGGATCGGGATCGCCATGATCGCCTCGGGGTTGGCCCGGAAGGCTTCGGCGAGTCTCACCGAGATGTCGAAACGCTTGTTGCCGTCGATCAGCGTGGACACGGCGCTGCCGCCTATGCCGGATTGGACGACTTCCAGCACGTCGTCGGCGTTGATGCCGTAGCGCGCCGCCGCTTCGCGATCGACCCGGATCACGAGCTGAGGCTTGCCCTTGTTGGCCTCAGCGGACAGGTCGGCAACTCCCGGGACGCGATTCAATACGCCCTTGATCTGACCGCTCAGGCGGTCCAGCGTTGCGAGGTCTTCTCCGTAGAGCTTGAGCGCAAGCGTCGCGCGAACCCCCGAGATCAGTTCCTCGATCCGCATCTGGATCGGCTGGGTAGCCCCGAACACGGCGGTGGGGACGGCTTGCTCCAGCGTCTGCTGCATCTCGGCGGAGAGCTTCGCGTACGAGACCTTGGTCGGCCACTCGGATTCAGGCTTCATGTCGAGCAGCACTTCCATATAGTTCACGTCGGAGGTCTCCCCCTTCTCGGCGCGGCCGACGGTTGCCAGCACCGAGCGGACCTGAGGAAAGCGCTGCCTGAGCGTCTGGTCGACGACGTTCGAGACGCGGATCGACTCTTCCAGCGAAGTCGAGGGGATACCGGTGATGCGGAACATGATTGCGCCTTCCTGCAGGGTCGGCATGAACTCCTTGCCCAGGAAGGGGAAGAGCGCGAGCGCGGCGATCAACAGCGCGAGCGCCCCGCCCAGCACCCGCTTCTTGTGCGCAAGCGCCCAGTCGAGCAGCGGAAGATAGAGGCGCTTGGCCTGACGGACGAGCAGCGTGTCCTTCTCTTCCTTTGGCTTGAGAATCAGCGCCGAGAGCACGGGCACCAGGGTCAGCGACAGCACCAGGGAACCCGCCATCGCGAAGCTGATCGTCAGCGCCATCGGCTTGAAGAGCTTGCCCTCCAGGCCGGTGAGCGAGAAGAGAGGCATGAAGACGACAATGATGATCAGGATCGCGAACGCGATCGGGCTGGCCACTTCGTGGGCGGCCTCAAGGATCAGGTGAGTGCGCTTGATCGGTTTGCCCGAAGCCTTGGCATGGGCCAGAAGCCGGAAAGCGTTCTCAACCATCACGACCGAACCGTCGACCATCATCCCTATGCCGATCGCGAGACCCGCCAGCGACATCAGGTTCGCCGACATCCCGAACTGATCCATCATCAGGAAAGCCATCAGCATCGCCAGCGGCAGGGTCACGATCACGACCAGCGCCGAGCGCAGTTCGCCGAGGAAGAGCAGGAGCACGATCGCGACCAGGATTGAACCTTCGACGAGCGCGCTCTCCGCGGTCTTCAAGGCCTTGTCGACGATGTCCGTGCGGTCATAGACCGGCTTGAGGCTAACGCCCGCCGGCAGCGCGGCCTGGGCGGTCGCAAGCTTGGCTTTCACCGCATCGACGACGCTCTTCGCATTCTCTCCGACCCGGGACAGAGCCATTCCCAGCACGGCTTCCTTGCCGTCCCGGGTCACCGCGCCGAAACGCAGGGCCGGAGCTTCCTTGACCGTCGCGACATCCCGCACATAGATCGGAGTGCCGTCGCGCTGTGCGAGCACGATTTCGCCGATGTCCCGGGTGTTGGCGACCAGGCCCAGGCCACGCACCAGGTATTGTTCGCGCCCGATGTTCAGGTACTGTCCGCCGACCTGCTTGTTGTTCGCGCTCAGCTGTTCCATCACGTCCTTGAAGCTCAGACCGTACTTGATCAGCTTGTTCGGGTCGATCTGGACCTGGTATTGCTTCTCCTCTCCGCCCCAGGAGATCACGTCATCGACGCCCGGCGCCGTGCGCAGGATCACGCGCACGGTCCAGTCGTGGAGCGTGCGCAGGTCCATCGCCGAGAGCTTGCGGTCCGCCGATTCAACCGTGTACCAGAAGACCTGTCCCAGGCCCGAGCTGTTCGGCCCCAGCACGGGTTCGCCGTAGCCCTTGGGCAGCCGTTCGCGGGCTTCCTGGAGCTTCTCGCCGACCAGGCGACGCGCGAAGTAGATATCGACCGAGTCCTTGAAATAGACCCCGACGTAGGAGAGTCCGAAGAGCGAGACGGAGCGCACCTCCTCGACGCCGGCGAGGCCGGCCATCGCCCCTTCGAGCGGTGTCGTCAGCAGCTTCTCTACATCCTCGGCGGCGAGTCCCGGGGACTCCGTGTAGATGTTGACCTGGACGGGGGTCAGATCCGGAAAGGCATCGACCGGGACATTTCTGAAAGCCTGGATTCCCAGGCCCACGATGGCCACGAAAGCGACAAGGACCAATACCTTGTAGCGCAGCGCGGCATCCACGATAGCGTTCAGCATGATTGTCTGCTCTCCCGTTCAGCTCTCATCGCCGATCTGCGACTTGAGCAGATGTGCTTTCAGCGCATAGGCGCCGGATACCGCGATCTGTTCTCCGGCCCTCAGCCCGGACTTCACGGCTGAGCGTCCGTTGAGCTTGTCGCCCAAATCGACCGCGCGTGCTTCGAAGGCCGCGCCGCGCGCGACGAAGACCGTCGGCTGGCCCTGCAGCAGAATCACCGCTTCGTCCGGGATGAAGAGGCCTGTGTGGGCGGCCGCCTCCGACTCGATCCGGGCCGACGCGAACATGTCCGGCTTGAGCCGGCCGTCCCTGTTGGCGACCTCGATGCGCGCGGGCACGGTGCGGGAATCCTTGTCGAACATGCTGGCGATCAGGGTGACTCGCCCTTCGAAGCGTTCCCCCGGATAGGCGGTGACGGTGACTTGGGCCCTGGCTCCCGGACGCACCTGCGAGAGCAGGTTTTCGGGCAAGCTCGCCTCGATCCAGACTTTGGACAAATCCGCGACAGCGAAGAGCGGGCTCGCCGGGCTCGCCAGTTCGCCGGTGCTCGCCTTGCGCATCACGACCGTGCCGGAGAACGGCGCCTTCACTGAGACCCGGGAGCTGACCCGCCCTGAAGAGCCGGCTTCCCCGCCTAGCAGTCGGACACGGTCCTCGGCTGCGCGCAGCTCGGCGCGCGCCCTCTCGAATTGCGCGCGGGCGAGCAGGAAATCCTTGGTGGCGATGATCTCGTCGCGGTGTAGCGCCTCGGCGCGCTTGAAATCGGATTCGGCGATGCGCAGCGCAGCCTGGGCGCTTGTCCGCGCCGAGGTCGCCTCACCCAGCGCCACGCTGTCGAGGATCGCCAGCGTCTGGCCACCCTTGACGGTTTCGCCCAGCGCGGCCGAAATTGAGACGACGCGGCCCTCGACCGGAGCGGCGATCTGGGCATAGCGATCCTGGTTGGGCTGGATCGTCGCGGTCGCGGTGAAGCTCGCTGCGATGGACTCCTGCTTCAAGCTGGCGAGCTTGATGCCCGCATTCCGGATCTCTTCGGCGGAGAGCTTGATGCCCTCGTCCTTCGGTGCGGACTGAGCTGTCGAGTCCGCTTTGTCGGTCCCTGCGGCGGGGGATTCGCTTCGCGTACCGCAAGCGCTCAGGCTGATGGCGAGGGCGATCAGGGAAAAAGGGAGGGCGAGTGTTTTCGAAGTGCGTTTCATCGTGCGGTCCTTTCTTCAGCATTCAGCGGCAAGCCGGTGATCCGGGCGAGCGCCAGTCGGGTGGTCTGGTAATCGAGCAGCGCATCGAGCTGCTCGCGGCGCGCGTCGAAAACCTGGCGGCTCACCTGGATCAGCTCCAGCAGGCCGATCTGGCCGGCTTTCATCGAGCGCAGCGAGAGCGATTCGTTGTCGGAGAGCCGCGGTGCGACCGACGAGCGCAGGCGCTGGATGCGCTGCTGCAGGCTTCCGAGTCTGGCCAGCAGAGCGCGGGTTTCGGATTCGCTGTTTCGCTGACCGGCCAGCCGGTCGATCTGCGCCTGGGTCAGCGCGCTGCCCGCCTGGCCGATCGCCGCGGCGTTGCGCTTGAACAGAGGCAAGGGCAAGGAGATCGACAGCGTCGTGAGCCTCTCGCGTGCGTCGCGGCTGCCCTCCCGCCCAAGGCTCAAGCCGACCGTGAGGTCGGGGACGCGGCTTGCGCGCTCCAGGGCAAGGCGAGCCCTGGCCATCTCTTCCTGTGCGGCAAGCTTGAGCTGCAAGGGCTGGGCTTCGAGACGCGCCAGCAATTCGGTCGGGGAGGGCAGAGCATCGTCCAAACCTTCATCGAGCCGTCCCACGGCCTCGAAGCTGCGCTCGGGTGGCAATTGCAGCGTCGCGGACAGGGCTGTGCGGGCAGCGATCAACTGCTCGTGGACCGCATCGACCTGTCCTTGCGCGCGGGCCAGCTCCACGGAGGCCACGTTGGCGTCCAGCCTCGTGTCCTCGCCGGCCACGCGGCGCTTTTCGACCGCTTCGGCGGTCCGCTCGAAGAGCAACCGGGCCTGGGCCTCGATCGCCTGGCGCTGTTGCAGCGCGAGCACCTGATAGAACTGCTCGGCGGTGCCCACCCGCACTTCGCGGCGAGTCCGCTCCAGTTCCGTGCCGAATGCCAGCACGGCCGCTTCGGCCTCGGCGCGCCTGTGCGCCTGTTGTCCTGCGATCTCCAGGGGCTGGGAGAGCCCCAGCGACCATTCATGGCGCCGCTCTCCGGCAAGGCCTGCTTGCGGGACTTCGCGTCGGGTGCGCTCCGCGGAGAGCTGGGGATTGTTGAAGAACAGAGCCCGCGCATCCTGGAGGCCGCCTTCGACGGCGGACTGCTGGGCCGCCACGCGGCGCAGCTCCGGGTTTGCGGTCTCGGCGAGGCGCAGAGCCTCGGCCAGTTTGAGGTGGCCCGTGTCGATCGGGGCAGCGGGGGCGTCGGATGGCCAGGCAAGGCCCGGCCATGAGGCCATCGCGCAGGCGAAGGCCAGGATAGTGATTCGCATCGAATTTTCCTGATTGAGGACGAACAGAGGAGGGTTCGGCGAGCGGACCGCCGTCAGCGCTCCAGGGCGGACCTGGAGAAAAGCGGGATTGGCTCGCCGTTCAGGAGGCGAGCAAGCGGTCGGGCCGTTCAGGCCGAGGGGGGATGTGGGAGAGGTTCGCCTTGAGGTAGACGAATCTGGGGCGGGCGGATCGCGAAGGCTGGGGCGGCACCGAGGGCCCCAGCAGCAGAGGTGTTGCGCCCAGGTGGCAGGTCGCGCAGTCCGTATCGACCCCTGGCGAGGAAACGCTCTTCGCTTCCCCTCCGCGCTCCGCCTTGGTCTGCGGGTGTTTGTGCGCGTGGTGACCGATATGGCTCGCCGCTTTCTGCTCGTGCAGGCAATAGCCCGCCGTCGCAGCCCAGACGGACTGGAGCGGCAGGATCACGAGCAGAAGGGCGAACAGCACACGGCGCATCGGGGCGGGCCTGGCAATCTTGCCTTGAGGCAAACTTGATCGAAGAGTCGGATTAGAAACTCTGTAGTGAGGTTAGAGTCAACGCCTGCACAAAACTGAGGATCAAGCATGATGAAGATTGGCGAGCTGGCGCGGGCCACCGGGACCCGGATCGAGACCATCCGTTTCTATGAGCGGGAAGGCCTGCTCCCCGCCGCGGAGCGCACCGAGGCGAACTACCGGATCTACACGGAGGCCCATGTGCAGCGCCTCGCCTTCGTGCGCCACTGCCGCAGCCTGGACATGGCGCTCGAAGAGATAAGAGTGCTTTTGCACTTCAAGGATTCGCCGGGCGAGGACTGCGGCGCGGTCAATGCGCTGCTCGATGCGCACATCGGCCACGTCGCGGATCGCGTCCAGGAACTGCAGAGGCTGGAGCAGGAACTCCGGCGCCTGCGCGCGCAGTGCCAGGCGATTCAGGCTTCCTCCCTGTGCGGCATCCTCTCCGAGTTGGCACAGGGCGCGGGAAGCGATCAGGCAAGCTCAGCCCCGGGGGCCACCGACCATGTGCCGGGTGCGAGTTGTCCTTGCCCGCGGAGCTGAGGCGGGATTCATCTCTGAACGGCGGGAATCAGGCATTCACGCGGGCGGCAGGCTCGCGCGATTCCCTGGCACCGAAAGCCGCGATCGCGAAATCGACGAAGCTGCGCAGTTTCGGGGTCATCCGCCGGTCCGGCGCGTAGAGCAGGTGCATCGCCCGGGTGGGGACCGGGAAGTCGGGAAGCAGTTCGACCAACCGTCCAGCCTCGATTTCAGGCAGGACCAGTTCGCTGGGCTGCAGCATCAGGCCCATGCCCGCGAGCGCGGCGGACAGTAGCGCCTCACCGCTGTCGACGACGAAACGGCCGGACACGGGAACCGTGATGTCTCCGCCTGGGCCCAGGAAGGTCCAATGCGTGCGCAGCTCGGTGTAGGGGAAGCCCAGGCACTCGTGCCCGGTCAGATCCTGCGGGTGAGTGATCGGCTTGCTGGCGGCAAGATAGGACGGGGCGGCGCAGAGCACCAGGCGGTACGGAGCCAGTGCGCGAGCGATGAGTCCGCTGTCGGAGAGCTCGCCGACGCGGAAGATCACGTCGAAACCTTCGTCGACCAGATCGACCTGGCGGTTCGTCAACGCTAGGTCGATGGACACGTCGGGGTAATCCTTCAGGTACTCCGGCAGGCGGCGGGTCAGCGCGTGGATGCCGAAGGTGACCGGGGCGTTCACCCTCAGGCGCCCGCGCGGGCTGACCCGGGTTTCCGCGGCGAGCCCCTCCGCCGATTCCACTTCGGCGAGGATGCTTTTGACCCGTTCGTAGTAGTTCCGGCCGACCTCGGTCAGGTGCTGGCGGCGGGTCGTCCGGTTGAGCAGGCGCACGCCCAGGTGCTTCTCCAGCATCAGGACATGCTTGCCGACGAGCTGAGGGGATAGGCGCAACGCCTCCGCCGCGGCGGAGAAGGAGCCGAGCTCGACCGCCCTGGCGAAGATCTCCATGCTCAAAAGCCGGTCCATTGGAAACTCCCTATTTCAAGTAAATAAACATATCACGGATTTATCGCAACTGGTTTCAAGTCCTACAGTGGCGACTCCAATCAACGAGGAGTTGCGCAATGAAAGTAGCGATCATCGGAACAGGCAACATGGGCACCGGACTGGCGGGCACTCTGGCCGCGGCGGGACATGAAGTGGCGATCGGCGCCCGGGATCTGGCTAAAGCCGCGGCCCTGGCCGACCAGATCGGCCACAACGCGGTCGGTGGCGGGATTGCCGCCGCAGTGAAGCTGGCCGACATCGTGATCCTGGCTCTGCCCTATGGCGCGGTGGCCGAAGCGCTGAAGGCAGCCGGAGACGTGACGGGCAAGGTGCTGGTCGACATCACGAACCCGATCAGCGCCGACTTCAAGAGCCTCGTGATCGGCCACACGACTTCGGCGGCCGAAGAGATCCAGGCGCTCGTCCCCGGCGCGAAGCTCGTCAAGGCCTTCAACACGATCTTTGCGACGCTCCTTCCCGCCGAGGCCCGCCCCGGCAAGACCCTGCAGGTCTTCGTTGCCAGCGACGACGCGGCGGCCAAGGAGACGGTGTCGGCGCTGGCGAAATCGGCAGGCTTCGAGCCGGTCGATGCCGGTCCTCTGTCCAATGCCCGCTTCATCGAACCGATCGGCGAGATGAACATCCACTTCGGCTTCTTCCTCGGTCAGGGCCCGTCCGTGGCGCCGGCCTGGGTGCGCGTGTAAAGCCTTTCACGGATTTACGTTGGCACTGCTCAAGCGGTGCCGACCTTCCGCGGTCACTCCTTTGGATCACTGAAAGAAGTCAGATCTGCCATGCCCAACCTGATAACCAGAACCCTTTTGGGTTTGTCCCTGCTCGCCGCCGCCTGTATTGCACAAGCGGATCCTGCTCTGTCTGTTCTGGGCAAAGACTACGTTTTCCCGAACAAGCTCGAAGGTCTGCCGGCTAAGCTCTCCGACTTCAAGGATCTGCAGATCAATTCCTTCCGGACCAGCGATGGCGTCAAGCTCGCCTACTGGGAAGCCGGCAAGGGGCGTCCTATCGTCTTCGTGCCCGGCTGGTCGGCCAATGGCGCCGAATACATCAATGTGATGTATCTGCTTAGCAAGCGCTATCACGTCTACGTGCTCGATCCGCGCAACCAGGGGCTCTCGCAGCGCGTTGAATACGGTAACCGGATCGCCCGCTACGCGATGGACCTCAAAGAGCTCGGCGGTCATCTCAAGCTGGCAAGTGCCGATTACTGCGGCTGGTCGATGGGCGCCTCGGTGATCTGGAGTTATATCGACCTGTTCGGAACAAAGAGCATCCGCAAGGCCATCTTCATCGACGAGCCGATTTCGATCTACTCGCACGCCGACTGGTCTGAAGAGGAGCGCGTCAATTCGGGTGGCATGACCACTTCGATCGAAAGAATGGTGGCCGCGTTCACCTCCGGGGTGCCGACCAACAGCCTGGTCGTGGATATGAAGGCGATGCAGCGCTACATGGCGAAGGATTCGCCTTACTCCGTCAATTCCGAAGCCTTTGCCAATACCTTCATCCAGAACGATCCGAAGTACATGAAGCAAGTGCTCTTTGATCATGCCAGCAACGACTGGCGTGATGTGCTTCGCCACAAGATCGATGTGCCCACCGCCATCTTCACGGGCGAGCACAGCAACAACCTACCCAGCCAGCGCTGGGCCCAATCGGTGATTCCGAACTCCTCGCTTTACGTCTACAGCAAGGAGGAACAGGGCGACCATTTCCTCGCCTTCAAGAACCCGTTCAAGTTCACTTCCGATCTGCGGGCATTCCTGGAGCGCTGAGCAAAGCGCTTAGTCTGGCGCCCCAGTTTGTCAGTTCGTGCAAACCCCCATTTCCCCACAAGGAGATATTCATGCCCGTCGTACGCGTTTCATGGTTTGAAGGAAAGAGTCATACGGAAAAGGCGGCTGTTGCTGCCGAAATCACGGAGAGCATCGTCCGCAATACCGGCACCGATCCGAAATACATCTACGTGATCTTCGAAGACGTCGCCCCGTCGAACTGGGCCGGCGAAGGAAAGCTGTTCGGAGGAGATCAGTAGAAGAGCAGGGAGAGGTCGGGGCGGGTTCAAACCCGAAAAGGCCTCTCGCCGAACCGCCTGCGCTCGGTGAAGGTCACCGTGGCGATGAGATCTGGCTTGAAGATACGGAGCGATGATGAAAGTTGAAGTACTTGAAAAAAGCGCAGCTTCCTGGAATGGAACGGTCTATGCACGCTATCCCGGGGAGTGTCCCGAGATTACCGTCATCAAGATCTCGATCCCCCCGGATACGGTTTTGCCCTGGCACACGCATCCGCTGCCCAGTTCAACCTATGTCATTTCGGGAACTATGACTCTGGAAGATCGCCGTTCGGGCGAGAAGAGGGTGATCAAGGCTGGGGATGTCGTTCTGGATTCGATGAACGAAGCGCATCGTGGATTCACCGGAGAGGAGGCGTGCGTGGTCGTCAATACCTATTCGGGCGCACCGGGAACCCCTCTGTCCATTCCTGAACCGGGTGAGGATCCTGAGTTCACCGAATGAAGTCTGGCGCCGCCAGTTTTCTCTCTTCATATTTTGGGTGGTCAGGGTCTGGCCGCCGCAGGAAGAAAATCATGACCACGACGATATTTGCAAACCTTGAAGCGAAGCCGGAAGCGGTGAGCCAGGTCGAGTTGGCTCTGCGCAAGATGGTCCCGGCTTCGCGCGCCGAAGCCGGCTGTGTCCGCTATCAGCTGTTTCGCTCGGAAGACAAGGCGAGCACCTTCAACCTTCTGGAAACCTATGCGGACGATGATGCTCTGGCCGCCCATCATGGCTCGGCCCATTTCGCCGAACTGGTTGCCAGCCTCGCCGACAAGCTGGTCGGCGACATCCAGATCGAGCGGCTCGCTTCGCTTGACGACTGATACGCGCCCGGCGGGAAAAGTCCGCTTGGGAAGAGCCCGACGTTGCGAAAGGCGAGAGAGCCGATCCGACTCGCGGCTTCCCCGCTTCCAGAGGTTTCCCTGGTGCAGGATATCTGGAATCCCAGGCACGGCTGCCTTCGATCACTTTCCGATTCCTGCCCCCTGGATGCAAAGCCCGGCAAGAGCTCTCAGGCTCTTGCCGGGCTGTACGGGGTATTTCTCTCGCAATGGTCGCAAACCCGGACACCGTGCTCGTGTTAGCGCGGAGCGCAATCAGAAGAGCCGCGTCAATTTCACTGCGGACGCCGAGCTCTTTCCCATTCCAAACAAATGGCCGCATGGCGCGGCCATAGACGGTCAAGCTGCTAAGTCAGGAATGCTTCGTTGCATCCTTGATCTGTTCCTTGGCGTCTCCGAACTTCTTCTCGGCTTTTCCTGATATCTGTTTGCCGAGGCCTTTGATCTGCTGCTTCTTGCTGCCTACCAGTTTTCCGGCCGTTTCCTGCACTTTTCCCGCTATCTCTTTTGCGGTGCCCTTGATTTGATCCTTGTTCATGGCTCAGGCTCCTCTATCGAATTGGCAACTTTCGCTGCGTCAAGCAAGGCTGAATGCGCCAATTTCCCCTGTCTGTGCGCTAACGAACCGATGCGGTGGCTCGCGGTCCTGTGTGGGGGGAGGGGGGGCGGAAACCCAGGCGTGACAGGATGCAGGTGAAGCTCTCTGCGAGCGGACAGACGTGATGGGCGGCGCAGTTGGCTGATGAGGCCACAGGCGGGCTCGCAGGAGAGTCAGTTCGAGCTGAGACGGAGCTGCTGTGGCGAGCGCGAGATGACTCAAGCCGGCAAGGAGTCCCGTCTCCGCTGGATCGCCCGGTCCATGTCCAGAAAAACCGGGCCGATCCGGTTTTTCCCCGGTGGAAGCCCGATAATGGCGGTCAACTCGTTTTTGAACGCCGTTTCAGGATTCCCCCATGGAAATTAAGGTCAACTTTCTCGACAAACTTCGCCTTGAGGCCAAGTTCGATGACTTCACGGTCATCTCCGACCAGCCTATCCGCTATAAGGGCGATGGCTCGGCACCGGGGCCGTTCGATTACTTCCTGGCTTCGTCGGCCTTGTGCGCGGCTTACTTTGTAAAGCTGTACTGCAACACGCGCGGCATTCCCACTGAGAACATCCGCCTGTCGCAGAACAACATCGTTGATCCGGAAAATCGCTATCGGCAAATCTTCAAGATTCAGGTCGAGCTTCCCGAGGATATCTCTGCCAAGGATAGGCAGGGAATTTTGCGCTCAATCGAGCGCTGCACGGTGAAAAAGGTGGTGCAGACCGGGCCGGGGTTTGTGATCGAGGAGGTGGCGAATCTGGATGCCGACGCTCAGGCCTTGCTCGCACTGAATCCCGATTCAGAGGCAAGCACCTGTATCGTGGGTAAGGATCTGCCGCTGGAGAAAACCATCGCCAATATGTCGGGAGTCTTGGCGAACCTGGGCATCAAGATCGAGATCGCTTCGTGGCGCAATCTTGTTCCCAATGTATGGTCGCTGCACATCCGCGATGCGCATTCGTCGATGTGCTTTACCAACGGCAAGGGGGCAAGCAAGGAAAGCGCGCTGGCGTCGGCGTTGGGCGAGTATATCGAGCGGCTCAATTGCAACCATTTCTACAATGACCAGTTCTGGGGGGAAGACATCGCCAATGCGCCGTTTGTGCATTACCCGAACGAGCGCTGGTTCAAGCCTGGCCCTGAAGATGCGCTGCCGGTTGAAATACTCGATGAGTACTGCCTGGGGGTTTATAACCCCGACGGAGAATTGCGCGGTTCGCATCTGTACGACACCAACTCCGGTAATGTGCAGCGCGGCATCTGTGCGTTGCCCTATCAGCGCCAATCGGACGGCGCGGTGGTGTATTTTCCGACCAACCTGATCGACAACCTCTACCTCAGCAATGGCATGAGCGCCGGGAATACGCAGGCGGAAGCGCAGGTGCAATGCCTGTCGGAAATATTCGAACGGGCGGTCAAGCGCGAAATCCTGGAAGGAGAGCTTGCTCTGCCGGATGTGCCCCCTGGCGTGCTGGCGAAATATCCGGGGATTCTGGCCGGCATCGAGGAGCTGGAGACGCAGGGTTTTCCGGTGCTGGTCAAGGATGCGTCGCTGGGCGGAGAGTTCCCCGTGATGTGCGTCACCTTGATGAACCCGCGTACCGGCGGCGTGTTTGCATCGTTTGGAGCGCATCCGAACATGGAGGTGGCGCTGGAGCGCAGCCTCACCGAACTTCTTCAGGGGCGCAGCTTTGAGGGCCTGAACGATTTGCCTCGGCCCACCTTTGAAAGCCATGCCGTGACTGAGCCGAATAACTTCGTCGAGCACTTTATCGACTCCAGCGGCGTGGTGTCGTGGCGCTTCTTCAGCGCCAAAGCGGATTTCGACTTTGTCGAGTGGGATTTTTCCGGCCAGGGTCAGGGCGCCAAAAGTTCCAATGCCGAGGAAGCCGAGACCTTGTTCGGCATTCTCGAAGGCCTGGGCAAGGAAGTGTATGTGGCGGTGTATGACCAGCTCGGCGCAACGGCCTGCCGCATCCTGGTCCCGGGCTATTCGGAGGTCTATCCGGTGGAGGATCTGGTCTGGGATAACACCAACAAGGCGCTCTCGTTCCGCGCCGACATCCTGAACCTGCATCGTCTGGATGATGACGGGCTGGAAGCGCTGCTCGAACGCCTGGAAGACAGCGAGCTCGATGATTACACCGACATCATCACGCTGATCGGCATAGAGTTTGATGAGAATACGGCCTGGGGGCAGTTGACGATTCTGGAGCTGAAGCTGCTGATCCACCTTGCCTTGCGGCAATTCGAACCTGCGCACGAACTGGTGAAAGCCTATCTGCAATATAACGAGAACACGGTAGAACGCGGACTTTTCTATCAGGCCCTGGATGTGGTTCTGGAGGTGTTGCTGGACGACGACCTGGAACTGGACGATTACCTCGGCAATTTCCGCCGGATGTTTGGCAACTCGCGGATGGAGGCGGTGATCGGGTCCGTGGACGGCAGCGTGCGCTTCTTCGGCCTGACGCCGACGAGCATGAAACTGGAAGGGCTAGACAGGCACCAGCGCCTGATCGACAGCTACAGGAAACTGCACAGCGCGCGCGCCCGTGCGGCAGCTTCATCCCGTTAGGGGGGGGCGGGCATGGAGCAGCGGTGAGAGTGACCGGGGGGGGGCTCGCCCCCCGTTGTGTGCGAGGTCAAGCTTCGCTTGCATGGCCTGGCCGTTCGCAACGCGCCGGGAGCGTGCGTTCGGCGAGCGAGAATTTCGCGCGGAGCCGCGGCGGCGTTGGCCGGGAGAGCCTTGCCGGGCTGGAAGCGGCGAGAGCTCTGTCCGCTGAGCCTCGTCTCAGGCGAGCGGGCCAATGGATCCGGCCTCGCCTTCTGGCGGATCGGGGTTCAGCTCGATGATGACGCTGCGTCCTTTGCCGGCCCGTTTGGCCCGATACATCGCCTGGTCGGCCTGCTGGATCAGTTCCTCCGCGTTCTGGTGACAGCCTGACCTGAAGATCAGCATGCCAATGCTGCACCCGACCTGGACGCTGATGTCCCCGATCGGGATGGGGCGGGAGACGCGGGCGATCAGCCGGGAGGCGGTCTGGGCCGCATCGTCGAGCCGCGGGTTGGCCGCTTCCTGCACGATGACGAACTCGTCGCCCGCCAGGCGGGCGACCGTGTCCGTCTCGCGGATTTCCTCGGTCAGACGCTGCGCGACCCGGACGAGCAGCGCGTCCCCGGTCTCGTGCCCATGACTGTCATTGACGGATTTGAAGCCGTCCAGATCGAGGAAGATCACGCCCAGCGCGTTGCCGCTGCGCTGGCTGCGCGCGATCGCTCGGTTCAGCTGATCCATCAGCTCGCGCCGGTTCGGCAGCCCGGTCAGCGCATCGTGCCTCGCTTCGTGCTCCCTCAGCCTTTCCTGGGCCTTGCGCGCCGAGATGTCGGTCAGGAAGGCGCTGAAAACCCGGTGTTCTCCGAAATCCAGAAGACTGATCCGGATCTCCGCCGTCAGCGTTGAGCCATCCCGGCGGCGGGCCAGCAGCTCGGGGCACTTGTCCTCCCCGGCGAGGGAGTTCAGCCCTGCCAGGAATCCCCCGACCGCCTCCGGCGGGATGATCAGCTCGCTCAGCGGACGTCCCATGGCTTCGAACGTCGTCCAGCCGAAGATCTCTTCCGCTCGCTTGTTCCTGCTCAGCACCGTGCCATTCTCGTCGAGACTGACGTAGGCGTCGTAAGCGTTGTCGATGACGGTGCGCAGCTCCTGTTCCCGCCGCGAGAGTTCCAGCGTGCGTTCGAGCAGTTCCTGATGGCTCTGGCTGAGCGCGTCCTCGGCCCTTCGGATGCTGGTCCTGTCCTCCATCATCCATAGCGCGCTCGCCCCCGTCTCTTTGCGGGCGAGGGCATGGCCGATCGAGTGCACCCAGAGATCGGTGCCGTTGCTGTGGCGGAAATAGGAATCCAGGCGGTAGGACTTCTCGGTGCTCAATGAAGGATCGACGAGCGCTATGGCCGCTTCGAACTCGTCGTCCGAACGGAACAGGGTGCGTGTGTTCTGCCCGACGGCTTCGTCGCCGTGAAAACCGAACATCTTTGCGAACTGGCGGTTGTAGCGAAGAATGACGTGGTCGCGGGTGAAGACGATCCCGAGCGGAGCGTGGGCGATGAAGGCCTCCATCTCTTCCATGCTCTGATGCAGCGCTTCGGTGCGGAGCTGGACCAGCCTTTCGAGCGCGAGCGTGCTCTGCAGCAGTCCGAAGTTGCTCTCGGTGTTGATGCCCGTTTCGATCTGCCGGATCAGGGCCGCGATGATCCGGTCGCGGCGGCGGATTTCCTCGTGCAGTCCCGCGGTGTCCGCGGACGCGCAGCGGATGTCGAGAGGGGGGATCATCGCGGATTCGGCTTCCCGAAGGTGATGCCGGTCATCGTCTGGTTGATGTGCATGCCGCAGTACTGCTCGCCGAAGGTGCTGAATCCGACCATCTTCATCCGCATCAGAATCCTCTCTATCTTCCTGGCGGAGCCGGTTGCGATCATCTCGGTACGGCGCAGCACGCAGTCGAAACCCAGCGTCACTGACGGTTCGCCGAGGCTTGCGCGGATGTCCGCAAAGGTGTCGCTCAGGCTCTCGGTCATGCCCTTGCGCACGGCCGGCCTGAGCACCGTGCCTTCCTCGACCGAGCAGAAAAAAGTCAGCGCCCCTTCAGGTGCGGCGAAGCGGATCGAGCGGATGAAGCTGTTGTTGCCGAGCCGGCAGATCAGGGGGCGGGTTGCGAACACATCGGTGCAGATCGCGGCCGGATCCAACCCGATCGCCCTCGCGTATTCCCGGGCTGCGGGCAGGCCGTTCAGCTCCGTGACGATTCGCTGTTCGGGGATCGCTCCGGTGACGACCAGGGGCGGGTCTCCCGCCGAATAGTGTTGAGCCTTGAAGATCCGGAAAGGCAATCCGGTCGACGCCACGATCAGCGCGGCCGCGTCCCGGACGAGCCGGCCATCGACGAAGAGCCGCGTTTGGCCGTCGGCCTGCGCCGTTGATGCCGTTCCACCGATCAGGCGCAGTCCGTCCAGTCCGTCGTGAAAGGCATGGGCAATCCGTTCCGAAGTCCCTTCGATCATCATCAGCGCAAAGCTGTTCGCGGGAGTCATCGCGGGGGAGCGCATGCGCAGATCGTCGATCAGTGCCGAGGTGAAGTGGTGGATCTTCCGGAGATTGGCCGTGGACAGCGATTCGAGCACGCCGAAAGCGAAGGGCAGATCATTTCGGCGGAAGCTGACGCCGGCCACGCTGTGCTGCAGATACCCCTGGGGGCCGATTTCGGCTGCCGCGCTGACCCCCAGGACGCTAGCCCCTCTGAGCCGGGCGCTGAATTCGGTGCAGAAGCGCTCCGGGGACTCGATATCGCCGAGGAAGAGCAGGACGAGACCGAGCCCCGGCTGCTCGAGCTGCGCGGCGAGTTCGGCGGCTGCCGCTTCAGGAGTCGAGCGCAGACAGGTCTGGCCGATGCGCGGCCCCTGCACGACATGATCCGCCGCCCGCTCTGGCATGGAATCCCCCGCACAAGGTGAAAGCGACTGCGTTCGTGAAGCTCTGCCGAGGGTATCTTCCCTGGCAGGCATTGATGAGCATAGACCGGGTTCGGGCCTGGAGCTGGCTTTACGAGGAGAGACGTCGGGAAAGTGACCGGGGGCGAATTGCCTAGGAACGCATTCCCGGGCTCGAAAGCGGGGGCAGATGAATGGATCGGGGGGATTTGGCGAAGCCGGCTGACGAGGCTGCAGGCCGTCTCGTCAGGGAGCCCGTCGGGCAGGAGCGGAGTGGATGCGGTCGGCGCGAGGCCGTTCAAGCCGACGAGAAGTCTTGCTTCGTCATGCCACCCTTCCTGTGCAAGGCGGCCGAAGAGAAGGATGCGTCTTGCTGCTGGGCGGCGTAGAGTGCTGTGTAGTCGGTTCTGTGCAGGATGCACGTCAGTACATCGTCGCCACAATGCCACCGCCGCCGGAAAGTTTGTAGATGCTTGCGCATGTTGTTCTCGAACTCTTTCCCGGGCAAGAGGACAAGTAGCTGTTCAAGAGGCGCTTGGTGCCTCAGTTGCCTGGAATTTCAAGATAGATTTTTAACGAGAATCGACTTCATCTCCCCTTTTATTTTATGACAAAGCCCTTATATCTTAGTCACTTGCAAAAAGTCGAGTCTTTAACACTGGATGCGGGTGAAACGTGTGAGGTTTGGGCGCTGAACGTTCCAAACGATGCTGCGCTCCTTAGTGAGTGGGCTTACAAATTTCGAAACACCTACTGTTCAGATGGCGACCTTGATATTTTGCGAGAGGGAACGGGATTGTCTCGAGCTGAGTACTTATTGAAACTCGTTTTTCCTGATAGAAGTGAAGCTCCGGGGCCCGCAGTTCGTTCTGGAGATTTTGCGGAATTTTTGGTTTCGGATTTCGTAGAGTTCATGCTCGGCTATTGGGTGCCGCGTGGAAAATACGCTGAGAAGGGATGCCGTGACGAGTCCGTAAAGGGTGTCGATATCGTCGGTTTCAAATGCCCGAATGCGAACCAGCCGAAGCTTACCGACGAAATGATGACCTTCGAGGTCAAGGCGCAACTCCGTGGGGGCAAGTATAAAAAAAGGCTGCAGGTCGCGGTCAATGACTCCGGGAAGGATTACCTGCGCGCAGGCGAAACATTAGCGGCGATGAAGCGACGAATGCATCTTGCGGGTCAGCAGGCCTACATGTTGATCGTCCAGCGATTCCAAAACGCAGTTGATCGTCCATATCGGCTTGTTTCGGGCGCTGCAGCTGTTCTCTCTGACGATGCTTTCGACTCCGAATGTATTAAGGCCACATCTACTGTTGCACATAACAACGCAGCGAACCTAAAACTCATTACGATCACGGGTAAGGATCTGATGGCGCTTGCTCACTCCCTCTATAAACGAGCAGCCGATGAAGCCTGAATTTGCCAGCCGCCGGTACTTCGGCATAACACGCTCGAAAGGGAAGATGTATGAGCTGGGGTTGCCTGAAGAGTCCCACATTGCCATTCCGGAAGACGTAGAACCTGCTGCACTGTTCCCGCTGTCGATTGGCACTCTCGTGGATGCATCGGCTGCGCTTAACGATACTCCTGACACTCAAGGCTGTCTGTCCGACGAACTACGGGCCGAATTAGGTTTCGCTGCCAGTTTTTTTGATGCCTACTTAGCGTCTCGCTTTGATACGGGCATATCGCGAGAAACTACGCTTCTGGCATCTGCCAGCTACTTTTTGGGGCAGCGCCCTGGAAGCAGCTTAGTGCTTGCACGACGTCTTTCTCAGGATTGTGACGATGCTATCGAGCAACTGATCACTTGGGTCCTCCAAGCAGACTGGCGTCAGGGGCCGAACCTGCCAGCACATCCGCTACGTGATGTACTGGATGAACTAGCCAAAAGGTTGATAAAACACTTCAATGAAGGCATGCCGTCTGAGCTAGTGGTGGAGATGCTTGATGTGCTTCGGCGGCACTTCTACGGGAGAGGCTCGGCTCGAGACTTGGTGCTTGTTGAAGTAGTTTCGGCAGTGATCAAGCTGAGATTGGCTAGCTCAGCTTGGACGTTACTACCTGGGTTCAGTGGATTGGATAATAGTGCGTGGTCAGAGGCCATACGCCGCTATGGTTTTCCTAAGGAGCTTTGGCCGTCGCAGAAGTTGCTTGGTAAGGCCGGACTATTTTCCGGGCGATCCGGCGTGGTCCAGATGCCTACGAGCGCGGGCAAGACGCGTTCTGTCGAAATTATTCTAAGAAGTGCTTTCTTGGCTGACCGAACGCGGGTTGCTGTGGTTGTCGCGCCGTTTCGTGCCCTGTGCCATGAAGTGGCCTCATCTCTTCGTCATTCTTTCAGAGGCGAAGATGTCAAGGTCAATGAACTATCGGATGCGCTGCAATTGGACTTTGTAGACCAGTTGGCCGAACTGTTTGGGCTGCAGGCTCCAGCAATTCGATATTTATTGGTTTTGACACCTGAAAAACTGCTTTACGTCTTACGCCAGGAGCCGGCGTTGATTGCGCATATTGGCTTGGTTGTCTATGACGAGGGGCATCAATTCGACACAGGGCCGCGTGGCATTACATACGAACTGTTGCTGACTGAAATTAAAGGATTGCTTCAAGCTTCTGCGCAGACTGTTCTCATCTCTGCGGTAATCAAGAATGCGGTAGCGGTAGGAACGTGGCTTATCGGCGTCGAGCCTAATGTTGTGAACGGATCCGGACTCTTGTCGACTACACGGTCAGTTGCATTTGCAAAATGGCACGATCGGCTTGGTCAGCTTCTGTTCTTTGAGTCCGACAATTTCTCGCGCTCAGACTACTTTGTCCCAAGATGCATTGAGTCACAAGAGTTAGCGCGTCGTGGGAAGGAGCGTAAGCCCCGGTGTTTCCCTGAGAATGGGGCGGACGCCTGGAAGGATGTGTCGCTTTATCTTGGCATTCGATTGGCGCCGAATGGGGCTGTGGCAGTGTTCTGTGGCAGGAAGGACACTGCTACTGGACTTGCAGAGCGGGCCGTCGAAGTTTACGGGCGTGGGCTCAGTTTAGTGCCTCCTGTTGCGGCTTCAGACGCAGGCGAGATCCGGCGATTAGTCAATCTTGCGACTAAACATTTTGGTGAAGATTCCGCAATAGTACGAGCCGCAGCTCTGGGGGTTTTTGTTCATCACGGCACGACGCCGCAAGGGTTACGATTGTCTATTGAGCACGCGATGCAAAACGAGCTTATCAAATTCGTTGCCTGCACCTCGACGCTTGCTCAGGGGGTCAATCTTCCTATTCGATATCTAATTGTCTCTGGTGTAAATCAAGGGGCTGATCGAATCAAGACGAGGGACTTTCAGAACTTGATTGGCCGAGCAGGGCGTGCAGGTATGCATACCGAGGGACTGGTGCTGTTCGCGGACCCTAGAGCCATCGAAGAGCAATGGCGTAAGCAAGCCGCAGTCGATCTACTCCAGCCCGAGAACTCAGAGGAAACGTCGAGTTCGCTACTAGAGCTATTGGCTCCCCTGCGGTCACCTGAGGGAGGAATTGAGCTGGAGGTGCCTATAGAGACCTACTTTCTCAAGGGCGAACTGCTAGAGGCGTGGGCTTTCGATGTGGAAAAAGAAAATCCGCACTTGGGCTTTGAATCTCGATCACTGGTGAAAGACATCTCTAAAAGGCAAAAGCTACTAACAGCTCTTGAGAGCTACCTGATGGCCAATCGTGGAACTGCAAGTCAGGAAGAGTCGAGACTGAAAGTCCGTGATTTGGCTGTGAGCACTCTTGCATATGCGTTGGCAGATTCTTCTTCGAAAGCCGAGTTGGTTCGGCTTTTCTGTTTGGCTGCGGAGTATATCGAGCGAATAGCTCCAGAGCCAGCGCGCCAGTTTATTTTCGCAAAGACATTGCTTAATGTGAACGATGCCTCGCGGGTGGAGCACTGGGTTCAGCAAAATGAAGGAAGACTACGTTCGCTGACGACCGGCGAGGACTGGCTGCAAGCTGT
The DNA here is from genome assembly GCF_048213115.1 of Niveibacterium terrae. Classification (GTDB taxonomy): domain Bacteria; phylum Pseudomonadota; class Gammaproteobacteria; order Burkholderiales; family Rhodocyclaceae; genus Niveibacterium; species Niveibacterium terrae. The sequence goes on along the minus strand of NZ_CP172404.1, from coordinate 3,446,660 downwards.
ATGGCCACTATTCTGTGAGGTAATTGATGAAAAATTGCTGACAATGATGGAACCGAAAGGCATGCCATTTCAACTTGCTCGGGGTTGGTTGCATGGGGCTTCGTTCCATAATCTTATGGAGATTGCCAGGAACAGTGGGGCGACAAAACCTTGGGGGGATGGTAGACGCAGACTAACGGAGGCTGACGTGCTTGATTTTTTTGAGGGGTGCCTAGGCTTCGAGTGCCCGTTAGTTCTCGCAGCTGTAGCCCAGTTTCTGTTTGGAACAACAAGATTCGGCAACGAGGGCGCATCTGCGCTGAACGACTTTCAGAAATCCCTTAAATATGGTTTGACAAGTAGGCTTGCTGTCTCAGCGTATGAGTCAGGTCTTGCAGACCGTTGCGTTGCGCAACATGTTGCGGACGCGATTCAATTGTCCGGATATGACGGATCGGACTTCATTTCTGCGTTTCGTGATCGCCGAAACGTCATCACATCTGTGCTTGATTTCTATCCAGCGTACTTTAGTGCTGTTATTGGTGACCTATGACTAATTTTCGGTGGGCTGGTATTTGAACGGGAAGTCCGAGCGCCGAGGGTCACCCATTAGCCTTCCCTGTCAACCAGGTTGTAAAAAATCCTGCGCCGTAAGGCGCATGCCGTTTGCTGCTCTCCCTTGCGAACCGCTCGGCGGCACTCTTGGTTCTCAATTGCTGGTTGCGCCCACGGCGCACCAGTCACCCATCAGGATCAAGGCTGGCGCAGTGCTCTGCTCAGCCCCTGGCGGCGTTGCCGCCCCAGAAAACCCTCTGCTCCCCACCGCGTCCAATAACGGCGAATCGTGTCGATTCACACAGGTCTGTGGCTCATCTAGCGATGTCCAACCCCTTGGTGGCTCGCGATGCGGGCACCGTGTTGCGACTTGCTCGGGCGGGGCCGTGGCGCGTGTTCAATCAGGTCTAATGGTTTTTCCAACCCTCAGTCTGACTCGCGCGCCGCGCCCCATTGATCGTTAGCCGAAAGCGCGCTTTACATCGAACGCTTCTCCCGTCTTGAGCATGTGATAGCAGGCGCGCGCCAACTTGTGCGCTACAGCCTTGATCGCCACGACGGGCATCGTTTTGGCCGATTTCTTCTGATACCAACGCTTGATCTGCGCGTCGTAGCGCACCGCGAAATTCGCCGCTTCGACAAAAGCCCAGGCGAGGTACTTGTTGCCGCACTTGGTATTGCCTTCGCCTTTCTTCTTTCCGTTCGACTCCCGCCGGCTATCGACGGCACGTGCGTAGGAGGCAAAGTTTCCGGGGCCATCAAAGCGGGAGATGTCGCCCGTCTCCAGCGTGATGGTCAGCGCCAGAACTTCACCAATCCCGCTGACGCTTTTGATCGCCAGAAATTCGGGTTTCAGACTGGCGCGCTTGAGAATCGATCGTTCAAGCAGAGCTATCTGCTCGTCAAGGCAATGCATGACGGTCAGGTTGCTGGCCAACGCGAGTTTCTGCTCGGGCAAGAGGGTAAGCGCTTCGATGTTCGCGGCTTGCCAACGCTTGATCGCACTGCCGCTGAGCGTTTCTCCAAGATTGCGCGCCAGAAGATTCTGGATGCTGAGAATCTGTGTGGTGCGTTGGCGAACCAACTGGCTGCGCTTTCTCAGCAGGTCACGCAGCGCTCGACCTTCTCGCGGGTAAATGTAGCCCGTAGGCAGGATTCCCAGACGCATCAGGTGCGCCAGGTGGTGCGCATCGCTGAAGTCCCCACTGTGCTTGAGGCCGTCGTACTGCTTGACCGCAACCGTATTGACCAGCCGAACGACATACCCGGCCTCCTGCAGTCCATCGACCAGCCAGTACCAGTTGTAGGTCGATTCCACCGCCACCGCGGTGACTTCTCCGCAGCCACGCAGCGCTGCAATGATGCCCGCCAGATCGTTCGGCTGGCGCTTGCGATAGACCTCTCGGTCGTCCGCGTCCAGCACGACAATCACGCAGTTGTTGGAATGCAAGTCGATCCCCGCGTACAGTTCCATTGCGGCCTCCTTGGTTGGGGTGTGTTGAGCGTCGGAAACTCAACTCTACAACCCGACTTCGGAGACCGCCCACGGGCTAGATGTTTATCAGGTCTTGCATCCGATCATTTTTTTCTGAGACCACCCGGCTGACAGTGGAATAGAGAGGAGGCTCCGCCACAGGCCAAGATCGCCGCGTAGAATTTCAACACCACGCAGGCGTCCACTTAGCGGCACGGATTATCTGTCCGAACAACCGGAACCACCTCTGGTGGAAGAGCAAGGCATACGCGTTGCAGACAAGCAAACTATTGGAAAATCTCAAGGAAATTCAGGTTCGGGTCGAGTCTGAAATACATAAACAGCAGCAAGGTCAGTCCTCAATGGTGCGAGGTGGGCAGGGCGTTATGATTCTCGATCAGATACGAGTGATGATGCAACAAATCGAATCATCGACATTGCCGTCTCCTGAGCAACGGGTTAGGGGTATGGGAAACACTGTCATTGACTCTTGGTCAATCGATAGTGAACTTGGCGCTTTGATACTTTCCGCAGAGCAAGCTTATCTAAAGATAAAGTTCTGACCGAATGAAATATGCAAGCAATGTCCGTCACTGGCGGGCATGGGTCTGTCAAACAAACTGTGTAAATCCCCAATCTGAATCGGCCCTGCTTCCCTAGACAGATCCAAGCTTCATGGAAAAGCGTGGGGTCAGGTCTTGAATTGCATCAACATGATTGAAAGCAAGACCCCGGTGGTTCGGTGGTTCCGTCGGCTCGGAGCTTCTTCGTTATGAACCGGTTTGTGGCTGACCCTTCGGTCGGAGGTTCGAGGGGCGGGCCTTGCTTTCGATTTTTGCATGGTTTTATGAAATTGAAGGCCTGATCCCTGTGGGGTTCAACTTCGGGGCGGGCAGGGGCTGGTTATGGATGACAAGGTTCTTTTTGAAAAAATAGGTGCCATCATTGAGGTTCTTTCTGGTGAATTAAATTCATCAGAAATTTCGGATGGCTGGACGCCGGAAAGCAAAGAAGCCATCAAGGTGCTTTTTGAGAAATTGAAAAGTAATTTGCAATCTTGTGAAGCGTTGCCTCCAATGAGTATTTCTAGAGCGTTGGATCACTGGGGTGTTGTCAGTGGCGAAATGCTTGAGCAAGCTGCGCAGATATCAAATCAGCTAAGGTCTCGCCAACGTATTTAGTTGATCGATCAAGATTCCCTAGGAATATCCAAGCTTCATGAAATGCTGATTTGTCGGAGGTGTGCCGTTTGCGTGGTGGGTTCCTTCGCAGGCGGCGCAGATCTTCCGCTTGATCCGCTCGCGCTTGAGCGGTTGGAACAAACGCTTCGCGACCGCGCGGTCGTGGCATTTGCCCGATATTGAACTCCTCGCCCCCAAAGCAAAGCCCGGCAAGGCCTTGGGGGCGCTTGCCGGGCTTGGTGTTTGAACTTCTTCCGGGGCGTTCGCCCTTTTCCTTGCTTACTCCACCGTGACGCTCTTCGCGAGGTTTCTCGGCTTGTCGACGTCGGTGCCGCGGGCGCAGGCGGTGTGGTAGGCGAGCAGCTGCAGCGGGACGACGTGCAGGATGGGGGAGAGGGCACCGTAGTGCTCGGGCATCCGGATCACATGGACGCCGGGTTCGCTGGTGATCTTCGTGTCGGCGTCGGCGAAGACGTAGAGCTCGCCGCCGCGCGCGCGCACTTCCTGCATGTTGCTCTTCAGTTTGTCGACGAGGCTGTCGTTCGGTGCGACCGTGACGACCGGCATCGCGGCATCGACGAGCGCGAGCGGGCCGTGCTTGAGTTCGCCGGCCGGGTAGGCCTCGGCGTGGATGTAGGAGATCTCCTTGAGCTTCAGTGCGCCTTCGAGTGCGATCGGGTAGTGCCGGCCGCGGCCCAGGAAGAGCGCGTTCTGCTTCTTCGCGAAGTCTTCGGCCCAGGCCATGATCTGCGGTTCCAGCGCGAGCACGGACTGCAGCGCGACGGGAAGGTGGCGCATCGCCTTGATGTGCTCGGCTTCCTGCTCGACGCCCAGATGTCCGCGCACTTTCGCGAGCGCGAGGGTCAAGAGGAAGAGGCCGGCGAGCTGGGTCGTGAAGGCCTTGGTCGAAGCGACGCCGATCTCGACGCCGGCGCGGGTGATGTAGGCGAGCTTGCATTCGCGGACCATCGCCGAAGTCGCGACGTTGCAGATCGTCAGCGTCTGCTCCATGCCCAGGCTTCGGGCGTGCTTCAGGGCGGCGATCGTGTCGGCGGTCTCGCCGGACTGCGAGATCGTGACGACCAGAGTGCGCGGGTTCGGCACGCTGTCGCGGTAGCGGTATTCGCTGGCGATCTCGACGCTGGTCGGGATCTTCGCGATCGACTCCAGCCAGTACTTCGCGACCGAGCCGGCATAGAAGCTGGTGCCGCAGGCGAGGATCAGCACCGAGTCGATGTCGTTGAAGATTTTTCCCGCGCCTTCGCCGAACTGCGCCGGCGTGATCGCTTCGACGCCTTGCAGCGTGTCACCGATCGCGCGCGGCTGCTCGAAGATCTCCTTCTGCATGAAGTGGCGATAAGGGCCCAGCTCGGCGGCGCCGGTGTGCGCGTGCACGGTGCGCACGGGCCGCTCGGCGCGGACGAACTCGTCGCCGTGGCGCGCTTCGACCCAGAACTTGCCGATCTGCAGGTCGATGACGTCGCCTTCTTCCAGATAGACGATCTGGTCGGTGACTCCGGCCAGCGCCATCGCGTCCGAGGCGAGGAAGTTCTCATCCTTGCCGACGCCCAGCACCAGCGGCGAGCCGACCCGGGCGCCGACGACGCGGTGCGGTTCGTCGCGGCAGAACACCGCGATCGCATAAGCGCCCTTCAGGCGCAGCGTCGCCTGCTTGACCGCTTCGAACAGGTCGCCGTCGTAGAGCGAGTCGATCAGGTGGGCGATGACCTCGGTGTCGGTCTGGCTCGCGAACTCGTAACCCTTGCCCTTGAGCTCGGTGCGCAGCTCTTCGAAGTTTTCGATGATGCCGTTGTGCACGAGGCCGATGCGCTCGCGCGAGAAGTGCGGGTGGGCGTTGCTGACGACCGGGGCGCCGTGGGTGGCCCAGCGCGTGTGGGCGATACCGGTGAAGCCTTCGACCTTGTCGGCGTGGACCTGGGCGTCGAGTTCGGCGACCCGGGCCGTGCTGCGGGCGCGGCGCAGCGCTCCGTCCTGATGGACCGCGACGCCGCAGGAATCGTAGCCGCGGTATTCAAGCCGCTTCAGGCCTTCGATCAGGATGGGGACGATGTTCCGGGTGCTGACCGCACCGACGATGCCGCACATGCTGTGCTCCACAGAGAGGTTTCGATGGGCGGACTATAGGCAGGTTGGCGCGAAAGAGGTTTGCAAAATTCGCACGCCAGAGAAATAATCTTTCATGCTGTTTGATGCGTGAAACAATCTTTCATAGAGGCTCTGTCCGTGAGCGATTCTTCCGAAAGTCCGTCCCTGTCTTTCGATGCGACCGACCTGCGCATCCTCGATCAGCTGCAGCGCGACTCCTCATTGAGCAATCACGCGCTCGCCGCCAAAGTCCATGTGTCGCCGGCGACCTGCCTGCGCCGGGTCCGGCGATTGCGCGAGGAGGGGGTGATCGAGCGCGAAGTTGCGATCCTCTCTCCCGCCCACCTGGCCGCGGGCCTCGGTGCGATCGTCGAGGTGACGCTGGACCAGCAGGGTTCCGAGCACCAGCGCGAATTCGAACAGAACGCGAGCGCCGAAGCGGCGGTCCAGCAGTGCTATCAGGTCGCGAGCGGTCCCGATTTCGTGCTGATCCTTCAGCTCGCGGACATGGAGGCTTATCATGAGCTGGCCCACCGGCTGTTCTCCGGCAGCAGCAACGTCCGCAATGTGCGCACCTTTTTCACGGTGCGCCGCGGCAAGTTCTCCGCCGCGCTGCCTCTGCCGGCCTCCCCCCTCTGATTTCCCCCGGTGTCGATATGCTGTTACCCGAGAATTTCGAGCCCCTGGTCTGTGCTCCGGCCGACTGCGGCGAAGACGCGTACTGGTTCCTCTTCGATCAGCGAGCGCTGCTGGTCAGCACTGGCGACGAGCCGCCTGTCGTTCCGGTCGGCGCCGAGCCGCCCGTGGCCTGCGGGCAGCAGCAGTTCGTCGGTCTCTTGGCCGGCAAGCCCTGCTGGGCGGCCCGCGTCGACAGCGCGCAAGCGCCTGAAGCTTGGGTCTTCGAAGGGCTGCGCGGCTTGTTCAACCGTCTTCACGACGATCTGCTGGCCGTGGCCGGACGGGCGATCCAGCTCCTCGAATTCCAGCGCACCCACCGTTACTGCGGCGTCTGTGCGACCGAGACGGTCGATCACGATGAGGGGCGGGGGAGGTGCTGCCCCGCCTGTGGCGAGACGGTCTATCCGCGGATCGCTCCGGCGATGATGGTGCTGATCAAGCGCGACGGGCCGCAGGGGCGGGAATTGCTGCTCGCGCACGGCTCACGCTTTCCGACCGTGTTCTACAGCGCGCTGGCCGGCTTTGTCGAGGCGTCCGAGTCGCTGGAGGACTGCGTCCACCGCGAGACGATGGAGGAGATCGGCGTCAAGATCGCCAATCTGCGCTACTTCGCGAGCCAGAGCTGGCCTTTCCCGCACTCGCTGATGATCGCCTTCGTCGCCGACTACGTCAGCGGCGAGATCGTCTGCCAGCCGGGCGAGATCGAGGATGCGCGCTGGTTCAGTCTCGCCGCGCTGCCCGATCTGCCGCACCGCTTGTCGATCGCGCGCCGGCTGATCAATGCGACGATCGCCGAGGTCGCTCCGGATCATCCGGCCCTCGAAGAGACCGCGCTGCGGGCGATGCAGGGACCGCTGACTTCGGCGTGATGGCTTACCCTAGGCGGAGGGCTTTACTCTGTGCTAAGTTTGCGCTCATGAAAGCACTGAAAAGCGATCTCGCGAAGAAAGTCATGGCTGATCCGAAAGCCCGGGAACAGCTGCGCCGCTTTCTTGTCACGAGGTCGGGCAGGGCGCCCGCGCCGGTCATCGAACTGAGCGTCGAAGGCAAGCTTCTTCGCTTCACGCCTAAGGTCGTAGCCAAGGCTTCCTGAGCGGAGCGGGCGGATGAACTTCACTCTGCCCGCGCTCGTCGTCTTCATTCTTATCCTTCCTGGATTCATCGCTCGTTCCCGGATCAATTGGGACGTGAGCGAGAGTCTGTCACTCGATTATTCGCCTTTCGGTCAGGTCGCCATCGGGGCCGTGTTATGGGCCGCCGTGTTGCACCTGGTCTGGAGCCTGGCATTGTCCTGGCTGACGGACTACCAATGCCAACCTTGGATTGTGTTCGGGCTCGTCGGCTCGGATCCGGCTAGGCAGGGCAAGGCGCTCGCGGCACTCGAACAGCAAGTTCCGCTTGTCCTCGTTTATCTAGTATCCCTGGTCACTTTTTCGTATGTTGTGCCAGCCTGGGTTCGAAGGTTCATCAGGAAGTTCAGGCTCGATCGCAAAGGTGCCGGTTGGTGGAGCGGGTTCCTGCGTGTCTCGGGAGCTCCGTGGTACTACCTGTTGACGGGGGCGGACTTCACGGAAGAAGAGCGTCCAGACCTGATCCGGATCAGCGCGATCGTCAGTATCGCCGGCTGTCCCTATCTGTATGTCGGCTGGCTCGATGATTACTTCCTCGATCAGGAAGGGCGGCTTGATCGCCTGGTTCTGATTGAGGCGATGAGGCGCCCTCTGAATCAGGACAAGTCCGGCGATGAAGCGGACAGGGATCGTTTCTACCCGATAGAAGGGGACAGTTTCGTGTTGCGCTATAGCGAAACGACGACGCTCAACGTCGAGTACGCCAAGCTGGCCGCGGCAGTCGATGGAGCGGATCTCGATCATGGATGCGCCGAAGTGGATGCTCCGCTGAGCTGACGCCTCCGTTGGCGGACCTGTGTAGCACTTTGAGCTACGTTTGCAGCCAAAAGTGCTACGTTTTTGACGGGCTTATTCGACCCCGGGTCTGAGCAGTCCGTACCAGGCCGAGGGCAGGCCGTCGTCGCCGACTTCGGTCTGCACATGGATGAAGCCATTCTTCTCGAGCGCCTTGACCGAGGCTGCGTTGTCCGGATCCAGAGTCGCGAGGATCTCTTCGAGCTGGGGGCGGCGCCACGCGGCGGCGACGATCTCGCCGACCAGTTCGGTCCCCAGGCCCCGGCCCCAGAAGTTCGGCGACAGCGCGAAGAGGATCTCGACCAGCGGGGGCTCGGGTGTGTTCGGCGAATGACTGAGTCCGCCCCAGCCGATCACGTCGCCGCTCTCTCGCTCGACGACCGCCCAGCAGCCGTAGCCGAAGCGCGCATAGCTGCGCAGATGGCTCTCTATCCAGCGCAGCGTCGTCGCCCGATCGAGCGTCGCGCCGGTTCCGACCCCTTTCATCACGAGCGGGTCGGCGGTCAGCGCGGCCAGCGCGTCGAGGTCGGCGAGACTCCAGGGCCTCAGTTCGAGGTGGGCACTGCGCGCTTCAGGGCGTGAGTTCATCATTTCCTCTTTGGGGGTTCGCAGGGAACGGGCGGGGTCGCCTTACTTGGCTTTCTTGGCCGGCCTCTTCCAGCCGAGCAGGGTCAGCTGCCGGGCGCGGGACAGGGTCAGTTCTGCGGGCGGTGCGTCTTTGGTCAGCGTCGTGCCAGCGCCCAGAGTCGCGCCGCGGCCGACGCGGACCGGCGCGACGAGCTGGGTGTCGGAGCCGATGAAGACTTCGTCCTCGATCACGGTGCGGAACTTGTTCGCGCCGTCGTAGTTGCAGGTGATCGTTCCGGCGCCGACATTGACCCGGCTGCCGATGTCGGCGTCGCCGAGGTAACTGAGGTGGTTCGCCTTCGAGTGGGCGGCGATCGCGCTGTTCTTCACTTCGGTGAAGTTGCCGATGTGCACGTCCTCGGCGAGGACCGTGCCCGGCCTCAGCCGCGCGAAGGGGCCGATCAGGTCCTTGGGGCCGACCGACGCGCCTTCGAGGTGGCAGAAGGGGTGGATCAGGGCGCCGGCGGCGATCTTGGTGTTGCGGATCACGCAGTTCGCGCCGACCCTGACTCCGTCGCCCAGAGTGACTTCGCCTTCGAAGACGCAGCCGACGTCGATCTCGACGTCGCGCCCGCAGACGAGCGCCCCCCGGATGTCGATGCGCGCCGGGTCGATCAGCGTGACGCCGGCCTGCAGCAGCGCTTGCGCCAGGTTCCTCTGGTGCAGGCGTTCGAGGGAGGCGAGCTGGCTCTTGTCGTTGACGCCCAGCGTCTCCCAGACCTCGGCCGGCTGGCTGGTTTGAACCGTGATGCCGTCGGCGACCGCCATCGCGATGATGTCGGTCAGGTAGTACTCGCCCTGGGCGTTATCGTTCGACAGCCTGGCGAGCCAGCCGCGCAGGTGCTGGGCCTGGCAGCACAGGATGCCGGTGTTGACCTCGGTGATCGCGCGCTCGGCCTCGCTCGCGTCCTTCTGTTCGACGATGCGCACGACCTTGCCCGCTTCGCGGACGATGCGGCCGTAGCCGGTCGGGTCTGGTATGTCCACGGTCAGCAGCGCGAAGCCGTCGGTGCCGGCGCGAGTGATGAGCTCGGAGAGCGTCTCGCGGCGGGTCAGCGGCACGTCGCCGTAGAGGATCAGCACCGGACCGGATTCGGGCAGGTGGGGCAGGGCCTGGGCGACCGCGTGCCCGGTGCCCAGCTGTTCGGCCTGGTGAGCCCAGGCGAGGTCGGGTGCGTCGAGCGCCGCGCGAACTGCTTCGCCGCCGTGGCCGAAGACGACGCTGAGCTTGTCCGCACCCAGGGCGCGGGCGGTGTCCAGCACATGAGCGAGCAGCGGCCGGCCGGCCAGAGCTTGAAGAACTTTCGGCAGAGCGGAACGCATCCGCTTGCCCTGGCCCGCGGCGAGGATCACGACGTGCATGGCAAACCTGAAAAAGAGTCGGAGGTGGCGAGGATTCTAGCAGCGGGGCGCCGTTATAATCCGCCCTTTAAGCCAATAACTCCCCCCATCATGGATACCCTGCTGCTGATCAAGGCGCTGATTCTCGGCGTCGTCGAAGGGCTGACCGAATTCCTTCCGGTCTCTTCGACTGGCCACCTGATCCTCGCCGGATCGTTGCTCAACTTCAACGACGCCCGCGGCAAGCTCTTCGAGATCGTGATCCAGTCGGCGGCGATCTTCGCGGTCGCGATCGAGTACCGTCAGCGCCTGATCGACACTTTTGCGAATGCCTTCCACGACAAGGGCGCGATGCGCTTCATAGTCAACGTGGGCATCGCCTTCATCCCGCTCGCCGCGCTGGGCCTGCTGTTCGGCAAGGCCATCAAGGCCCACCTGTTCAACCCGCCGGTTGTCGCGAGTACCTTCATCCTCGGCGCTTTCGTGATCCTGTGGGCCGAGGCGAGGCAGAAATACACCCGGGTCGAGACCGTCGAAGAGATGAGCGGGCTCGATGCATTGAAGCTCGGTATTGCCCAGGCTTTCGCGCTGATCCCCGGCACTTCGCGGTCGGGTTCGACGATCATCGGCGGGATGCTGTTCGGCCTGTCCCGCAAGGCGGCGACCGAGTTCTCGTTCTTCCTCGCGATTCCGACTCTGGTCATCGCGTCGCTGTACGAACTCTACAAGGAGCGCGCGCTGCTCTCTGGTGACGACGCCGGGATGTGGGCGGTCGGCTTCATCGCTTCCTTCATCTCGGCCTATCTGTGCGTGCGCTGGCTGCTGCGCTACATCATGACCCACGACTTCCGCCTCTTCGCCTGGTACCGGATCGCCTTCGGCCTGGTGATCCTGCTGACCTGGCAGATGGGCTGGGTGCAGTGGGTCGATAACTGATCCCCCTGCAACAGGCAAAGTTTTGAAACGAGCCCCGCCGAGACGGGGCTCGTCCGTTTACGTTAGCCTCTCGACGTGATCATCTATCTGCATGGATTCCGCTCCGGCCCCGCCTCCTCGAAGATTCAGGAGCTGGCCGGGCACATGAAGGCCCGCGGCCTCGCCGATCAACTCTGGTGCGAGCAGCTCTCGCCGGTTCCGTTCGAGGCGATCGCCCAGGCCGAAGCGGCGATCGCTGCCTGCGCGACTCCTCCGACCCTGGTCGGCAGTTCTCTGGGCGGCTTCTACGCGACCCATCTCGCCGAGAAGCACGACCTGCGGGCAGTGCTTGTCAATCCGGCCGTCTTCCGCGACGGCTACGATCCCTCGCCTTTTGTCGGCGAGCACGAACACCTCTACACCGGCGAGCGCTTCAGCTTCACCTGGGAGCACGTCGAGCAGGCCGAGGCGCTGCGCGTCGAGCGCATTTCGCACCCGCAGAACTTCTGGCTGATGGTCGAGGAGGGCGACGAGGTGCTCGATGCGCGGCTCTCTATCGCGCACTTCGCCGGCGCCCGGCAGACCGTGCTGCCCGGAGGCGATCACGGTTTCTCGCGGTGGACCGAATACCTCGATGAAGTGCTGCGCTTCGCCGGGCTGATCTGATGGGGGCTCGCCTGGATCGGCGCGGAGTGATCTGCGCGCTCTGCGCTTTTTTCGTCTGGGGCGTCTCACCGATCTTCTTCAAGGCCTTGTCCTGGGTGCCGGCGGCCGAGATCGTCGCGCACCGCGTGCTCTGGTCGGTGCTGTTGCTGCTCGCCTGGATCGGTTTCCAGCAGGGCTTCGGCAAGCTGAAGGCGGTGTTCGCACGACCGCGCATACTCGCCTTGCTGGGCCTGACGACAGTGCTGACCGCGAGCAACTGGCTGATCTACGTCTGGGCCATCCTGGCCGGCCACACCGTCGAAGCGAGTCTCGGCTATTTCATCAACCCCTTGCTCAATGTCGCGCTGGGCGCGCTGGTGCTGCGCGAACGGTTGCGCCCCCTGCAGTGGGCGGCCGTCAGCCTCGCGGCGCTCGGGGTGGTTTCCCGGATCGTCATGATGGGCCGCCTGCCCTGGATCGCGCTGTTGCTGGCCGGCACCTTCGCGGCCTATGGCCTGCTGCGCAAGAGGGCTCCGGTCGATTCGGTCAATGGACTCTGCGTCGAGACGCTGCTCGCCTTGCCCGTCGCGCTGGCCTATCTGCTGTGGGTGGGAATCGGTGAAGGCCTGCATGGCGCGGACAAGGGCTGGGCGCTGCTGCTCTTGCCCGCAGCCGGTTTGCTTACGACAGTCCCTCTGGCGCTTTTCACCGAAGGTGCGCGCCGGTTGCCGCTCTCGACGCTCGGTCTGCTCCAGTACATGGCGCCGACGCTGCAATTCCTCTGCGCGGTCTTCGTGTTCCGCGAGGCCTTCGGGCCGACGCAGCTGGCGAGCTTCGCGCTGATCTGGGCTGGACTCGCGCTCTATTCATTCGACGCGTTGAGGCGCTGAAGTCCGCCGGCCTGCCGCTATAATCGAGCGCTTGGCCAAAGCGGGATAAGCCCATGCATGTGTTGTTCGAAGAGGATGGCGGTTTCAAGGCCGCGACGATCCTGACCCAGACCGATAGTTCGCTGCAGGTGGAGACGCCGCACGGCAAGCGCATCAAGCTGAAAAGCGCGAACGTGCTGCTGCGCTTCGAGTCTCCCGCTGCGAGCGAGCTGATGGCGCGCGCCGAGGCCGAAGCCGAGGCTCTGGAGACCGAATTCCTCTACGAAGTCTGCGGCGAAGCCGAATTCGGCTTTTCCGAGTTCGCCGCCGAGTACTACGGCCACACCGCCAACGCGGTCGAGAACACCGCGGTGCTGCTGCGTCTGCACAGCGCTCCGGTCTGGTTTCACCGCAAGGGCAAGGGGCGTTTTCGCAAAGCGCCGCCCGAGATCCTCCAGGCCGCGCTGGCCGGGCAGGAGAAGAAGCGTCAGCAGCAGGAAACGGTCGATCGGCTCGCTGCCGAGCTCGTCGCCGGGCGTCTTCCCGACGAAGTGCGCGCGATCGTGACCAGCCTGCTCGTCAAGCCCGACCGCAACAAGCTGGAGACGAAGGCGGTCGAAGCGGCCTGCGACGCTTCCGGCAAGAACCTCGCCCAGTTGCTGCTCGCCTGCGGCGCGTTTGAATCGGCTTTCGCTTATCACCGCGCCCGCTTCCTGTCCGAGCATTTCCCGGACGGCCCCGAATTCCCCGATCTGGACGTCCCCGAACCGGCAGCGGAATTGCCGCGCGCCGACGTGCGAGCCTTTTCGATCGACGATGCGACGACGACCGAGATCGACGATGCGTTCTCGATCACGGCGCGCGCCGACGGAGGCTGGCGGATCGGCATCCACATCGCCGCGCCCGGAGCCGGCATCACCCAGGGGGCGCCGCTCGACGCGGTCGCGCGGCGGCGCCTGTCCACGGTCTATATGCCCGGCGACAAGATCACGATGTTGCCCGACGGCGTGGTCAGCCGCTACACGCTCCAGGAAGGGCGCGAGAGCGCGGCGCTGTCGCTGTATGTCGATCTGAACCGCGACTATGTGATCGTCGGACACGAGAGTCGGCTCGAAATGGTTCCGGTCGCCGCGAACCTGCGCCACCACGACATCGAACCCTGGTTCAACGAGCAGACGCTGACGGCCGAGCTGCCCGAGCAGCCCTGGCGGGACGAGCTGAAGCTGCTCTGGGAGTTCGCGACCGTGCTCGAAGCGGGCCGCGGCAAGCCTTCGGCGAACCAGAACGCTTACGACTTCAACTTCTACGTCGACTGGGAACAGCAAGGCCCGGACGGCGCGGGCCGGGTCCGGATCGAGCGCCGCAAGCGCGGCTCTCCGCTCGACAAGCTCGTGTCCGAACTGATGATCCTCGCCAACAGCACCTGGGGCCAGGATCTGGCCGACGCCGGAATCCCCGCGATCTATCGCGCCCAGGGGGCGGGTCGGGTCAGGATGACGACCGCCGCGGCGCCGCACGAAGGCCTCGGGGTCGATTGCTATGCGTGGTCCAGCTCGCCGCTGCGCCGCTATGTCGACCTGATCAACCAGCGCCAGCTGATCGGCATGCTGAACGACGGCACCGCGCCTTTCGGCAAGGGCTCGGCCGAACTCGCCGCGGCGATGAACGACTTCGAACTCGCCTACTCGGCCTATGCCGATTTTCAGCGGCAGATGGAGCGTTACTGGTGTCTGCGCTGGATGCGCCAGGAAGGGCGAAGCGAGCTCTCCGGCCATGTGATCCGCGAGAGCTTGGTCAGGCTGGAGGAGATTCCCTTCGTCGCGAAGATCCCCTCGCTGCCCGAGCTGCTGCCGGGAACCCGGGTTTCGCTGGCTGTCGAAGGTCACGACGATCTGGCGATCGAAGCGCGCCTGCGCTACATCGGAAACCTGAGTTCGGAGGCCGGGCAGGAGTCGGTCTCTGAAGAAGATGCTTCGGATTGAGCGACAAATCGTTAGAATCCCGTCGTCATGTCCGCAAAACCTAAAACCCGCTCCCGCGCGAAGCCCGGCAAACCCGTCGCAGCGCCTGCCCCGACCGCAGCGCTGCTGGCGGAAAAGCCTGTCGTCAGGCACCGGCTTCGTTTGCCCGCCGCAAGCCGCCGCATAGGCAGTGAACATGTGTTCTGGGCCGCGATCTGCGTCTCGGTGTTGATGCACATGGCCCTGCTGGCGATGCACTTCAAACCTTTCGAAGCGAGGCGCAACGGTCAGCTCGACCGGGGGCTGGAAGTCGTGCTGGTCAATGCCCGCCATGCCCACGCGCCGAAAAAGCCGCAGGCCCTGGCCCAGGCCAACCTCGACGGAGGCGGCAACACTTCCGACAGCAAGGCGATGCCGGCCACGCCTCTGCCCTCGCAGGAGCAGACCCAGGCGGGCGATGCGCTGATCCAGACCTTGAAGCGCGCCGAACAGCTCGAAGCGCTGCAGCGCGAACTGCTGGTGCAGAGCCGCAAGCGCGCGTCCGTTCAGCTCGAACATCCGGCGCCGCTCGAGAACGCCAAGCCGAGCGCCGTGCGCGGCGATGAGGACGAGGAGCGCCACCGCGCGATCGCTCGCCTCGAAGCGGTGATCGACAAGGATCAGCGCGATTACGCGGCGCGGCCGCGCAAGAAGTTCATCGCTGCGCGCACCGCCGAGTTCGCGCCGGCCCAGTATTTCGAGGACTGGCGGCAGAAGGTCGAGCGGGTCGGCACGATCAACTTCCCGCAGGCCGGGGGAAAGCGGCTCTATGGCAGCGTGGGCCTCTATGTCGAGATCCGCGCCGACGGCTCGGTCGCGGTCGCCGAGGTCCGGCGCTCCTCGGGCAACCGCTCGCTCGATAACGCGGCGCTGCGCATCCTGCAGCTCGCCGGGCCTTTTGCGCCTTTCCCGAGCAACATCCGCAAGGAAGCGGATATCCTGCAGATCTATCGAACCTGGGACTTCTCGCGCGCCGATGTGCTCGACGCGAGCCGGGATGCGCCCCGCTGAAGAATTCGTTTCATGGACCTCTACGCTGTCTTCGGTAACCCGATCGCCCACAGCCGCTCGCCCTGGATCCACGCGCGCTTCGCGGCCCAGACCGGCGAAGCTCTGAGCTACGAGGCCATCCTCGCGCCGACCGACGGCTTTGCTGCAGCGGTCGCGGCTTTCCGCGCCCGGGGCGGGCGGGGCGCGAACGTGACCGTGCCCTTCAAGCTCGACGCCTTCGCGCTCGCCGATCGCCGCAGCGAACGGGCCGAGGCGGCGGGGGCCGCGAATACGCTGATCTTCTCGGCCGATGGCGTGCTCGCCGACAACACCGACGGCGCGGGCCTCGTCCGCGACCTCGCTTTTCAGGGCTGTGCCCTCTCCGGGCAGCGCGTGCTGCTGCTCGGCGCCGGCGGCGCGGCGCGCGGCGCGCTGCTGCCCTTGCTCGCCGAGAAGCCCGGCCGGCTCGTCGTCGCGAACCGCACCGCCGCCCGGGCGACCGCGCTGATCGCCGGGCGGGATTGCGGCGCCACCGAACTGGCCGCCTGCGGCTTCGATGATCTCGCCGGATCGAGTTTCAACGTCGTGATCAATGCGACTTCGTCCTCGCTCGCCGGCGAAGCGCCGCCGCTGCCGCGCGGCATCTATGCCCCGGACAGCCTCGCCTACGACATGATGTACGGTCGGGACGAGACCGCTTTCCTGAGTGCGGCCCGGGAACTCGGCGCGGCTCACTGTCTCGACGGTCTGGGCATGCTGATCGAACAGGCTGCCGAGAGCTTCTTCCTGTGGCGCGCTCTGCGCCCCGACACCGGAGCGGTCCGCCGGGATTTGAGAACCTTGCTCGCTTCATGATTGGCTTCGCACGTATCGTCAAACTGGGCCTGTTCAGCCTGTTGCTGATCTTCCTCGCCTATCAGCTGTGGATCTTCGGTCATGTTCTGGCCTGGCGCTGGATCGATCCGGGGGAGACCAGCTTCATGTCTCTGCGGCTCGCCGAGATGCGCGAGACCGATCCCGACGCAAAGCTGCAGCACGAGTGGGTGCCCTACGCGAAGATCTCGAACCGGCTCAAGCGCGCGGTCGTCGCCGCCGAGGACGACAAGTTCGTCGAGCACGACGGCTTCGACTGGGACGGCATCGAGTCCGCGATGAAGAAGAACGAGAAGAAGGGCAAGCCGGTCAGCGGTGGCTCGACGATCAGCCAGCAGCTCGCGAAGAACCTCTTCCTGTCGCCGACCCGCAGCTATGTCCGCAAGGCCGAGGAAGCGCTGATCACGGTGATGATCGAAGCGCTGTGGGACAAGCAGCGCATCCTCGAGGTCTATCTGAACGTCGTCGAATGGGGCAACGGCATCTTTGGCGCCGAGGCCGCCGCCCAGCACTACTACGGCATCCCGGCCGCAAAGCTCAACGCGGCCCAGGCCGCGCACATCGCGGTGATGCTGCCCAACCCGCGCAAGTACGAGAAGAAGTACGGCTCCCGCCTCTCCGCGCACGCGGCCAAGATCCAGCGCCGGATGGGCAACTCCGAGGTGCCGAAGACCGCCCGTTGAGCCTTCAGTAGTCGAACAGCGATGGCCATTCGATGAAGAGGGGCGGAGCCTCTCCGGCCTGAATCCGCGCGAGCAGGGTTTCCGTCTCGTTCTGCTGCAGCGCCATCGCCATGCCCGGAGCCCAGCGCTCGAAGACAGGTTCAGGTTCTCTCCCCGCGAAGAGCTCCTGCACGTGGGCTGAACCGGCAGGCAGAGGCAAGGTCAGGGACTTAGCCTGCCATCCCGTCCAGCCCGCGATGCGCGAAGCGAGCACGCCAGCGCTCGCGGCGTCCGCAGCGAGAAAGCGCAGTACTCCCGAATCGGCCATCGCTTCAGCACGGGCGTCGAAGCGCGCGTGGCCGACGATCTGTCCCCCGCGCTCCAGCACGCAGGCGATGATTCCCCGAGTGGCCGAGGACCAGGGGAGCAGACCCGGGCCTGGCTCCAGAGCCCCGTCGACCCCACCGCAGAGCCTGTGCCACAGCGCGCGCAGTGCGAACTCATCGCCGTCGTGCAGCGGGCGCAGGCGGTAGCCTTCGGGATCCGCGGCGAGCGCTTCGGGCATCGCAATGGAGAGCGCATGGCGGCCAAGGCAGCCGCACTGGAGTCCGAAACGCGGGTAGTAGGCCTCGTGGCCGAGCAGGAAAAGCAGGTCGATTCCGGCTTCGCGCAGCGCCGCGATGCCCTGGCGAATCAAGGCACCGCCAATGCCTTGCCTCTGCCTGTCCGCACGAACCGAGAGCGGAGCGAGGCAGGCCGCTCGCCTCGTGCCACCGAGCAGGTGCATTGCGACATGGGTCCATTGGGCATGGCCGATGACGGAGTTCTTTTCGTCGACTGCGACGAAGCCGTGGCTCTCGGGGAGGGCCGAGAGCCGTGCGGGCAGCAGACCGGAGTCGGAGTTCCAGGCGGGGCCGAAGACATCGAAAAGGGTGAAAGCAGAGAGCGTGCAGTGCGTGATCGCGGGCAGATCGGCCGCGTCGGCGCTGCGGATGTGAAAGACGGGAGAAGGACTGCTGGATACGGGACTTGCCATGATGGGACTCCGTCAGGGCGAAACGCGCGGTTTCGCCGGGCGCAAGAAGTCATGGGGCGGATCGGCCCCATGCCTGAGCTTTCTCGTCCCCGGTTCGGGGGCGGCGGTCTTAACGGAGTGCAATGTCCAGCATGTCGCCCAGTCTAGCGGCGACGACGCGCTTCGACCAGCCCTTTGCCGCGCGCGTTGCGCAAGAGCCGCGGGCTGCGCCGCTCACCGACGATGCGCCTATACTGGGATCTCGACTGTAGCGCTCGCCCCCGTTGCATGTGCCGTCGACGTTCTGCTCAGCCGGTCTTTTCAAGGAGAATGAGTCATGGGAAAAATCCAGAAAAGCAATAAGGAAGAGAAGAAACATCCGCAGATGAGCGTCAAGGAAAAGCGCGCCGCGAAGCAGCACAAGAAGGAAATGCGTGATGCGCCCGCGCCGCTGATCACTCCGCCGCAGCACTGATCCCAGGGGAGAACCCCCGTCAAGAAGCCCGCTTTCCCCGCGGGCTTTTTCTTGTCCACTTCAGGCTATGCTCTGTCCGAACCCTGATACGTGGAGACGCAATGCCCCTCTGGTCCATCCTTGTTCCGCTCTTCGCCGCGCTGATCCTCGCGGCTTCCGGTCTGATCGGGATGCTCCCCGGTTTTGCGGCGCTCGCATTCGCCGCGCTGGTCTCGTCCGTGCTCGCCGCGGTCCATCACGCCGAGACCGTCGCTCACAAGCTCGGCGAGCCGCTCGGCACGCTGGTCCTGGCGCTCGCGGTCACTGCGATCGAAGTCGCGCTGATCATCGCGATCATGCTCGCCGGCGGAGACGGGGCGGAACGCGTGCCGCGCGACACGATCTTCTCCGCGGTCATGATCATCAGCACCGGAGTCGTCGGCCTCTGCCTGCTGATCGGCGGGATGCGCCACCGCGAGCAGAGCTTCCGGGTCGAGGGGGCTTGCGCGGGGATCAGCGCGCTCTTCGCGCTGTCGGTGCTCTCGCTGGTGCTGCCGACCTTCACGACCAGCTCGGCCAGCGGCACCTACACGAACTCGCAGCTCGCTTTTGCCGCAGTCGCGTCGCTGGCGCTGTGGGGCGTCTTCGTGTTCATCCAGACGGTCAGGCACAGGGACTACTTCCTGCCCCGCGAGGATGTTTCGAACGAGGAAGTCCACGCCGAGCCTCCGACGAGCGCCCAGGCCTGGGCGGCTCTGGCGCTGCTTTTTGTCGCGCTGGTCGCGGTCGTCGGACTCGCAAAGATGCTCTCGCCGACGATAGAGCGGGGCGTTGCGGCGATCGGCGCGCCGAAATCCGTGATCGGTGTCGTGATCGCGCTGCTGGTGCTGCTGCCCGAAACCTGGGCGGCGATCCGGGCGGCGCGCGCGAACCGGATCCAGACCAGCCTGAACCTCGCGATCGGTTCGGCGCTGGCGAGCATAGGCCTGACCATTCCCGCCGTCGTCGGCGTTGCGGTTGTGCTGGATCTGCCCTTGCGCCTGGGGCTGGAGGGCAAGGATCTGGTTTTCCTGGGGCTCGCGTTCGGGGTGTCGACGCTGACGATGAGCAGCGGGCGCACGAACGTGATGCAGGGCGCGATTCACCTGGTGATCTTCGCCGCCTTCCTGTTCATGAGCGTCGTGCCCTGAGCGTTCAGTCCGCCGCGCAGGCTTTCGCCGGGTTTTCCTGCTCGGCCAGCGCGGCGCCCCAGTCGCGCAGGCCGAGCGCGGCGAGCACGATGAATGCGGCATAGAGCCCGGCTGTCAGCGGCAGACCCTTGAGCAGGTAGAGGCCGACGTAGATCGCGTCCAGTGCGATCCACAGCCACCACGAGGCGAGCTGTTTCCTTGCCGCCCAGAGGCTCGCGACGAGGCTGAAGGCGGTCAGCTGCGCGTCCAGCCAGGGCAGCGCGGCATCGGTCAGCGTGTGCATCGCAAAGCCGAGCGCGATGCCGCCCAGCGCACCGGCAACAAGGCCCGAGCGCAGCTGGCCGGGAGCCAGGTGTTCGACGCGGACCTTGCCGGCTTCGCTCCGGCCGGTTTTCCAGCGCCACCAGCCGTAGCCCTGCAGCAGCGCAAAGGCGAACTGCAGCAGCATGTCTGAGTAGAGCTTGATCTCGAAGAAGAGCCGGCCGTAGAGCAGCACTCCGATCAGACCGACCGGCCAGCACCAGAGCGTGCGGCGGGTCGTCAGCCAGACCCCGAGGGCATTGACGAGGACGGCGGTGATTTCGAGTGGCGACATCGACTCCCTTTCAGAAAGCGAACTGGCCAGACAGCCTCGCGGTCAGCGGCGCGCCCGGGAACAGATAGCCATCCCCGGCGGATTCGCCGACATCGCGCCAGTAGCGCTTGTCGAACACGTTGTCGATGGCGAGGTGAAGTAGCGTGCGATGTCCCGCGATCTGTGTCGCATAGCGTGCGCCGACATTGAACACCGCGTAGCCGGGCACCGAGACCGTGCCCGCCCGCGTCGCGGTCTTGCTCGAACTCGCCTGCAGACCGGCCAGCAGGCCCAGGTTCTCGAAACCCGGCACGGCATAGTCGCCATAGAGGCTGGCGCGCAGCCGGGGCACGTTGATGGCCTGATGTCCTTCGTAGGCGGCCGTGCCGGTGTCTTCGGCCCGCGCGCGGATCGCCGCTGCACTGGCCGAGATCCTCAGCCGCGGATGGACTTGCCCGGTCGCCGACAGTTCGAACCCACGGTTCTTCTGCCAGCCCTGCTGGACGAAGGAGTAGCTGCCGTCGGCTTCGGGGCGCGCGTACTGATAGACCTGACGGGCCTGGAACAGCGCGGCCGACAGACTCAGAGCTCCCGCTTCGATCTTGATCCCGGCTTCCGTTTGACGGGTCTGGGTCGGCGCGAGGATCTCATTGCCGTTGTTAGCCCACCAAGGGGCGGTGCCGCCCTGGCTCAGGCCTTTTGCCCAGCTCGCGTAGAGCGAGGTGTTCGCTTGCGGTTTGAAGATCAGCGCGGCTTGCGGCAAGAACACCGACTGGGTCGTGTCCCGAGTCGTGTCGCCCGAAGACGCGAAGGCCTTCTCGGCTATCCGGGTTTCGCGAGCGCCGAGCAGGGCTTGCCAGCGAGGGCTGAAGAGGATGCGGTCGGTGGCGAAGATCCCGTTCTGACGGCTGTCCAGCCGGCGGTAGGGCGTTCCGGGGGTGGTGGGCGAAGGCGAAAAGGAGAGCTCCTCAGAGAGCGAGCTCGTGCCGACGTAGTCGTAGACCGGGTTGCCGCTGTCGACGGTGCGGCGAAAGCCGCTCGCGCCGAGGCTGAGTTCGTGGGAGATACCCAGGGTTTCGACGCGGCCGGCGAGGCGGGCTTCGACTTCGTCGTTGATCCTCACTTCGGCCGGGCTGCGGTAGTCGTAGACGTCGAACTGGCCGTCGCGGCTGAAGGCGTTGCCCGGGGTGCCTGCCGAGCAGCTCGCGACGTAGTAGCAGCCATAGACGAAGGCGACGTTGTCGTCGATCCGGGTTCGGCTGCGCGAGGCGGAGAGCGCGCCTTTCCAGTTCTCGGTGAAGCGGTATTCGGCGCGTGCGCCGAGGTTCAGCGCGCGGTTCGTGACCGGGTCGGCCCAGCTCTGGTAACCGAGCAGGCGGCGCGGCGAGAAGTCAGAGGGGAGCGTCGAGCCGCCGAGCAGCTGATAGCCGGAGGCCGAGCGCTGGGATTTGTCCTGGAATTCCGCGTCGAACTCGATGTCCAGCTGCGAACTCGGTTTCGCGTCGATGGCCAGCGAGGCGAACTTGCGCTTGCCGTCGGTGTGCTCGACATAGGACTGGATGTCCTCCCAGGCGAGGTTGATCCGTGCGCCGTAGCGGTGATCCGTGTCGAACCAGTGGCCGAGGTCGGTCGCGAGATAGCGGCCCCCCTGATCGTTGGTGCCGGCGGTGACGGTGCGGATTTCCTCGCTGCGCTTCGTGACGAAGTTCACGAGACCGGCCGGAGCGGCGATGCCGCTGGCCAGTCCGGCGAGGCCCTTGAGCACTTCGACGCGTTCCTTGTTCTCGAGCGCAACGTTCTGTTCGCCGGTGATCGTCCTGCCGTTGATCTTGTAGCTGCTCGCCAGGTCGAGCGCGAAGCCGCGGATCACGAAGTTCTCGTAGTAGCCGACCGGCGCATAGCTATCGCCGATCGAAGCGTCGTTGCGCAGCGCCTGGCTCAGGAGCCGGGCCTGCTGGTCTTCGAGCAGCTCGCGGGTCAGCACCGAGACCGAGGCCGGCGTGTCGAGCAACGGAGCTTCGATGCCGGAGACCGAAGCGTTCCTCGCCTGGTAGCCGCTCTGCAGCTTCCTGCCCTGGACGGTGATCGTCTCGGTCTGCGCGTCCGAGGTGCTCTGTGCCTGGGCCGCCGCGCTGACGAGGCAGGCCAGCAGCATCAGGATTTGGCGAGACTTCTGTTCTGTACTCATCGTGAATTTCCTGTGTTTCGTCCGGCGATCCGTTCGAGCAGAAGCCTTCCGCTGCCTTCGGAAAACCATTGGGTATGCCCGAGCAGATAGCGCTGATAGGCGACGCTAGTGTTTTCCGGTGAGCCGACGATGCCGTGAAAGTATTCGACTTCGCTGAGCGCGAAATCGGCATGGACCAGGGGCAGCAGCGCGGCGAGGGTTTCGGCTTCGAATGGTCTGAGCGAAGCGTAAGCCGCGAGCAGCGCGGCGATCTGCTCGTATTGCACTTCGGCGTCGCGGCCTTCGTCCAGATCCAGCCAGCCGATTCCGTTGCGTTCGATCGCGGTCGCCAGGTCGAAGAGCGCGAAGTTTCGATCGGCGAGACCGAAATCGAGCACGCTGCGCACTTCGTTGCCGGACCAGAGCAGATTCGACGCATGCCAGTCGCCGTGTGTCCACAGCGCGGTTTGCGCGGCGAGGCGGGGCCTCAGCCGGGCATGGAAAGGCAGTAGCGTTTCGCCTATCTCGCGTCTCCAGTCGCGATCGGCGAGCGCTTCGGCGAGGGCGGGGCGGTGGGCGAAGCTCGCCTCGATCGCCGCGACCGGGTTTGCCGCGCCGAAGAGCCGGAAATTGGCGACCAGAACCGGGGTGCTGCGCGGGGCGGCTGTGAAGCCTTCGGCCGCACGGTGCAGCTCGGCGAGCGCGCGACCGGCGGCCCAGGCGTGCTCGGGGCTCAGGAAGGGCGTCCAGGACAACGCGTCGCGGTACAGATCCTCGCCCGGTGCCGTCCGATGCACTTCAAAGACCCATCCGCCTTCGCTGACTGCGCTCAGGCCTTCGGTTGTGCGCAGGATCGCCGCGACCGGCGCGCCGCGCCGGGCGAGATGATCGATGAAGCGGTGCTCTTCGCCGAGCGTGGTCGCCGTGCGCACCGCGCTGTGATGGCGTTTGACGAAGAGCCTGCCGGTCGAAGTCTCGACCAGACTGGCCGCCGAGAACGGGCGCGGGCTGTGCCAGCCGAGCGAGAGCAGATGGCCCTGGCCCGGGTAGCGCGCGAGAACCCGCTCGACTTCGTCGGCCGAGAGTTCTGGCCAGTCGGGCGCAACCGGTTCCCGTCCCACTCCGTGCGCAGTGGGCGCAGGGGAGGGGGATTCAGGCGGAGAGACGGGGGTTCTCGAACTCATCGGTTGCAGGGGATCAGGGGGACGCGATTATCGCATCGTCGGCGGTTTCGGGGCTTCAATGTGCGGTTCTTCGGCATTGCCGCGGCCCGCGAGTTCCCGGCGCAGA
The DNA here is from genome assembly GCF_048213115.1 of Niveibacterium terrae. GTDB lineage: Bacteria > Pseudomonadota > Gammaproteobacteria > Burkholderiales > Rhodocyclaceae > Niveibacterium > Niveibacterium terrae. The sequence continues at coordinate 3,423,150 of NZ_CP172404.1, read as the reverse complement.
TCGCCGTTGGGCCGCGTGGCTGACGGGCTGTTTCCGGGCTTCGGCTCCGGAGCTAAGATGTCGTCCTCTCTTTGTACGGGAAATGGAATGTCATTCACCGCTTGGGGCTGGAGTCCGGTTCTTGCGATCGTTCTGTCGCTGGGGCTGGTGTCGGGAGCGCAGGCCGACACGGTGTCGGATCAGGAGCGGCTTGAGGCGACGGTTCAGCTCCTGCGCGAGCAGGCCGGTGCGCCGAGCCATCCAGACCTGGCGCGGCTGGCCCTGGCGATCGATGATTTTTCCAACTGGCACAGGATCATGAGGGCCTATCCCGGAGCCGAAGGCTGGCGGAGGATGACCCAGATCCGCGACTCGGTCGAGCAGAGCGAGGTATCTCCCTGCGCCGAGGATTTGAAGCAGGCCGTGCTGAGCTGCATGCAGCCGGGTCTGGCTTCGGCCCGGACCCGGGCTGCCGAGCTCGCGACGCGCTTCGGCGTCTGCCGGATCGATCTGTACAAGACCCGCCTGCCCAATGCCCGCCAAGCCTGCCAGGGCTGATCGGCTTATTGGGCCAGAGAGGGCGTGATCGCCAGCGCTGCCGCTTCGGCGGCGCAGTCGGTCTGGGGCTTCAGGCCCTTCTTGCGGGCGGCGGCGAGTTCCTCCCGGGCGGCCGCAAGATCGGCGAGGAAGGCCGGTTCGGCGTGCAGGCGGGCGACCGTTCCCGCACCGACCAGGCGACCCTGCATCACATCGCTGTGCCAGTGCACGTTGCAGACGTTGCGGCTCTCGCCATAGTTGCGACCGCGCACGAGGATTGCGTCGGCCTGCTCGGGCGAAAGCTCGGCGAGGATCAGCGCCCAGCCCCAGCCGGCCGCATTGTGTCCGGACGGGTAGGAACCGTTCTTCGCGAGGTCTTCGCTATCCTCTGGCGTGCAAATCGGTTCCTTGTTGACCATGAAGGGCCGGGGGCGCTGGTAGTGCTTCTTCGCGCTGCGCGTCGAAGCGCCCAGATCGGCCAGGCTGCGCTGCAGCAGCCGGTAGAGGCGCGGAGTGTCCGCTTCGGTGATCGCGGTGTTCACGGCACAGGCGAAGATTCCGGCCGCATGCGGAAAGCTCAGATCGGCATCCTGTGCGGCCTGTTTCCAGCGCGGCGTGTTGCGCAGCGCGAAGCTGCGCTGCGCGATCTCCTCGTCGAGCGCCATCGCCGCCGAACCCGGGGCGGGCGGGGGCGGAACCTGGACGAGGCTGCTTGGCACGGCCGCCGCAGCCAGGTAGCCGCGGTAGCGTCCGTCGGGCCCTGCCACCTTTTCCAGCGGGGGCGTCGCACAGGAGGCGAGCGCCAGCAGCAGCGTTGATTGAAGAAGAAGGCGGGCCACCGCTCGTTGTCGCATTTGATCTCTCCTGTGTCCGACCCGCGGGGAAGATCCGGGTTGGGAGTGCAATGGAACGGAATTGTGCCTCGATTTGATGGAGGCGCAGCTTCACGAGTGGGCCGGGCGGGAAAGTTTTGCCTTGGCCGTGCAGATCAGCCCCTCTTTCCGGACTGAATTCAGGAACTCCGGAAGAGGGGCGGGGGCAGCCTATCTGAGCCAACGGTCAACGTCGTCGGGGGTCGGCAGTTTTCCCGTTGAGACGAGGCGTCCCTCTACGGCTATGCCGGGGAGGGCGAGGACGCCCGCCGCGGCGATCATCGCGTAGTCCGTCACCGTTTCGATTTCGAACTCGACTCCGCGTGCTTCGAGTGCGCGCACGAGCGCGAGAGTGCTGGTTCTCAGGCAATCGCTGCAGCTGGAACTGTACAGGGTGATTTTCATCTCAGGCACCTCAGAGCACGGCATTGAAGACGTATCCGACCAGCATGATTCCGCTGGCGACGATTCCGACGAAAGTGGCGATCAGGCGTGGTTTGAGGGCTTTGCGCAGGATCAGGATTTCGGGGGCGGAGAGCGCGATCACGCTCATCATGAAGGCCAGCACCGTGCCCAAGGCCGCGCCTTTGGCGATCAAGGCCTGGACGATCGGAAAAACGCCGGCCGCACCGGTATAGAGCGGAACTCCGATCAGCACAGCGACCGGCACCGACCACCATGAGTCGCGCCCCATCAGCGATGCGAGCAGATTCTCGGGTACATAGCCATGGATTGCTGCGCCCAGCGCGATGCCGATGACGACGTAGAGCCAGACCTTGGCGAGGATCTCCTTGACGTGGCCAAACGCCGAGTCGAATCGCTGGGCCCAGTCCATCCTCGGGCCATCCTGCACGGGAGTCTCGCCGCGGGCGATCTTCTGCACCCAGTCCTCCAGGTGGTTTTCCATCCGCAGCTTGCCGATGATCAAGCCGGCGACGATCGCGACCAGCAGACCCAGACCCAGGTAGAGAATGGCGACTCTCCACCCGAACATCCCGAAGAGCAGCGCGAGCGCGACTTCATTGACCATCGGGGCGGAAATCAGGAAAGAGAAGGTCACGCCCAACGGCACGCCCGCTGACAGAAGGCCGATGAAAAGCGGCACCGCGGAACAGGAACAGAAGGGGGTGACGATGCCCAGAGAGGCCGCAAGGACATTGCCAAGCCCGGCGCGACGGCCGGAGAGCAAGGCACGCGTTTTTTCCGGGGAAAAGAAGCTCTGGACAATCCCCATCAGGAACACGATGCCACCGAGTAGCAGCAGGATTTTGGGGGTGTCGTAGAGAAAGAAATGGACGGCCTCTCCCCAGGCGTTCTGCCGCGACAGACCGAATGCGCGGACCAGCGCGGAGGCTGCGGGATCCAGGAAGAGGAGGGCTGCGTACCACAACGGGGCGGCCACCATCAGCTGAACCAGCCAGCGGTTCAGGGGTCTGGAAGGGAAGGTGATCGTGTTCATGCTTTTCCTTGTTTGGATGAATTTCACCCGAGGGAGACGCATGAACGCGGAAAAGGATGCTGCTTCCCGCCTGAAGCCCGGATGCCCTTGTCTTCTTTTGGCTACTCAGGGCCCGACATTTGAACATCGTGTGGCGCCGAACAAGAGGTCGGTCGCCGCGCCAGGCGACGAAACCTACGCTATATCTGTAGTTCGGCTTGCGGAGGCGCGTGCAGCGAGAGAAGAGAGGCGAAGCCGGTAATTTTTCCGATTGCGGACGATTTTCCGAGAGCGCTTCCGCGAGCGTGGCGACAGACTGATGGTCTGTGTGCGGAAGCGGGAAAGCTTTCCTGCCCGCGCTCAGCCCGCGCGGGGGAACAGACGGTTTCGGAGCTTTCGGCGCGGAGCGCCGTGGAAAAGGGACTTCCCTGATGAGAGTTGCAGCTTCCCTGCTGTGTGCGCTGCTGGCGCTGACCGCCTGCGTCAAGGAGGAGGGCAGGGCTGAAGTGCTTCGCTCCGTGCTGGTCCGGATCGTGCGCCTGGGTTCGGCCGACTCGCTGAACGTCTACTCGGGCGAAGTGCGCGCTCATGTCGAGGCCGACCTGGGGTTTCGCGTCTCCGGCAAGATGGTCGAGCGCCGGGTCAAGCTGGGTGATCAGGTCAGGCGAGGGCAGATCCTCGCGCGGCTCGACCCCCAGGATATCGCCTTGTCGGCGAGCGCGGCGCGCGCCCAGGTTGCGGCGGCCGAGGCGGATCTGAAGCTTGCCAACGTCGAATATGAGCGGGTCAAACAGCTCGCGAGCCGGGATTTCGTGTCCGCATCGGTCGTCGACCAGCGCCACACCGTGCTGCTCGCGGCGCAGTCCCGGCTCAAGCAGGCTCAGGCCCAGGCTTCGGTCGCGGGCAACCAGACCGGCTATGCGAATCTGATCGCCGACGGCGATGGAAAGGTCACCGCGGTCTTTGCCGAGGCGGGACAGATTATCGCGGCAGGCCAGCCGGTCATGAGGCTCACGCGCGGCGACGGCATGGAAGTACAGATCTATGTGCCCGAGAAGAGGATCGCGGCGGTCAAGCTGGGCGCATCGGTGCTGGTGCGGCCCTGGACCGATCCGAACGTTGCGCTGCTCGGCAAGGTTACCGAGGTCGGTGCCGCCGCCGACGCTGCAACGCGGACCTTCCCGGTTCGTGTCGCGGTGCAGGGGGACGGGCTTGCGCTCGGTGCGACGGCGGCCGTGGTCTTTCCCGGCGCGGCGGCAGCGCGAGTCGTGCTGCCCAACGGCGCGGTGATCGCGCGCAATGGCGGTAGCGTGGTCTGGATCGTTGGCCGCGACGGGCGCCTCACGCAGCGCAGCGTCGATGTTGCAGCCTTGCGCGAGGACGGCGTCGTGATCGCGCGCGGCCTCGCCGATGGCGACCAGGTGGTCGTGGTCGGAGCCCACACGCTGGCTGCGGGGATGAAGGTCAAGGCCCTGCCTGAAACGCAGGCGGTCTCGCTGGATTCCGCACGATGAGGCGGTTCAACTTTTCCGACTGGGGACTTCGCCACCAGCAACTGGTGCTCTTCCTGGTCGTCGTGCTGACTCTGGTCGGTGCGCTCGCCTATACGCACCTGGGGCAGTCCGAGGATCCGCCCTTCACTTTCAAGGTCATGGTGATCAAGACCCTGTGGCCGGGCGCGAGCGCGCACGAAGTCGAGCAGCAGGTCACCGACAAGATCGAGAAGAAGATCCAGCAGCTCGGCGAGACCGATTTCATCCGCAGCTATTCCCAGCCGGGCGAGTCGACGGTGATGCTGGTCGCCCGGGACAGTCTTCCATCGACCCGGATGCCCGAGCTGTTCTACCAGATCCGCAAGCGGGTTGGCGATATCGCCTATACGCTGCCGCAGGGGGTCCAGGGGCCTTTCTTCAACGACGAGTTCGGCGACACCTACGGGAATATCCTGGCCCTGGTTGGCGACGGAATGAGCCCGGCGGATCTGAAGCGCTACGCGGAACAGATCCGCCTCGAACTGCTCAAGGTCGAGGACGTCGGCAAGGTCGATCTGTTCGGCGAGCAGGAGCAACGGATCTGGGTCGAGTTCTCGAATCTGAAGCTCGCGACTCTGGGGGTCGATCAGCGCGCGATCGCGCAAGCGATCGCGGCCCAGAACGCGGTGAGTCCGGCTGGCTCATTCGAGCTTCGTGATGAGCGGATCTATCTGCGTCCGGACAGCAAGTTCGATTCGCTGGAGAGCTTGCGGGCCCTGCCGGTCCGGGCCGCCGAGCGGAGCTTTCGCCTCGGCGACATCGCCGAAGTGCGCCGCGGCTATGCCGATCCGCCCCAGGATGCGATGCGCTACATGGGGCAGCCGGCGTTGGGGATCGGCATAGCGATGCGTTCAGGCGGCGATATCGTCGCGCTCGGGCGTAGCCTGGACCGTATCATCGCGACAGTCGACAAGCAGCTTCCGGTGGGCGTGAAGCTCGAACGCGTCGCCGATCAGCCGCATGCGGTTCAGCAGTCGGTCCATGAGTTCGTCCGCTCGCTTGCCGAAGCGGTACTGATCGTGCTGGCGGTGAGCCTGCTCTCGTTGGGGCTGCGCACCGGGATCGTCGTCGCGATCTCGATTCCGGTCGTGCTGGCGATCACGTTCTTCGTGATGCAGGTCAGCGATATCGGGCTGCACAAGATCTCGCTTGGCGCGCTGATCATGGCGCTTGGCCTCTTGGTGGACGACGCGATCATCGCGGTCGAGATGATGGCGACCAAGATGGAGCAGGGCTGGGAGAGGAGCAAAGCGGCGAGCTTCGCCTATACGTCGACGGCAATGCCGATGCTGTCCGGAACGCTGATCACCGCGGCTGGCTTCCTGCCGATCGCGACCGCGCAGTCGAGCACCGGCGAATACACGCGCGCGATCTTCCAGGTCATCGTGATCGCGCTGCTGCTCTCCTGGATCGCCGCTGTGCTCTTCGTGCCCTATCTGGGCTACCACCTGTTGCCCGATCACGCGGCGAAGCGCGAAGTGGGGCGTTTGCGGCGCTGGCTCGCGACGCTCTCGCCCGCTCTGGCCGCGCGTCTGGCGCCCGCGCCGGGGCACAGCGAGGACAGCTTGTACCAGACTTCTTTCTACCGGCGCTTCCGCGCCTTCGTCGAGGTCTGCGTACGGTATCGCTGGGTCACGATCGCGGTGACGCTGGCGGCTTTCGCGGTTGCGATCTGGGGCTTCCGCTTCATTCCCCAGCAGTTCTTTCCCGATTCGACGCGGCCCGAACTCGTCGTCGATCTTCGCCTCGCCCAGGGGGCATCCTTTGCTGCGGCGGATTCGGCGGTTCGGCGCTTCGAGAAGGTGCTGGCCCGGGAAAAGGGGATTGAGAACTACGTTGCCTATGTCGGCACCGGCAGCCCGCGTTTCTATCTGCCTCTGGATCAGCAGCTGCCCCAGGCGAACTTTGCCCAATTTGTCGTGCTGACCCACGGAGCCGTCGAGCGCGAGGCGCTGCGCAGTCGGCTGATCGCATTGTTCGCCCGCGACTTCAGCGAGCTGCGCGCATCGATCACGCGGCTGGAGACCGGCCCTCCGGTGGGCTTTCCTGTGCAGTTCCGGGTCAGCGGGCCCGAGCACGGCGAGATCCACAAGATCGCCGACAAGGTGCTCGGGGTCATGCGTGGCGAACCGGTTTTGTCGAATGTGCAGAAGGACTGGGATGAAGCTTCCAAGCTCGTCAAGGTCCATGTCGACCCCGAAAAGGCGAGGCTGCTCGGGCTGTCGGTTGCCGATATTTCGACGCTGCTCAACGCGACGGTCAGCGGGCAGACCATCAGCCAGTACCGCGAAGGAATCGAAACGATACAGCTCGTCGTGCGCGGCACGCGGGAAGAGCGCGAGAAGCTCTCGCTGCTCACCGAACTGGTGATCCCGACCGGGACGGGGCGGGGAGTGCCGCTGACCCAGGTTGCGAGCTTCGAATACGGCTACGAGCCGGGGGTGATCTGGCGCCGCGACCGCGTGCCGACCGTGACCGTGCGGGCCAACCTCTACGGGGCCGAGCTGCCTGCAACGGTGACCGAGCGGCTGATGCCGAAGATCGAAGCGCTGCGCACCAAGCTGCCTCTGGGCTATCACATCGATGTCGGAGGCACGGTCGAGGAGAGTGCGAAGGGCGGCAAGGCGGTCGCCGCCGGTATTCCGCTCTTCCTGCTCGTTGTGCTGACCGTGCTGATGGTGCAGTTGCAGAGCTTTTCGCGGACCGCGATGGTACTGCTGACCGCGCCTCTGGGGCTGATCGGCGTCGTGATTTCGCTGCTCGTCTTCGGTCAGCCTTTCGGCTTTGTCGCGATGCTCGGCACGATCGCGCTGTCAGGAATGATCATGCGCAACTCGGTGATCCTTGTCGACCAGATCCGCCAGGATCTTCAGGCCGGGCGCACGCCCTGGGAGGCGATCATCGAATCGGCGGTCAGGCGCTTCCGCCCGATCATGCTGACCGCCGCCGCGGCGATTCTGGCGATGATCCCGCTGGCCCGCAGCGATTTCTTCGGACCGATGGCGGTCGCAATCATGGGAGGGCTCGCGGTCGCGACCGTTCTGACGCTGATTTTCCTGCCCGCGCTCTATGCGGCCTGGGACAGGGTGACTCCTCCTCCTCGGCGCGCGCTAGAATCGAAAGCCTGACGATTGTTTTCGGGGAAGAAGATGGATTTTGAGCGTGCGCGTTTCAACATGATCGAGCAGCAGATCCGTCCCTGGGACGTGTTCGATCCCGAAGTTCTGGAGGCGCTTGCGAGCGTCAAGCGTGAACTCTTCGTGCCCGAGGCGCTGCGCGCCCAGGCATTCACCGACACCGAGCTGCCGATCGGCAAGGGACAGAGGATGCTCGAACCCAAGCTGGAAGCCAAGATTCTTCAGGCACTGGCGATCAAGCCCGGCGACAAGGTGCTTGAAGTGGGGGCCGGTTCGGGGGGCATGGCGGCCCTGCTCGCGCACCGCGCCGAATGGGTCCGGGCTGTCGAGATCGATCCCGAACTCGCGGCGCTTGCGCAGCGCGCGCTGCAAAGCGCCGGCGTCGACAACGTGACTGTCGAGCAAGGCGATGGCCTTGCGGGGTGGCCGGCCGGTGTTCCCTATGACGCAATCCTGCTCTCTGGCGGCGTCCAGGAGCTTCCGGACGTCCTGTTCGATCAGCTCGCGGCGGGAGGTCGTCTGTTCGCGTTTGTCGGCCGTGCTCCCGTGATGCAGGCCACGCTGTACACGAAAACCGCAGAGGGGAGAATCCGCAAGTCCGTCGTTTTCGATACTCTGGTGCCCGAGCTGCGCCAGTCGGCGCATTCCGGGTTTTCGTTCTGATCTTCCGCGAAATTTCCCGGATACATCGCGGGTGTCTGATCCGGGAATTCCGAATCAAAGCGACGGAGAGACTGTCACCATGAAGCGAATGCTTGCCGTGTTGATCGCTGGACTTTTTGCCGAAGGGGCGGTTGCCGCCGATCTTCTTGGGGTTTATCGGGACGCCTTCGCGTTCGATGCGCAGTTCGCGTCGGCGCGCTCCCAGGCTGCGGCGGGGCAGGAGAGCCGGATTCAGGGGCGGGCGGGACTTCTGCCCCAGATCGGTGCTTCGGCGACCGTGCAGTACAACGATTCCGAAATCAAGCGCCCCCTGCCCGGCTACAGCGGTCGCTATGGGAGCAATCAGTGGGGCGTGCAGCTGACCCAGCCGCTGTTCCGGATGCAGAACTGGTATCAGTACGAGCAGGGCAATCTCGCCTCGACGGTCTCCGAACTGCAGCTTGAAAGCGCGCGTCAGGATCTGGTCCTTCGCGTTGCCGGCGCCTATTTCGATCTGCTCAATGCCCAGGAGACGCTGGCCAGCATCGTGGCCCAGAAGGGGGCAACGATGCAGCAGCTCGAACTCGCGAAGAAGAGCTTTGAAGTCGGCACGACGACGATCACCGACGTCCATGAAGCCCAGTCGCGCTTTGACCTTGTCGTCGCCAATGAGGCGGCCGCTTCGGCGAATGTCGAGATCAAGCGCGAGACGCTGCGCCGCTACACGGGCAAGGAATACAACGCGCTGGCTCCGCTGCGCGAAGGGGTGCATTTCGACTCGCCTCAGCCTGCCGACATGGCTCAGTGGGCCACGCGCGCCGAGGAGGACAACTTCGGAGTCCAGGCCGCGAAGCTGGCGGCCGAGATCGCCAACAAGACGCTGTCGAGCAACCGTGCCGGCCACCTGCCGACCGCCGACATCGTCGCGAGCTATGGGGCGACCAACAACAATGCGATCGGCGGCATCACGGCGACCGAGTCGAAAATCACTTCGGGGTCGATCGGTGTGCAGCTGAGCCTGCCGATCTTCGCCGGCGGCTATACGCAGTCCAAGGTGCGCGAATCGCTGGCGCTGCGCGACAAGGCTCGCTCCGATTACGAGGATGCCCGGCGCGCCGCGTCCCTGGGCGTGCGCCAGGCCTACCTCGGTGTGACCAGCGGAATCGCGCAGGTTGCGGGCTACGAGGCGGCGCTGCTCTCGTCGCGCAGCGCCGTCGAAGCAAACAAGCTGGGCTATCAGGTCGGAGTGCGGATCAATATCGACGTGCTGAACGCCGAGACCCAGTTCTTCGATACTTTCCGCCAGCTCTCGCGGGCCCGCTATGACACGCTGCTGGCCCAGCTCCAGCTCAAGAGCGCGACCGGAACTCTGGGGGAGACCGACATCCAGGCGATCAACGGCCTGCTCGACCCCGAGGCGGCCGGCCGGCCGATCACTTTGCCGGATACGACGCCGAAGACCGAGCCGGGCAACAAGAAGAGCGCGGCTGACGCGCTGACCGGGCGCAAGAAGAAGTGACGGGTTTGGGGGAACGAAAAAGCGGAGCTGAGGCTCCGCTTTTTTGATTCTTTTGAAGCTCCGCGCCAGACGAAAGGCTCAGAAAACGTTGGCGTGCGTTGTACACGAGGAGAAGCTCCTCTTCGTCACTTAACTCCTCTTCCACCCCATGGCAGCATCCTCGCGAGCACTCCGTCCTTTTCGATGAAGTGGTGCTTGAGCGCCACGGCGGCGTGACCCAATGCGATCAGCACGATCAGCCAGGCCAGGACCTCGTGGCTCTCGTGCAGGATGTCGCCCAGCGCGTCGTTTTTCGGCACCAGATCGGGTAGCGGCAGCACGCCGAACCAGATCGTCTGGTGACCGCGCGCCGAGCTGAACAGCCAGCCGCTCAGCGGAGTCAGCACCATCAGCAGGTACAGCGTGTGGTGACCGGCTTTGGCCAGCACCTGCTCGAAGCGGCCCATGCTGGCGGGGAGCTCGGGCGGACGGTGGGTCGCGCGCCAGACGACGCGGATCAGCACCAGAGCCAGCACGGTGATCCCGGCCCATTTGTGATAGCCGTAGATCGCGTACTTGCCGGGAGAAGCCGGCAGATCGGCCATGTACAGGCCGACCGGAAAGGCGAGGAAGATCAGAAGCGCGATCAGCCAGTGCAGCGCGATCGCGGTGGAAGTGTAGGCGGCAGAAGGCTGACTCATTTCGATTCCTCGTGAATGGATCCCCGGAGTGCGTTCCGCGCTCCGTTCCGCGTCTGTGACCGCGATTTGTGCTCAGGGTTCGATTTGTTTATCTGCTCCTGCCTGGCGGGCTTCCAGTTCCGTGATCCGCGCTTCCTGCTGAGCGAGTGTCTCGCGCGCGCGGGACAGCAATTCGCGCTGGACCTCGAATTCCTCGCGGGTCACCAGATCCATCTTGACGAGCAGCGAGGCAAGCAGCGCTTTGAGGTTGCGCTCGATGTCGGCGGCCGGGGTGTTCTCCAGCAATTGACTGATCTTCTTCTGGGCTTCTTCGACGAATTTGGGTGTTTCGATCATGGTGGCTCCTGGAAAAGAAAGCGGCGATTCAGTGTAGCACGCAGGTTTTTGCACCTGACTGGTGCGCGGGAGGAATGCCTGTGTTTGTGCTCTATGTTGGTGCAATGATCAAAGCCTGGCGTCTCAGCGCGGTGCGTAGCCCCTGTTCTGGCCCGGTTTGCGGGCCCGATTTGCGGAGAGAGAGTGGGTGGCACGCTTCGTGCGTAATGGATCACGCCAAGTGTTTCATATTCAAACAGGGAGAATTCCATGCACTGCTTCATGCGCAAGACCCCCCTCGCTCTAGCCTTCCTCGGTGCCTTCGCCGTTTCCTCCGCGGCTCTTGCCGAAGAAGCTCCCGCCCCTGACCATACCCTGACGGGCAATGTGACTCTTGCTTCTGAATACCTCTATCGCGGCATCGCCCAGAGCAATCACAAGCCGGCCATCCAGGGCGGATTCGATTATGCGCATTCGAGCGGTGTCTATCTGGGAACCTGGGCTTCGAGCATCAGCTGGCTCTCCGATCAAAGCTCGGCCTGGTCGGGCACGTCCGGAGTCTCGGCGCCGATCGAGATGGACGTCTACGGCGGCTATAAGGGAAAGGCCGGCGATATCAGCTACGACGTCGGTGTCCTCGAGTATTACTACCCGGGGAAATATCCCGATGGTTTTACCAGCCCGAATACCTTTGAAGGCTATGCGGCGGGTACCTGGAAGTGGTTCACGGTCAAGGGTTCGTATTCCTTCACGAATCTGTTCGGCGCCAAGGCGCCCAACGGCGACAAGACCAACGGCAGCTATTACCTCGATGCGACCGGAGTCTTCGATGTCGGCGCCGGGGTCAATCTGACGACTCACGTCGGCTATCAGAACGTCAAAGGCTATGACGACGCGTCCTACACCGACTGGAAGCTGGGTGTTTCCAAGGATGCGCTCGGGTTGAGCTGGGGCCTCTCCTATGTCGGCACCAATGCGAAGGGTGATGCCGGCCAGTTTTATCGCAACGCCTACGACAAGAATCTGGGTTCCGGACGCGTCGTGCTGACCGTCGGCAAAACCCTCTGATCAACTGATTCGCGAGCGGCGGGCATAGGGCCGCCGCGCGACATTGCAAGGAGCCAGCATGAAATTCGTTACCGCCATCATCAAGCCCTTCAAGCTTGACGAGGTCAGAGAAGCCCTTTCCGCGATCGGTGTTCAGGGAATCACGGTCACCGAGGTCAAGGGTTTCGGCCGCCAGAAGGGGCACACCGAGCTTTATCGCGGTGCGGAATACGTCGTCGATTTCCTGCCCAAGGTCAAAATCGAAATCGCGATCGCCGACGAACTGCTCGATCAGGTCATCGAAGCGATCGAGAAATCCGCCAACACCGGAAAGATCGGCGACGGAAAGATCTTCGTTTTCGATCTCGAACAAGCCATCCGCATTCGCACCGGCGAGACCGGCGGCGAAGCACTCTGAGAATCCAGGGAGAAACAGACATGAAAAAGATGCTTGCCATCCTGTTGGCGGCAGCCGCCGTCGGCTTTGGCAGTATGGCCTGGGCCGATGACAAGCCGGCCGATCCCGCGAGCGCTCCCGCCGTGACCGAGGCTTCCGCTCCGGCCGCCGAGGCTCCCGCTGCCGCGCCGGCTGTTGCGGCTCCGGCCGCAGACGCCAGCGCACCTGCCGCTGCCGCTCCGGTTCCGAACAAGGGCGACAATGCCTGGCTGCTCGTCTCGGCTGCCTTTGTGATCCTGATGACCGTTCCCGGTCTGGCGCTGTTCTACGGCGGCCTGGTGCGGACCAAGAATGCGCTGTCGGTGCTGCTGCAGTGCTTCGCGGTGTTCTCGCTGATCACGGTGCTGTGGGTCGTCTACGGGTATTCGCTGGCCTTCACTGAAGGCAATGCGTTCATCGGTGGCTTCGACAAGATCTTCCTGAAGGGCATCACGCCGGACTCGATCGCTGCGACCTTCACGAAGGGAGTTGCACTGAGCGAGTTCATCTATGTGGCCTTCCAGGGCGCTTTTGCCGCGATCACGGTGGCGCTGATCCTCGGCGCCTTCGCCGAACGGATCAAATTCTCGGCGGTGATGCTGTTCTCGGTGCTGTGGTTTACGTTCAGCTATCTGCCCGTCTGCCACATGGTCTGGTACTGGGCAGGTCCTGACGGTTATGTCTCGGCTGCCGCTGCGGACAAGCTGACCGCGACCGCCGGCTTCATGTTCCAGAAGGGCGCGCTCGATTTCGCGGGCGGTACCGTCGTCCATATCAACGCCGCGGTTGCGGGCTTGGTCGGCGCCTTCCTGATCGGCAAGCGTATCGGTTACGGCAAGGAATCGATGGCTCCGCACAGCCTGACGCTGACGATGGTTGGTGCCTCGCTGCTGTGGTTCGGCTGGTTCGGCTTCAACGCCGGGTCCGCGCTCGAAGCGAACGGCGTCGCGGGTCTCGCCTTCGTCAATACCTGGGTTGCAACCGCCTGCGCCGCGATGGCCTGGCTCTTCGCCGAATGGCTGATCAAGGGCAAGCCCTCGATGCTGGGTGGCGCTTCCGGTGCCGTCGCCGGCATGGTTGCGATCACCCCGGCCGCCGGTTTCGTCGGTGTCGCCGGCGCGCTGGTGATCGGCCTCGCTGCGGGTCTGGTCTGTCTGTGGGGCGTCAATGGCCTGAAGAAGCTGCTCGGTGCCGACGATGCGCTCGACGTGTTCGGCGTCCATGGTGTCGGTGGCATCCTCGGTGCGCTGCTGACCGGAGTCTTCGCTTCGCCTTCGCTCGGTGGCGTCGGGATCTGGGACTATGTGACGAACAAGGTCGCGCCGGACTACTCGATTTCGTCGCAGCTCATGGTTCAGGCGACCGGTGTCGGTCTGACCTTGGTCTGGTCCGCGGTCGTCGCCTTCATCGCCTACAAGATCGTCGATCTGACTGTCGGTCTGCGGGTGCCGGAAGAAGAGGAACGCGAAGGGCTGGACATCACCTCGCACGGCGAATCCGCCTACCACTACTGATCTCCTCCCCTGGCCGCAACGGCTGGTTTGAAGGGGCGTCCCAAGGGGCGCCCCTTTTTTGCGTCCGTGCCGGGAGGAAATGCATCACGGACGTTTGTCAGGTTTTTTTACACCCGTACTGGAATCTATTTCGGTTGTGCGTCGGAGAGTTTTCAAGGTATTGTTTTATAAGAGTTTTTATATCCTGATCTTCCTGGCCCGAAAGATGCATGCCCCTGCGCAAAAGCCATTCTGAGGAGTTGGTCATGAAGTTGCTCACTGCATCGGTTGTGGTTCTGGGGCTCGGCTTTCTTGCCCAGATGCCCGCCGAAGCTTCCATCGTCTCGAACTGGGCTTATCAGGTCTCGACGGTGTGGACCAGCGCGTCGCCGACCGGAACTGGGACCGGGGTCTTCACGAGCTGGGACCACAAGACCCTGAGCTGGGGAAGCTCCGTGTTGGCCAATCGCAGCTCGCTGGCGATCAGCGCGGATCCAATCGGTAACGTGGAAACCTATGTCGTCGGAACGAGTGTTCCGGGGGGGAGCTACCAGGGGCTGGGGCTCGAGCTGACCCACAATAACAAGCCCGTCTCCGGAACGACGCTGACCAGCGCGATGATGCAGACGACTCTGAGCCTCTACGCCTCGGGGATCCTTGGCGATGCATCGACCAAGGCCAGCATCGCACCGCTGAATCTGAAGATCCTGTTCAAGGAAACCCCGAACGAAGCGCCCTGCACGGTGTCCAGTTCGACTCCGTGCCGTGACATCTTTGTGATGACCACGGTGCTGCAGAATCAGGCCTTTACCTATGACAACACGGTCTATTACCTCAATATCTTCCCGACCAATGGCAACCTGAACTGGCTGACCGATGCGGCGTGCGCAACGGTCGGCATCACGAGCGGCCCCTCGGGTCAGCGCTGCGTTGGTTTCACGACCGAGGAATATCTGCACACCTTGCTCGATTTCGGTTTCACGGTCTCGACGAATCCGCTGACCATTCCCGAGCCCGGATCGCTGGCTTTGACCGGACTGGCTCTGCTCGGTGTCGGCTTGATGCGCAGGAAGATCAGGCGCTGACTGGTTTCAAAAAAGGAAAACCCCGCTCAGGCGGGGTTTTTGCGTTGACGGCGCGGGGGAATCAGGCTGCGGTCGTTCCCTGGACTTCGGCCGGACCGTCGAGGTCGAGCAGGATCGCGCGGATCAGCTGGTGGGCGCTGTTCAGATTGGTTGCCAGCGGCACGTCGTGGACGTCGCAGATGCGCAGCAGCGCGCCGATGTCGGGTTCGTGAGGCTGGGCGGTCAGCGGGTCGCGCAGGAAGATCACGATATCGACGCGGCCTTCAGCGACCATCGCACCGATCTGCTGGTCGCCGCCCATCGGGCCGGAGAGCAGACCGTGGACAGCAAGGCCCGTCTCTTCGCGGATCCGGTGGCTGGTCGTGCCGGTCCCGATCAGCTTGCAGCGGGTGAGTGCTTCGCGGTGCGTGCGGGCGAATTCGACGATCTGGTCTTTACGGTGGTCGTGCGCGATCAGGGCAACGGTTTTCATTACGCGGTTCTCTTTTATGGTTTGAGGTGTGGCTTGCTGCCGACGACAAGGATAGATGATCGGACGAAAAACAGGATTCAGCTTTGATATCGCTCCATTCCTTGCTGCTCAGAAAAAAGCCCGGCCGTGCCGGGCTTGTCTGCTCACTTTTCCACTCTCCGGTGTTCTGCGAGAGGTCGTGCACCGCGCCGGTTATTGGAGTCGTCTGCGCAAAGGGAAAGCGCCTTTGCGCAGCCAGCACTCACCGGCGCAGCTGCGTGATGTCGCGCTCCGCGCCTGTCTTTTGGGGCGTCTGCGCAAAGGAAAAGCGCCTTTGCGCAGCGAGTGCTCAGCGCCTCACCGGCGCAGTTGCGCGAGATCGCGCACCGCGCCTGTATCCGCGCTGGTCGTCATCGCGGCATAGGCTTGCAGCGCCTGGGAGATCGGGCGTACGCGGGAGAGGGGCTGCCAGGCCTTGTCGCCCCGCGCCTCCATCGCGGCGCGGCGCTTTACGAGCTCGGCATCGCTGATCGCCAGATGGATGCTGCGCTTCGGGATGTCGATCTCTATCGTGTCGCCATCTTCGATCAGGCCGATCGCGCCGCCGCAAGCTGCTTCCGGAGACGCGTGGCCGATCGACAGACCCGAGGTGCCTCCCGAGAAGCGTCCATCGGTCAAGAGCGCGCACTGCTTGCCCAGGCCCCGGCTCTTCAGATACGAAGTCGGGTAGAGCATCTCCTGCATGCCCGGGCCGCCCTTGGGGCCTTCATAGCGGATCACGACGACGTCGCCGGCCTGGACCTTCTCGCCGAGAATGGCCTCGACCGCGTCATCCTGGCTCTCGAAAACGACGGCCTTGCCAGTGAATTTCCAGATCGACTCATCGACGCCGGCCGTCTTGACGATGCAGCCCTTCTCGGCAATGTTGCCGCTGAGCACTGCGAGGCCACCGTCCTTCGTGTAGGCGTGTTCGATATCGCGGATGCACCCGGCGCTGCGATCGAGATCGAGTTCAGGGAAGCGCTTGTTCTGGCTGAATGCGACGGCGGTCCGCTCTCCGCCCGGCGCGGCGCGGTAATAGTCGAAGACCGCATTGTCGTGCGCGTGCATGACGTCCCAGACGTGCAGCGCTTCGCCCAAGGTTTTCGTGTGCACGGTGTGCGTGCCGCGGTGGATCAGGCCCCCGCGATCGAGTTCGGCGAGGATCGCCATCACTCCGCCGGCGCGGTGCACGTCCTCGACGTGGAATTTGTCGGTAGCCGGTGCGACCTTGCACAGGCAGGGTACTTTGTGCGAGAGGCGATCGATATCGGCCATCGTGAAGGGCACTCCGGCCTCATTGGCCGTCGCAAGCAGGTGGAGCACCGTGTTGGTCGAGCCGCCCATTGCGATATCGAGGCTCATCGCGTTCTCGAAGGCTTCAAAAGTCGCAATCGAACGCGGCAGCACGGTCTCGTCGTTGCGCTCGTAATAGCGGCGGGAGAGCTCGACCGCGAGGCGGCCCGCTTTCAGGAAGAGCTGTTTGCGATCGGCGTGGGTCGCAACGACCGTGCCGTTGCCGGGCAGCGACAGGCCCAGCGCTTCGGTCAGGCAGTTCATCGAGTTGGCCGTGAACATGCCCGAGCAGGAGCCGCAGGTCGGACAGGCGGAGCGTTCGATCGCTGCGAGGTCGGCGTCGCTGACATGGCTGTCGGCGGCTTTGACCATCGCGTCGATCAGGTCGAGCTTGATCACTTTCTGACCCGCCGGGTCGGTCACGGTGACCCGGCCCGCTTCCATCGGCCCGCCGGACACAAACACGGTCGGGATATTGAGGCGCATCGCGGCCATCAGCATCCCCGGAGTGATCTTGTCGCAGTTCGAGATGCAGACCAGAGCGTCGGCGCGGTGCGCATTGACCATGTACTCGACCGAGTCGGCGATCAGGTCGCGCGAAGGCAGCGAATAGAGCATACCTTCGTGCCCCATCGCGATGCCGTCGTCCACGGCGATCGTGTTGAACTCCTTCGCGACGCCTCCGGCCGCTTCGATCTCGCGGGCGACGAGCTGACCCATGTCCTTCAGATGGACGTGGCCGGGCACGAACTGGGTGAAGCTGTTCGCGATCGCGATGATGGGTTTGCCGAAATCCTCATCCTTCATGCCGGTGGCACGCCACAGGGCGCGGGCGCCAGCCATGTTGCGGCCGTGAGTAGTGGTTCGGGAACGATATTCGGGCATGTTCAGACTCCAGAAAGCGGCTCAGGGGCCGGGCGACGGGTATTGTTGCGCCGTCACCGATACAATTCAGGTTTTCCGGAACGCGGGTCCGGCCAGCTCTGCAGGCGTTCGGGCGTTTGACCCGTCATCCCGCAGCGATCCGGCCGGAACGCCGGGGGTGGGTTGCACCGCCTCGCTTCCGACTCAAGAATTCAATTCTAGCGAAACTGAAAGCCTAACAATGCTTGTTCATCCGCAGTTCAACCCGATTGCGCTCTCGCTGGGGCCTCTCGCGATCCGCTGGTATGGTCTGATGTACCTCGCGGCCTTCCTGCTCTTCGTCAGCCTGGGCAAGTGGCGGGCGCGGCGCGGGCCCATCACCGGTTGGGCCGACAAGGATCTCGATGACCTGTTGTTCTACGGGGTTCTCGGGGTCGTGCTGGGCGGGCGGCTGGGCTATGTGCTGTTCTACAAGCCCGGCTTCTACTTCTCCCATCCGCTCGATATCTTCGCGGTCTGGCAGGGGGGGATGAGCTTCCACGGAGGTTTCCTCGGCGTGCTGGCGGCACTGTGGTATTTCGGCCACCGGACGAAGCGCAGCTTTTTCCAGGTCGGCGATTTTGTCGCGCCTCTGGTGCCGCTGGGTCTCGCGGCCGGCAGGCTCGGAAACTTCATCAACGGCGAGCTGTGGGGCCGGGTGACTTCGCCGACTGCCTGGTGGGCGATGGTTTTCCCGCAGGCCGGGCACGAAGACCGGATGCTGGCGGTGTTCAGTCCGCCGCTGCTCGAAGTGATCAAGCGCTACGGAGGGCTGCCCCGCCATCCGTCCCAGCTCTACCAGTTCGCGCTCGAAGGCCTTTGCCTGTTCGCGATCCTCTGGTGGCTGTCGAAAAAGCCCAGGCCGGTCGGCTTCATGAGCGCCTGCTTCCTGATCGGCTACGGCTCCTTCCGCTTCATCGCCGAGTTCGCGCGCCAGCCCGACGATTTCCTGGGCCTGCTCGCGGGAAGCCTGTCGATGGGCCAGTGGCTGTCGCTGCCGATGATACTCGCCGGCTTTGTCACTCTGGTTCTGGCGAAGCGGGGGTACTGGCGCTGAGCATGTCATTCGGCTTCGAAGCTTATGCGATTTTCGATATTGGGCGGGGAGCGTTTCGTCGATAGACTCAAGCCTCCCTTTACCCTGCAAGGTGTTTTCGATGCATCGCAGATCAAGATTTCAAGCCGCATTGATGGTGCTGGCCCTGCTGCTGCCGCTCCCCGCACTTTGCGCGGAGTCCGTCCCGGCACCGATACCTGTCGCGAACTTCATGCGCTTCGCGGCCTATTCCGAGGTCAAGCTGTCGCCGTCCGGGCGCTTGCTTGCGATGTTGGTCCCGGCGCCCGAGCGCAAGGCACTGGCCGTCATGGACTTGGCTGAGCGCAAGGTGACGCTGGCCGCGGCTTACAAAGACATGGATGTCGCTGATTTCAACTGGGTCAATGATCAGCGTCTGGTCTTCTCGGTCAACGACCAGAAGACGACGGCTTCGGAGCAGCAGGGTGGTGGGTTGTTCGCGGTCGATCGCGATGGTTCGGCGTTCAAGGAGTTGGCTGCAACTCTGGGGCGTTACAAGGCCTTTACCCGCAGCTTCGGTGAAGGAGACGAAATTCGGGTCGTCTCGAACGAAGACAACGCGGATCATCCCCAGCTCTATCGGCTCAATACGCGTACAGCGCGGATGCGGCTGATTTCGGGCGGAATAGTTGGCGAGGTCAGCCGCTGGGTCCTGGACCGTAACGAAGTGGTCAGGGCCGCGCTGCGGGTTGAGGAATACGACGGCAAGCGAATCGAACAGCTCATCTATCGCGCCTCGGCCAATGCGCCCTGGGAAGTGCTGAACTCTGCCAACGAAAACGATGAAGGGCGGATGCTGCCCGTCAGCCTCAGCGCCGACGAGAGCGAACTCTATGTCTTCTCAAGCAAGGGGCGCCCGACGATGGCTCTTTTCGCTTATGACCTGAAGGAACGCAAGCTCGGCGATCTGTTGGCCGCCCATCCCCGGGTCGATCTGGACAGGGTGATCTACGATCCAAAAACACAAGAGATTCAGGGCGTCCTCTATCAGAGCGAACGCAGCGCCACGCTGTGGTTTGACGACAAGATGGCCGCCTTGCAGAAGGGGCTCGATGCCGCGATGGCGGGCCACCGCAATGTGATCGTCAGCCGTGCCGGGAGCCGGGCCGTCGTCTATTCCTATTCCGACCGTGATCCCGGTCGCTTCTATCTGTGGGAGGGCGAGAAGCGCAAGCTCGAAGAACTCTTCTCCACGAAGGACTGGATCGATCCGGCACAGATGGCCGAGATGAGGCCGATCGAATACGCGGCCCGCGACGGCATGAAGATCCCCGCCTACCTGACCCTGCCTGCGGGACGGGCGGAGAAGAATCTCCCGCTGATCGTGATGCCGCACGGCGGGCCTTTCGGCATTCGCGACAACTGGGGCTGGAATGGTGAAGTGCAGTTCCTCGCGAACCGCGGCTACGCGGTGCTGCAACCTCAGTACCGCGGTTCGGGGGGCTATGGCCGCAAACACTACGCCGCCGGTTTCAAGCAGTGGGGCCGCGCGATGCAGGATGACCTCAGCGATGGGATCAAATACCTCGTTGAGCAGGGCATCGTTAATCCGAAGAGGGTCGCGATCGTCGGCGCGAGCTACGGTGGCTATGCGGCGCTGGCCGGTGGCGCCTATACGCCTGAACTGTACAAGGGGGTCGTCAGTCGCTTCGGCGTCAGCGACCTCGCCTTGATGTTCAAGAGCAACTACTGGCAGGAGTCCGGTTCCGATAAATGGTACGACTTCGACGCGCGCGACATGATCGGCGACCCGAAGAAGGACGCCGAGCAGTTCCGAGCGACTTCGCCGGTCAATGCCGCCGCCAACTTCCGGGTGCCTGTGCTGATCACCCAGGGTCAGGAAGATACCCGGGTGATCCCCAAGCATGCGACCGACATGGCCGCGGCGCTGCGCGCTGCGGGCAAGCCGGTCGAACTGATGATGGTCCAGGGCGAAGGCCACGGCTTCTACAAGGAGAGCAACCGGGTCGACGAATGGACAAAGATCGAGGCCTATCTGAAGCAGCAGCTGGGCGAGTGAGCGATACGTGAATTCCGGGAAGGGGGTGCTGCGGCGCCCTTTTTTATGCCTATTTCTTGCCGTCCGGGGCGGGGATCAAGCCTCCTGAGTTATATCCTTGTGAGGAGTCGCGGTATTTGTATCTGCATGTTTCGGGTTTGCTCCTCTTCGCCTAGACTCTGGGGTTATTCTTGCTGCAGGGGGGCGGAACAATGTGGGTAAGGTTTTTCACAGTAGCGTTGATGTTGGTCTGTGCCCAGTCGAACTCGGTTCTGGCTGAGGCTGCCGGTGTTCCTCCCCGGCTTCCTGTTGCTGATTTCATGCGTTTCCCGGCCTACTCCCAGGTCAAACTCTCGCCTTCCGGGCGTTACCTGGCGATGCAGGTTCCCGCTCCGGAGCGCAAGGCTCTGGCGGTGATGGATCTGACGACCCGCAAGGTCGAATATTCCGCTCGCTATCCGGATTGGGATGTGGTGGGATTTGAGTGGGTCAATGACGATCGGCTGGTGTTCTGGATCAATGACCAGAAATCGACCTATGAGGATCAGCTCGGTTTTGGGCTGTTCGGGATCGATCGCAACGGGGAGAATTTCAAGGAGCTCTGTCCGACTCTTGCGATGCAGACCAGTGACCAACACTTTTACTTCCACTACATATACAAGAGCGTCTTCCGGCTTTTCGCTGAAGGTGACGAGATCATCGTCAAGTCGAACGCCGAGAACTTGAACCATCCCCAGCTTTACCGGCTCAACACCCGCACGGCCAGGATGTCGCTGATCAGCGGGGGGATTCCTGGCGATGTCTCCAGTTGGGTGCTCGACAAGAACAATATCGTGCGTGCCGCCGTGCGTTATGAGCGCCGCAAAGGGGTTCTGCATGCTGAATTGATTTACCGCAGCAGTGCTTCGTCTCCCTGGGAGGTACTCAGCGAAACGGGCCAGGAGTCGAAGACGCTCAAGCCTGTCGCGCTGAGCGCCGACGAGACCGAACTCTATGTGGTCGCCAACAGTAGCCACGGAACCCGATCGCTATTCTCTTTTGATATCAGAGCCCGCAAGTTGGGCGATATGCTTGCTGGGCACCCTCGTGTCGATCTCCCGAAGATCGATCCCGAGAACGAAGAAATATCGTTGGAGAATCTTGCTTTCGACTTGAAAACGCATGAAATCCTTGGTGCCCGCTACGAGGCTGAGCGCGGTTCAGCGGTCTGGTTCGACGACCGCAGAGCCAGACTCCAGAGCGGGCTCGACAAGGCAATTCCCGATCATGTGAACACCATCGCCAGCTTTTCCGGTTCCCGGGCGGTCGTTCGGTCCTTCTCCGACCGGGATCCCGGACGTTTCTATCTGTGGGAGGATAAAAGCGGAAATATTGAAGAACTGTTTGCCGAAATGAGCTGGATAAATCCTGAGCAGATGTCAGAGATGCGGCCGATAGAGTATCTGGCACGCGATGGGATGAAGATCCCCGCCTATCTGACGCTTCCTGCAGGGCGTCCAGCCAGGAATTTGCCCCTGATCGTGATGCCGCACGGGGGGCCTTTCGGTGTTCGCGATGACTGGCGTTGGGATGGTGAGGTGCAGTTTCTCGCCAATCGCGGTTATGCGGTACTCCAACCCCAGTTCCGCGGTTCGGGTGGGTATGGCCGCAAGCACTACTCCTCGGGCTTCAGACAGTGGGGTGGGGCGATGCAGGACGATCTCTCCGATGGAGTGAAGTATCTGGTCGCTCAAGGCACTGTTGATCCGCAGCGGGTCGCGATCGTCGGTGCGAGCTATGGCGGCTATGCGGCTCTGGCCGGTGGTGCGTACACACCGGAACTCTACCGGGGAGTGGTTAGCCGGTATGGCGTCAGCGATATTCTTTTGATGTTCCGTTCAAATTACTGGCGCGAAATGAACGATGAGGAATGGTTCAATTACGGTGCGCGCGAGATGATCGGCGACCCCGACAAGGACGAGAAGGCGCTCCAAGCCCGTTCTCCTGTGAATGCAGCGAAGAACTTCCAGGTTCCTGTGCTGATCACCCAGGGGAGCAAAGATGTGCGGGTCATTCCCAAGCACGCGACCGACATGGCCGCGGCGCTGCGCGCTGCGGGCAAACCGGTCGAACTGATGATGGTCCAGGGCGAAGGCCACGGCTTCTACAAGGAGAGCAACCGGGTCGATGAATGGACGAAGATCGAGGCCTATCTGAAAAAGACGATAGGGGACTGAGCGCTCGCTCGGTTGAAAATAGGGGACGCCGAGGCGTCCCCTCTTTCGTTCAGCGTGCTCACCTCGGCTGCGATTGATCCGCACCGCGCGGGCCGCGGTGGTGGCTGGCCATGAAAGCCTTGATGTCGTCCTGGGTCAGATAACCCTGCTTCTTGGCGTCGATCTGCGCGAAGATCTTCGCCAGGCGCGGCATGCCGGCCTGGGCTTCGGCCAGAGTCAGCTTGCCGTCGTGGTCGGTGTCGGCCTGCTTGAAGCGCTCATCGAAGCGTGCGCCGCGGTCTCCATGTCTTGCCTGCGGACGGTGGCTGGCCATGAAGGCCTTGATGTCGTCCTGGGTCAGATAACCCTGTTTCTTGACGTCGATCTGCTCGAACATCTTCGCCAGACGCGGCATGCCGGCCTGGGCTTCGGCGAGACTCAGCTTGCCGTCGTGGTTGGTGTCGGCCTGATTGAAGCGCTCGGCGAAATGTGCGTGGGCGTGCATTCGGTCGGCACAGGGGGCGGTGCAGTCCGGCGCCTCGGCCGCGAACGCGGTCCCGGCGGCGAGGGGGGCAAGCAGACAGAACAGGGCGGAAGTGGCTTTCATCGAGGTCTCCTGGGATTCAGAGCTGCGCCGGCGGTGCCGGTTCGCGAGCCCTCACTATAGGGAAAAGGGCGTCGAGCCAAGTGTCATGGCGAGGGGGATTCTTCTCGATTCGTTTCATGCTCTGATGCCTGTAACCGTGCGTAATCGAGAAGGGCGCGGAGCGCTTCCGGCGCGATGCTAGGATTCGTCCACCGAGGGACGAGGATGAGCGGCGATGGAGCCGAGCGCGAAAATACTGATCGTCGATGACGACGAGGATCTGCGGCTGCTCCTGCAGCGCTATCTGGGCGGGAACGGCTTTCTGGTTCGCAGCCTGGCCGATGCGGCTGGGCTCGACCGCGCGCTGGGACGCGAGGCCGTCGACATCCTTGTGCTCGACCTGATGCTCCCCGGCGAGGACGGTCTCTCGGTCTGCCGGAGGCTGCGCGCGCGTGGCGAGCGGGCATTGATCCTGATGCTGACCGCGAAAGGCGATCCGCTCGACCGCATCCTGGGCCTCGAGATGGGGGCCGACGATTACCTCGCCAAGCCCTTCGAGCCGCGCGAGCTGCTCGCCCGTCTCCACGCGCTGCTGCGCCGCCGGGCGATGAATGGGGTTCTGCCGACCCTGCCCAGCGATGCGCCCTGCCGCTTCGGCGATTACGAGCTCAGTCCCGCCTTGCGCTGCCTCTCGCGCCGCGGCGAGCGTATTGCGCTGAGCTCGGGCGAGTTCGCGCTGCTCCAGGCCCTTGCCAGCTTTCCGAACATCCCGCTGGGGCGCGAGCGCCTGCTCGAATTGCTCCGCGGACGCGGGCACGCGCTGACCGAACGGGCGATCGACGTGCAGGTTCTGCGCCTGCGCCGGCTGATCGAGGAGGATCCGGCCTCTCCCGCCTTCATCCGCACCGTGCGCGGGGTCGGCTATGTGTTCGTGCCGGGAGAGACTTCGTGAAGCTGCTGCCGCGTTCGCTGTTCGGGCGAAACCTGCTGCTGATCGTCGCGCTGCTGCTCGCCGCGCAGATCGCCTTCGCGCTGCTCTACCAGTTCGTCGCCGTGCGCCCAAGGGCCGCCCAGTTCGCGCGTTATGCGCAGATCCACCGCGAAGCGATCGCCGAGGCGCTGCGCCTGATGCCGCCCGAAGCCAGAGCCCAGTACCTCGATCAGCTGAACCGTTCGCCGGAGTTCTCGCTGCTGACGCGCGAACCTCCTGCGGCCTCCGATACGCCGCCTGGCCGAATGACGCGCTGGCTGCTCGGGCCGGTGCTCGAACAGATGGGCGGGGCGAAGAGGTTGCGCTGGCAGGAGGGCGCGCGACGCCAGGTCTGGATGGAGATGAGAGTCGGCCATGAGCACTACTGGCTGGGCATGCGCGGCGATGCGCTGGTGCGCCGTTTCTCGGTGCCGATGCTGCTGTCCTGGGCCTTCTCCGGGGTGCTGGCCTTGGCTGGCGCCTGGCTGATCCAGCGCCGCATCAACCGGCCCCTGCAGTCGCTGGCCGATGCGGCGGGCGCCGTCGCGCGCGGCGAGCCCGTGTCCCGCCTGCCCGAGGACGGGCCGACCGAGATCGCGACGGTCTCGGCGAGCTTCAACCGGATGGCCGACGATCTGGCCCGGACCGAGCGCGACCGGGCGCTGATGCTGGCCGGGATTTCCCACGATCTGCGCACGCCGCTGACCCGGCTCAGGCTGGTTGTCGAGATGCTCGCGGGCGGGGATGAACAGCTTGTCGGCAGCGCGGTGCGCAGCATCGAATCGGCCGATCGCATCCTCGATCAGTTCATCGATTTCGCGCGGATCGGCGACAGCGAAGCGCTTGAGCTGAGCGACCTGAACGCGCTGGCCTGCTCCGTCGTTGAGGCGATGGCGATGCCGGACGAGGAGCCTGTGCTGCTCGATCTGGGCGAGCTGCCTGGCCTCGCGCTGCGGCCGGGCGCGATGCGCCGGCTCGTGATCAATCTACTCGCGAATGCGCGCCGCCACGGCGCGGGCCAGATCGTGCTGCACACCGAAGCGCGCGAAGATGCGATCGTGCTCGCCGTTCGCGACCACGGCCCGGGGATACCCGAAGAGGCGCTCGCCGGCATCACCCAGCCCTTTGCGCGCCTCGGCTCGGCGCGCGGCGGCAAGCCCGGAGCGGGCCTGGGCCTGGCGATCGCGCTCCGTGTCGCGCAGCGGCACGGCGGGCGACTTCTGCTCGAAAACCGCGCCGAGGGCGGCTTCGAAGCCCGCCTCGAACTGCCGTTGAAGGCCTGAATCAGTTCCGGAAGCTGTTCACTTGGTCCCGGGTCTGCTCGGCGACGCGGCGCGCGGCGTCCGCGAAGTCCTCGCCCTTGCCTGCGTAGAGGATCGCGCGCGACGACGAGATCATCAGGCCCATGCCCGAGGGTGTCCGGCCCGCCTTGACCGTCGCTTCGACGTCTCCGCCCTGGGCGCCGATTCCGGGGACAAGAAGCGGAAGATCGCCGACGATCGCGCGTACTTCGGCGAGTTCCTGCGGGAAAGTCGCGCCGGTCACCAGCGCGGCCTGGCCGTGCGGGTTCCACTTCGTCGCGACCAGTTCGGCGACGTGCTGGTAGAGCTTGCGGCCGCCGCCGATATCGAGGTTCTGTAGATCGGAGCCGCCCGGGTTCGAGGTCCGGCAGAGCACGATCAGCCCCTTGTCCTTCCATTCGAGGTAGGGCTCGACCGAGTCGAACCCCATGTAGGGATTGACGGTCAACGCGTCGGCCTGATAGCGCTCGAAGGCTTCGCGGGCGTACTGGGTTGCCGTCGCGCCGATGTCGCCGCGTTTCGCGTCGAGGATCACCGGAACCCGGGGATGACGGGCATGGATGTGTGTGATCAGCGCTTCGAGCTGGTCTTCGGCGCGCAGCGCGGCGAAGTAGGCAATCTGGGGCTTGAAGGCGCAGGCGAGGTCGGCGGTCGCATCGACGATCGCGCGGCAGAATTCAAAGACCGCGTCGGGGCGATCCTTCAGATGGGCGGGAAACTTCGCGCGATCGGGGTCGAGGCCGACGCAGAGCAGAGAATCGTTGGCCTGCCAGGCGGCGGCCAGTTTTGAACTGAAGTCCATGGCGGAGAATGCGGGAAAGGGATTCCCGCATTCTACCGGGAGCGGGCGCACTGGCGCCCGCCCGGAGCTCACTTGTCGATCGCGATCATGTTGCTGCCGGTGGAGCCGACCGCAACATAGGTTCCGCCGCCGTAGAGCACCTTGTTCAGCGTCGCGGTGCCGCCGGAATAGGCCAGGGTCCAGTTGGCGCCCGCCGAGGGATCGCAGTTGGCGGTGCCATTCGTCGAATTGGCCGCATCGCAGCTCATGATGTTCTGACCCGCTCCGGCGATGACGAACTGCGAACCGAACGCGATGCTGCGCAGATCGGCGCTGCCGGTCTTGAGTCCGGTGACCGGTGTCCAGCTGGTCAAGCCGGTGCTGCGCAGCAGCGTGCCGCTGCTGCCGACGACTAGATAGGTGGCGGTGGCGGCGGTGCCGGTCGTGCCATAGGCGATGCCGTAGAGATCGGTCGTGACTCCGGTGGTCTGGGTTGACCAGGAACCGATGCTGCCCGCGGTCAGCAGCGTGCCGCCGGCGCCCAGCACGATATAGGTCGAGTTCAGATAGGCGACCGAGTACAGATCCTTCGTGGTCGGCGAGGTCTGCACGGTCCAGCTCAGCGTGTCGTAGGTCGAAGAGCTGCTCGTCGTGGCGCCGGTGATTACGGTGCCGCTCGCGCCGACCGCGACGAAGCCGGTGCCGACTGCTGCAACGCTGTAGAGCGTCGGCAGAGTCGACGACGACGAGCTGTAGTAGGCGCTGGTCCAGGTGATCGTCTTGGTCGTCGAAGAATAGATACCTCTGAGGATCGTGCCCGCCGCACCGACCGCGACAAACTGCCCCGTGTAGGAGTTGTAGGCGACCGAGTTCAGGTCGTTGGTCGAGGCGGGAGAGCTGCTCGTCGCCGTCGGCAGAGTCTCGGCCGTCCAGGCCGCGCCGTTCGGGCAGCCAGTGCTGCTGGCCGTCGCGAGGCCGTTATAGGTGCAGCTGTAGAGCGCGCCATTGCTGCCGACCGCGACGTAGCGTCCCTGGCCGTAGGTGATGCCGCGGAAGTCGCTGGCTGCGTTGATCGTGACGCCGTTCGCCCAGTTGCTGCCGCGCATGTGCGGAGTCGTCGTCACTGAAGCAGTCGAATCCCCGGCCGGGCCCGAGCCGTCACGGGCGTTGATCAGGAAGGCGTAGGGTTTTTCGTTGGTCAGGCCGGTCAGCACATAGGGGCTGGTGACGGGCCAGGTGACCTTGGCATTCGGGAAGGATTCGTAGTTCGAGCGCGTGATCTCGGTCGCCTGGGCGCTGAAGATCGTGTAGTTGTAAGCGGTGTTCTCGTCCCAGCTGAGGGTGGCCGAGCCATCGCCCGGGATGACCGTCAGGCCGGTGGGCATGGGCGGTCCGCTGTCCTGGCCGCAGGCCAGAAGCGAGAGGACGACAGCAAAGGGGGCGAGGCGAGAAGGAGAGAAAGTCACGAGCTGCTCCAGTTTTTCCCGTCGGTCCGCCGTGCGAGGGGCGAACCGGGGTGAAGGGTGGCGTGGCGGATGGCCTGGGCGGTTGTCCGCGAACAACTCGGCATCTTAGCCCAGAGTGGCCCTTGGGCGAATCGTGCCGGGTGGCTTCATTGTGACAAGTCGTTTGTCTGCGACTGAAGAGCGGCGCGCGCTTCGGGCCGGGCGGCGCTCGCCGCGAACTATGCTGTAAGCGCTGATCAAGGGCGGGAGGGATCATGGCTGCAGCACCCGGGGACGCCGCCAGGCTTGCCGCTCTGGCGATCGAGACGACGGCGCGGATGCTCGGTGAGATCCGTCCGGATCGGGTGCCGACGATCGATCTGGACAGCCACTTCGGACGCGATCTGGAGCTGGACAGCCTGGCCCGGGTCGAGCTGATCGGGCGGCTCGGCGAAGCGCTGGCGCTCGATTTTCCTGAGCGCGCCTACGGCGAGGCGGACAGCCTGCGCGAGCTGTTGCGCTGTGCTCTGGAAGTGAGCGCGGAAGCGGATCCGCGGCTGCTCGCTTCGCTGTCGGGTGCTCGCTCGCAGCAGACGCCCGACGCGGCGCGCTCGCTGATCGAGGTGCTCGAATGGCGTGCCGCCCGCGAGAGCGGGCGCACCCATGTCGTGCTGGTCTCCGAGAAAGGCGCCGAGCAGACGCTCAGCTTTGGCGAACTGCTCGAAGACGCCGCGCTGCGCGCGGGCGGTTTGCGTGAGGCCGGCCTCAAGCCCGGCGAGACCGTCGCGCTGATGCTGCCGACCGGACGCGACTATCTGGCCTGCTTTTTCGGCGTGTTGCTCGCCGGTGGTGTGCCGGTCCCGATCTATCCGCCGGCGCGGCTGGCCCAGGTCGACGAGCATGTGCGGCGGCACGCGAAGATCCTCGCCAATGCCGGCGCGCGCGTGCTGGTCACGACTCCCGAGGCCGGCGCGGTCGCGCTGCGCTTGCGGGCCGCGGCGCCCTGCCTCGAGCGGGTCGTCAGTGCGGACGAGCTCGCCGGAAAACCCTGTTTCTGGACCGCCGCCTCCGACGATCTCGCGCTGCTGCAGTACACGTCGGGCAGCACGGCGGATCCGAAGGGCGTGATGCTGACGCACGCGAAGCTGCTCGCGAACCTGAGGGCGATGGGAGCGGTCTGCCGCGTCAGCGCCGAGGACTGCTTCGTGTCCTGGCTGCCGCTCTATCACGACATGGGGCTGATCGGCGCCTGGTTCGGCGCCCTCTATTTCGGCTTCCCGCTGGTGCTGATGTCGCCGCTCTCCTTCCTCGCGCATCCGGTGCGCTGGCCCGCCGCGATCTCGCGCCACCGCGGGACGATCTCGGCGGCACCGAACTTCGCCTATGCGCTGTGCGCGCGCAAGGTCTCCGATGCCGAGCGGGCGGGACTGGATCTGTCCTCATGGCGCCTCGCGCTCAACGGGGCCGAGCCGGTCAGCTCCGCCGTGCTCGAGGCTTTTGCCGCCCGCTTCGCGCCCGCGGGTTTTCGCCGTGAGGCGCTGACTCCGGTCTATGGCCTTGCCGAGGATTCGGTCGGCCTGGCCTTTCCCGCGCCGGGTCGCGGGCCCAAGGTCGACCGGATAGACGCCGGGCGCTTCAACCGGGAAGGCCTGGCGATTGCCGCGAGCGCCGGCCTTCCCGCGCTGGAGATCGTGGCTTGCGGCTCGCCCTTGCCGGAGCACGAGATCCGGATCGTCGATGAACTCGGCGACGAGCTGCCGGACAGGCGGGTCGGGCGTCTCGAGTTTCGCGGCCCTTCGGCCTGCTCGGGCTATTTCCGCAATCCGGAGGCCAACGCCAGGCTATTCCACAATGGCTGGCTGGACAGCGGCGACATGGCCTATCTCGCCGAGGGTGAGCTCTACCTCGCCGGGCGGGTCAAGGACATGATCATCCGGGCCGGGCGCAATTTCTATCCCTACGATCTGGAGCAGGCGGTCGGCGAAATCCCCGGGGTGAGGCGGGGCGCCGTCGTCGCGTTTGCGTGCCCGGGGAAGGATGGGGCCGAGAGGCTGGTCCTGCTCGCCGAGACCGCGTTCGATGCGGCGCCGGCCCGCGAGCAGCTGCGGCGGGCGATCGCGCAGCGTGTCGTCGATGCGTTGGGCGAGGCGGCTGACGAGATCGTGTTGGTGCCGCCTCACGCGATATTGAAAACCTCGAGCGGCAAGCTGCGCCGGGCCGCGACGCGCGATCTCTTCCTTGCGGGGGCCTTGCAGAGCAGAGCGCTGCCGCCGTGGCTGCAGCGGACGCTGTTCGCGATCCGCGCCGGCGCGGCGAGCGTGACCGTCGCCGCGCGTCGGATCACGCGGCGCGGGCGGGGGCTTTGGGCCTTGGGCGCGTTCGGCGTTCTGTTCTATTCGACGGGCCTTCTCGTCGTGCTGCTGCGCTCGCCGGAAAAGGGGAGGCGGCTCGCCCACCGTGCCTGCCGGTTGTGGCTGAGCCTGGCCGGGCTCCGGCCCGAGGTTCAAGCGCTTGAACGCTTGCCGGACAGCGCGCAGGTGCTGATCTGCAATCACGCGAGCTATCTCGACGGGCTACTGCTCTCGGCGCTGCTGCCGCCCGACTATGCGTTTGTCGCCAAGGCCGAGCTGGCCACGCAGCGGCTAGCCGGGCCTCTGCTCCGGGGACTCGGTGCGCTGTTCGTCGAACGTTTCGCTGCCCGCCAGGGCGCGGCCGACATCGATTCGGTTGTCGCGGCGCTCAGGGCGGGCGCCCGGCTCGTCGTCTTTCCCGAAGGCACCTTCACGCGGGCTGCCGGCCTGCGCCGTTTCCACTCGGGGGCTTTTCTCGCCGCCGCCGGGGCGGATGTGCCTCTGGTCGTCTGTACGCTGAACGGCAGCCGCGAGGCGATGCGCGACGGCAGCTGGCTGCCGCGCCCGGGCGAAATCCGCTTCGGCGTCGCGGCGGTGCTCAAGGCCGATGGCTCGGACTGGTCCGCTGCGGCCAGGCTTGCGCGCGAGGCGAGGGCCGCGATGCGCGGACGGGTCGAGGAGGCCGATCTGGAGGCGTGGTGAGTCCGGGGCAAACCTTCCACCCGGATTTTTCAGGTGCGATCCGCTGCGAGTTGGCCGCGCCATCTGAGCCAGAGTGCTGCCGGGCGACCCAGCTTGCGCTCGATTCCGCTCCCCAGAGCAAAGCAGAGCCAGAGCGTCGGCGGATAGACCAGAAAGGTCCAGTACAGATTGTCGGGGAGCGCCCAGCGATAGGCCGCGACAACGGGCAGCACGATGAACATGTGGCTCAGATAGATCTCGTAGCTCAAGCGTCCCATGCTCGCGAGCCAGCGCAGACCGTGCTGCGGCACCGGGGCCAGGTGGTGCAGCGCGATCAGCGCGAGGCCGACCGTGGCGCTCTGCACCAGCAGCATTGATTCGCCCAGCCAGGGCCAGAGCAGATCCCCGTCGATGAAGAGAGCGATCAGCATCAACTCGGCCGCGATCAGCAGCACGCCGGCCTGTCGCCTTGAAGGGGCTCTGGCGCGGGCGAGCATCGCGCTGAGCACGCCGATTGCGATCGCCGACATGCCCGGAAGAGTCGCTTTCTCCTGCCAGATCTCGTTGCCCGTCAGCGCCGCGCGCGTCCAGGGCAAGGAGAGCGCGAGCAGCAGGAGTCCGGCCACCAGCGCCTTGCGCGGAAAGCCGAGGCAGGCAATCGGAAAGGCGAGATAGAAGAGCTCCTCGATCGACAGCGACCACAGCACATCCCAGTTGGGAGGCAGCCAGCCGGTCCGCCCCTCATACCAGTTCAGATGCAGGCCCAGGGCCGAGAGGAGCGCTCCGCCCAGGCTCTGGCCGTGCTCTTCGACGATGTACTGGGGCACGCGCAGCGCATGGAGCGCGGCCAGCACCGCGAGCAGGCCCAGCAGCAGAGGCAGGATCCGTGCGGCGCGGCGCGCATAGAAGCGGCGCCAGTCGATTTTCGCCAGCGTCCCGTGCTCGTCGAGTGCGCGGCCGGCGATCAGAAAGCCGGAGATCACGAAGAAGACGAACACCGACTCGTAGCCGTTGAAGCTCACCGCAGCGACGATGCGGCGGCCGAACAGTTCGCCGAAGCCGCTCGGCCCCAGAGGCAGGCGGAACTTCAGCGCGAGGTGGTGGATGACCACGAAGAGGATGGCCAGTCCGCGCAGCACGTCGATGCCGAAGTTGCGGGAGGCGTTGGTTTCTTTGCTCGGCATCGTCGTCGGCTAGCTAGGGAGCGTGCTCCGCCCCAAGTGGGTTGTCTTTCCCCGAAGGCTAGCACGACAGGATTGGCCTTCGCCGCGGGGATCACTGCTGCTGGGCGAAGCGAAGTGGTTGGGACAGGGTCTTGCGTACCGGGCAGCTCGCCAGCGCGGCGAGCAGTGCCTTGCGCTGGGCGGCGGTGGGCCCTTCGCCGAAGATCACCCGATAGCCGAAGACCGGGCCTTGCCCGTCGCTGCGATCAAGAGTGACGATTACTTCGACCTTGCCGAGCGGAATCGCGTGCTTTTCGGCGGCCATCCTCAAGCTCATGTTCATGCAGCAGGCGAGTGCCGCTTCGAGCAGTTCGTGGGGGCGGAAGCCTTCACCTCTGCCACCCTTGTCCGCGCTGGTGTCGGCGAGCGCGCTCTGTCCGCCGTTCGTGAAAGCGGTTTGATAGCGCGTGGGCAGGCTGCTGGACTCAATCATCGCGAACTCCGGGGGGGAAAAGAGGGAATTGTGTTGCGCTCTGCCCCTGTTCGGACGGATGCGGTAAAAATGCGTCAAGTCATTGAAGCCGTTTGACTTTTTCTCAGGGTAAAATACCCGGTTTTGCCGCAGCGTCATCCTGACCCTGGCGGCAGGTAACAGGAACTCTCCCCGTGCTCGTCGCAAACAACATCACCATGCAGTTCGGCGCCAAGCCCTTGTTCGAGAACGTCTCGGTCAAGTTCGGCGACGGCAACCGCTACGGTCTGATCGGCGCCAATGGCGCCGGCAAGTCCACTTTCATGAAGATCCTCGATGGGGAGCTTGAGCCTTCGGCCGGCAACGTGAGCCTCGATACCGGCGAACGGATGGCTTTCCTGCGCCAGGATCAGTTCGCGTACGAGGATGTCCGCGTGCTCGACGTCGTGATGATGGGCCACGAGCAGATGTGGGCCTGCATGCAGGAGAAGGACGCGATCTACGCGAACCCGGAAGCGAGCGAAGATGACTACATGCACGCGGCCGAGCTCGAAGCGCATTTCGCCGAGTACGACGGCTACACGGCCGAAGCGCGCGCCGGCGAGCTGCTGCTCGGAGTCGGCATTCCGACCGAACAGCACAATGGGCCGATGCGCGAAGTCGCTCCGGGCTGGAAGCTGCGCGTGCTGCTGTGCCAGGCGCTGTTCGCGAATCCGGACATCCTGCTGCTCGACGAACCGACCAACAACCTCGATATCAACACGATCCGTTGGCTCGAAGGGGTGCTGAACAACCGCAACAGCACGATGATCATCATCTCCCACGACCGCCACTTCCTGAACCAGGTCTGCACCCACATGGCCGACCTCGACTACGGCCGCATCCAGACCTATCCGGGCAACTGGGACGACTACATGGAAGCCTCGACCCAGGCGCGCGAGCGGGCCAGTGCCGCGAATGCGAAGGCCAAGGAACGCGTCGCTGAGCTTCAGGACTTCGTGCGCCGCTTCTCGGCCAACAAGTCCAAGGCCCGCCAGGCCACCAGCCGCGCCAAGCTGATCGAGAAGATCAAGATCGAGGACTTCAAGCCTTCGAGCCGCCAGTACCCGTGGATCCGCTTCGATTACGACGAGAAGGACAAGCTGCACCGCCAGGCCGTCGAACTCGAGAATCTGACTTTCGGCTACGAGCCGGAGCGGACCATCATCAAGAATTTTACCTTTACGGCCGATGCCGGCGACAAGATCGCGATCATCGGCGAGAACGGCGTCGGCAAGACCACGCTGCTCAAGCTGCTGGTCGGCGAGCTGGCGCCCCAGTACGGCACGATCAAGTGGGCCGAGAAAGCCAAGGTCGGCTATTACGCGCAGGATCACGCCCGCGACTTCGCCGAGGACGAAAACCTGACCGACTGGATCTCCGGCTATGTCCGCGAAGGCGGCTATGACGGCGACGATGCGCAGACGCTGATCCGCGGCACGCTGGGCCGTCTGCTTTTCCAGGGCGATGACGTCAAGAAGTCGGTCAAGGTGATCTCGGGCGGCGAGCAGGGCCGGATGCTGTTCGGCCGGCTGATGCTGCAGCGCAAGAACGTGCTGCTGATGGACGAGCCGACCAACCACATGGACATGGAGTCGATCGAATCGCTGAACGCGGGCCTGGATAGCTTTGAAGGCACGCTGTTCTTCGTCTCGCACGACCGCGAGTTCGTGTCCTCGCTGGCGACCCGGATCATCGAGATCAAGATGGACGGCACGATCGTCGACTACCGCGGCACTTACGACGAGTACCTGGAAAGCCAGGGCCTCGAATAAGCGCGGCAGAAACCCGGGCGCCGCCCGGGTTTCGTCTCAGAGCTCCCCGCGTTGCGGGGAGCTCATCAAGAGCGCCGACGCGCCCAGCCCAGCCCGACGAAGCCCAGTCCGAGCAGCGCGAACGAGGAAGGCTCGGGGATCCTGAGCCCGAACAGCTCTTCCAGGTGCCCGTTGCCGCCCGCATAGTCGGTCAGGTAGAACGTGCTCTCGTCGTAGTGGTAGGACTTGAGCGCCGTCGCATAGTCGTCTGAGTCTGTGATGTAGACCAGGTTCTCGATGATGTCTACGCCCCACAGCGTCACCGAGTGACCGCCGTCCCTCTTGCCGCCGACGATCCAGCCGAGGCTCATCTCGACGCCGACGTGGCCCAGCTTCGTATTGCCGCTCACATAGTCGAACAGAACGCTCTCGTTCGCGATGCGGTCAGCTTCGGTGTTCTGGGTGTAGAGGGTTTTGCTGTAAAAGTTGCCGCCGGGCGTGAGCACTTGGGACCAGTTGGGCCACCCCTGCGCCTTGTTCGTGCCGTCGAACCACCACTCGATGCCGTATTCGGTCCGTCCTCCAAAATCGCTCCAGTGGTTCTTGTAGTCCGCGAAGATCTCGGTGTTGGAGGAGAAACCTCCGTTCCAGCCCGTGAAGGCCAGCAGATTCGATGAGGATGCGGCCCAGCAAAGATTGACGTCGCCGTTGCGTGGATTCGCCTTGTTGACGTCGAGCCAGCCTCCCGCTGCGCTGACGCCGCTGATGAATACCGGCGCTGCGCTTACCGCAGCGGAAAGACCCAGCAGCAGGGCGGGAAGGGCCAGATGCTTGAGCGAGGGCTTCATGTTTTCCTCTTTCAGGAAAGGATTGATGGAGCCCGAGACGCAGCATGAATGGTGCCATCAGGATCACCGTTCCGGCCGACTTCGCGCGCGCTCCGCAATGTTGATGGTCTTTCCCTGAATAATCAGTGGTTTGAGGAAATGTCGTGGCGAACCCTGGTGGCATGCGGGAAGATGATCGCAGCTCTTTTCCTTAAGCGCTGTAAAGGTTGCCGACAGGGGATGCCGGGCCGACCGCTCAGCTTCTCCGGATCGGGATCCAGGCTCCGGCGAGGCCAAGCGCCGCGCCGATCAGGTGGGCCTGCCAGGCGACGATCACGCCGGGTGGCAGGCCGGAGAGGTCCAGCCCCTTCCCTGCCGCATCCAGCGCGAGCTTCGCGATGAAGAGCAGCGCGACGAACGCGACGAAGAAGCGCTGGCGCGGGAGCTCCCGCCACAGCAGGACGCAGGCGGCGGCGCCCAGCATCACCGCAAGGCCGGAGGCGCCGCGGTATTCGGAAAGATCCGGGGCGAGGGCCAGAGTGCCGAGGCCGATCAGCGGCGCTCCTGCGAGCAGCAGAAGTCCCAGCCTGCGTGTGCCCAGCGTCGGCTCGACGATGGCGCCGGCGATCAGCAGCGCCGCGCCATCGGTCAGCGCCTGCTGCGTCGAGAAGTGCACGAAATGCGCGCTCCACAGCCGCCAGGCTTCGCCGTCCGCGAGCGCGGCGCGGATCAGCGCAAGCTGCGCGTTCGCGCTATCTGGCAGCGCCAGCGCGGCGATGCAGGCGAGCGCGGCGGCGAGGCTGAGCCGGGGAAGGGCGTCAGGCTTCACCGCCGGGCGAGGGCGCGGCGCTTGAGGCCCCAGAGCGCTCCGATCAGCAGCAGACCCAGAGTGCCCAGGCTGCCGCCGCCGCTATAGCCCGCCTTGTTCTGGACCCTGACCGTCTTGTCGGTCTTCAGGCGGTCGCGGAAGCGGTCCAGCTCGCCCTTGAGCCTCGGAATCAGGTCGTCGAAGGCCTGATCGAAACCCGCGCCGCGCGCGTTGCGTGAAGCTTCGCTGAAATTGACCAGCGTCGAGCTGCCCTTGATCTGGCTGGTGCCGGGCGCGCGGAAGAGCAGCTTGCGGCTCGCGACGTCGAAGACCGCGGCATCGACCATCGTCTGCACATCGTACTTGTCGCCATGGATCACATAGGCGCCAACCAGGGTCCAGTAGAGCATCGACAGCACGCCCTGATCCTTGAACTGGATCTGGTCGTAGGACACCAGCGTGACGATCTCGACGTTGAACATCCGTGCGGCCTGGTCGAGGTTGGTGAAGCCGCCGCGGCTGCGCAGGTACTGGGGCGGGATGATCTCGATCCGGCCGACGTAGGGAAGGCCGGTGAACGCAGCCTTGACCCGCTCCAGAGTCCGGGTCTGCTGGGCCTCGGTCAGCGTGTCGTTCCAGTTCGAGCCCGGAACGAAGGCGATTCCGACATTGACCGGAGGGCGCAGCGTCGTGATGCCGGGTTCGAGCTGGGGAGCGGTTTTCGCGTTCGGATACAGATAGTCGACGACGCTGCCCGAATGGCTGTGCGTGTCGCGTGAGGGCCACAGGGTGCAGGCGGAAAGGGCGAGCGCAAGCAGCGCGATCAGCAGGGAGCGAAAGTTCATGGCGTGGCTTCAGGGATGCGGTTCAGGATTTCGGGGCGGAGTCGTCGCTCTTTTTGGCCAGAGGCGCTGCGGGGGCCTCGCAGCCCATCGCTTCTCCGAGGCCTTTCAGATAGGCGCGGCGGATCGCTCCGGCCGCGACCGCGGCGGCGACCTGCTTCGAGTGGCGCTCGGCGCCCGAGAGTTTCCTGACCCAGCCTCGGTAGGGGAGAAGCCCCTCGCTGGCGCTGCGGACCGCGCCGACCGCGGCATGGCTCGCGCTGCGGGTGCCGAATTCGAGCAGGCCGTGGTCGGCCCCGGGGTCTTTCGAGTCGAGATCGGTGCCCAGCACGTCGTCGAGTTCCTGGATCTCGCGGGAGAGGGCAGGACAGCTGCGCTCGGCGGGCCGTGCATAGGGGGCGTTCTTTGCGGTGTGCAGGATCTCGGGGATCCGGGTGTGGACGATGTTCAGGTCGTTCAGCGGCGAAGCGGCAGCGCCGACGATCTCGGTCCCGGTGCCGACCAGGGTCGTCTTCCCGTCCGGGTTGTCGGGTTTCATCGCGGTCGTGCAGGCGGCGAGCAACAGAACGGCTAAGGCAGGGAATGCTGTCTTCATGTTTTGTCCCGGGCGGAAAAGTCTGCGCAGCGTAATACAGAAGACGGGGATGTGTCGCTATGATCGAGCGTTTTTCACGAGGACTGACGATGAGCAAGGTCTTTGCCGTGCCTTTCGCCGATCGCGCGCTGGCGACTGAATGGCATGGAGCAGAGGCGGGGTCTCTGCTCTTGCTGCATGGGGCCGGAACTTCCTGCAAGGCGCACTGGCGTGAGTTGCTCGTGGCGTTGAGCGGTCGTGGTCTTGCCTGTGCGGCCTTCGATTTCATCGGCCACGGTGAGACGGGCGGGGATCTTTCTGGCTCCTGTCTTGCGAGTCGGCTCGCCCAGACCCTTGCGGTCGTGGCCGAGCTGCCCAGAGCGCCGCGCGCATTGCTCGGCGCGAGCATGGGCGCCTATGTCGCGCTGCGCGCGCTCGAGCATCTGCCCGGAATCACCCGTCTCGTGCTGGTCGTGCCCGGAGTCTATGCGCCTTCCGCATTCGACCTGCCTTTCGGTCCGGCTTTCTCGGCTGAGATCCGCAAGCCGGCCAGTTGGGCTGCCAGCGATGCCTTTGAGCGCGTCGCGGCCTTCGCGGGGCGGACCCTGATCCTGGCGACTGAGCAGGATCAGGTGATCCCGCGCGCGATCCCCGAGCGGCTCGCCGCCGAAGCACGGGAGGCCGAACTGGTCTGGCTGCCCGGAGGTCATCGCTTCTCGGTCGGGCTCGACGAGAAGGGCAGGGAGGCTTTTCGGTCCCGGATCGCGGACTTCCTGCTCAGCTGAACGGCTGTTTCAGCGCGTCGGCCGTGTTGCCGGTTTCCCTGGCTCCGTTTCGCTGGCCTCCGGCATGGAGTCCAGCGCCTCTTCCAGCAGCCGGGCGGGGATGCCTTGCCGCACCAGTTCCTTGAGCTTCTCGTCGATCAGCGGCAGCAGGTGCAGGCAGCGCGATTTCCGGCTCATCGCGAAGTGGATGAACTCCCGGCTCACCGGCGGAGACAGGGCAAGGATGCGGCCTTCGCCCTGTCTGCGGGTGCTGCGCAGATAGGCGCGCCCCAGATATTCGCCGCTGACGAAGTAGTCGACCCGCCCCAGGCTGAGCTTTTTGAAGTTCTCGGTCATTGTGTCGGCGACCTCGACGTGAAGGTGCTCCTTCAGGTAGGCGTCGAAACCGCCACCGAAGGAGTCCCCCAGGCTCACGCCTCCCCGATACTTCTCAAGCAACTTCCAGTCCGCCGTCCTGAGCGGCCCCCCTTCGCGGGCGAAGACGACGATGGGGTTCGGAAAGGCGGGGGAGCGGGTGAAGGCTAGGTATTGTTCGCGTTCCGGCGTGATGCGCAGGCTCAGCAGCAGATCGATCTGTCCTGCCCTGGCCATCGCCTGGGCCCGGTTCCACGGGTAGATCACCGGCTCCATCGTGACTCCGGGGAGAGTGATCTTCTGCAGCAGCGCGATGCTGGCCCCCTGATACCGGGTTTTGTCCTCGACCCAGCTGAACGGGGGGTAGTTCGGGTTGGTGGCGAAGACGAGCCTGCTGCAGGCGACCTCCGCCCGGGCCGGACCGAGAGAGCAGATACCGAGCAGGATTGATGCGAGTATGCGCACGGCCGCAGTCCAGGAAAGCCTGCCTGATATCTAGCACGTCAGCCGCATTCGCCGATATCGGGGATGCTCGGCGGGTGCGGAAAAAGCCGCAGCGGGTCGTCGCCGCGAGCGCCTCAGCCGCGTCCGGCCAGCTTCTGCTGGAGCAGGCCCAGCCATTCGTGCAGCGCGTACCAGCCCGAGTAGGCGCTGGACATCGAGGGCAGCGAGGAGAGCACTTCGTCGCGGTTGCTGTGCTCTTTGCCGGTCGCCCGGCCCATCGGCGCCGGATAGACGGTCAGGCCGGTCGCTTCGAACTCGCGGATCGAGCGGCGCATGTGCAGGCCATGGGTGACCAGCGCGATCCGTGTGACGCCGGCCTGGCGCAGCATCGTGGTCGAATAGAGCGCGTTTTCCCGGGTGTCCAGCGAACGGGTTTCGACCCAGCGCGGGGTGATGCCGAAGTCCTCGATCAGCGCGCGGCGCATCAGCTCGGCTTCGGGGATGCCTTCCGCGGGCGCGCCTCCGGTGATCAGCACGGGCAACCTGGTCCGGCGGGCCAGGCGTGCTCCATAGCGGATGCGCTCCAGGGTCAATGCGCTGACCGTTTCGCCGCCGAATTCCGGAGCATTGCTGCGTCGGCCGCCAGCCAGGATCACGATGGCCTGGGCACGGCCGAGATCCTCGGCGCTGATGACCGGATAGTCTTCGAGCGGACCGGCCAGCCAGGCGACGCTCGCCGGCAGGCTCAGCAGCAGCGTGCAGGCGAGGCCAAGCCAGGCCAGCAGCAGTCCCGTGCGCCGGAAACGGCGGATCAGCAGCAGGCCGATCGCGCCGATCAGCAGCGGGGCCAGGGGCGGAAGCAGCAGGATGCTGACAAATTTCTTGGCAATGAAGGTGGCGGGAAGCATAGTCAAGCGTTGTCGCGTCAAAACGTCGCCAGTATGATCCATGCGTTGAGCCGGAAGAGTCGGCGCGGGATGGATGAGGAGTGATTTTGGGGGTCTATGAAGCAATTCTGGCTATCGTGGCTTTGCTGGGCGTCTATGTCGCCTGGGCGCTGGTGAGGCTCGTCCGTCTGGCGCGCCGACCTTCGCCCCAGGCCAAGGCCGGGCAGTCCGAGCCGGAGCAGGTCGAGCAGCCCGAGCAGCAGAGCGCGCCGTCCGCGCCGGCCAAAGAGTCCGCCGAGCCTGGACGAGTCGAACCTGTCGCCGGTCTTGACGGCTTCGAGTCCATGGTCGGTCAGGCCCGTCTGCGCTTTCAGGTCGAGGCCCAGGAGGCGACGATTACCGCGCTGCGTGCCGAGATTGCGGCGCTTGCCGAGCAGAACCAGGCCGAGATCGCCGAGCTGCGCGAGCAGATCGACATGCTGCGCAATGCGCGCAATGTGTCGCCGCAGTACGGCGAGGCCGTGGGCCTCGCGCAGAGGGGACTTACCAGCGATGCGATCGCCGAACGCTGCGGTATCTCGGTGTCCGAAGCCGAACTCGTTGCCGCGCTGAGCCGCGGCGTCACAAAGGAATGAAGATGGCTGAGAAGGCTGACTGGGAGGAGACGGCGAAGCAGGAGAAGCGTCAGCTCGCGCTGCGCGCCGGAGTCGCTGCGGTGGTGATCGTGACGATGCTCAGCGCTCTGGTGTTCTGGGAGCGCAGCAATCAGGAGGCGGCCGTCGCCGAGTCGGCCCGCCCCAAGTTGCCCAGTCCCAGCGAAGTCCGCTCGGCGATCCAGTCGGCGCCAGTCGTCGAGAAGATCAGCGAAGTTGCGCAGAGCGCGCCCGAGGAGACGGTCGTCGAGGCGAGCGAGCCCGCGACCCGCATCGAGCAGAAGGATGAGGCCATCCACCCCATCCGCCCGCTTCCCGCGGCCTCGGCGCCCGCGCCGAAGGCCTCACCGGTGCTTCCCGCGCCACCTCTGGTTCAGGCTCAGCCGGCGGCGAAGGCGGCGCCGGTCGCCGCGAAATCCGCTCCTGTTGTGACGAGAGCGCTGCCGCCCGCGGCGCTCTCTCCCCGATCCGCGCCCCAGCTTCCGGTCGCAACGCCGGCCCCCGCGCCCAGGCCCGCACCGAAAACAGCTCAGACCGATGCCAGCCGGCTTCGCCTGCAGCAGGAAGTACTGATCCCCGCTGGCGAGCTGCCGCCTGAAGGCAAGGCGTTTGCGCTTCAGGTCGGCGTGTTTGCGAACGCGCGCAATGCCGAAGAGCTCCGTGCCAGGCTGACCCTGGCCGGCATTCCGTCCCAGGCCGAGACCCGGGTCCATGTCGGGCCTTTCCGGACGCGTTCCGAAGCGGCGGCTGCGCTCGCGAAGCTCAAGGCGCTGGGCCTCGATCGCAGCCAGCTCGTTCTGGTGAAGCCCTGAGCGAAGCCGCTCTCGATGCCATAGACTGACAGGACGCGGCTTGGGCCGCAGGAGGAGATGAAATGAAAATTGAAAGCCTGCGTTTTGGCGAGATCGATTTCGACGAAGCCAAACTGATCAATTTCCCGAAGGGTTTGCCCGGCTTCGAGGATTGCCACACTTTCGCGACGATCTACCCGGAAACGGACGCTCCGGTGCTCTACTACCTGCAGAGCGTCGAGGATCCGGCGGTCAGTTTCCCGATCGCGAGTCCCGACCGCTTCGGCCTGCACTACGAGTTCACGCTCTCCGATGAGGAGCTGGCGTTGATCGGGCTGACGAGTTCCGATGAAGCGAGCGTGATGGTTCTGTTGCGCCGCGAGGGAGAGACGCCGGATGCGCCGGTTCGCGCGG
The DNA here is from genome assembly GCF_048213115.1 of Niveibacterium terrae. Taxonomy (GTDB): domain Bacteria; phylum Pseudomonadota; class Gammaproteobacteria; order Burkholderiales; family Rhodocyclaceae; genus Niveibacterium; species Niveibacterium terrae. The sequence goes on along the minus strand of NZ_CP172404.1, from coordinate 3,381,558 downwards.
TGCTGACCGCGCCTCTGGTCATCAACCTGGATCGCCGCCTGGCGCTGCAGAAGACGCTGTCCCAGGTCGGCTGCGACATCACCTTGCACGCCAGCTGAAGCATTCAAGGCCGCGGCAGGGGGAAAGACGGATTTACAATCCCCCTCTTTCCCCCCTGAAGAGGATTGATCCATGAGCAAGAAGATCATCTCGACCGCGGCGGCGCCTGCGGCGATCGGCACCTATTCCCAGGCCGTCCAGGCCGGCAATACCGTCTATCTGTCCGGTCAGATCGGCCTCGACCCGGCTTCGGGCGAACTGGTCGAAGGCTTCGAAGCGCAGACCGTCCGCGTCTTTGAAAACCTGAAGGCCGTCGCCGAAGCGGCCGGTGGCTCGCTCGCCGATGCCGTCAAGATCAACCTCTATCTGACCGATCTGGCCAATTTCGCGAAGGTCAACGAAGTGATGACCCGCTATTTCGCGGCGCCTTACCCGGCCCGCGCCGCGGTCGGCATCTCGGCCTTGCCGCGCGGCGCGCTGGTCGAAGCCGAAGCGGTGCTCGTGCTCGGCTGATTTTGCCCGGAGGTTCGGATGCGTTTTGACGACGACCAGGAAAGCGACAACATCGAGGACCGGCGCGGCATCGTCAGCGGAGGCGGCCTGGGCCTGGGCGCCGTCGCGCTCGCGCTCCTTGCCTGGTACTTCGGGATCGACCCGCGCATGGTCCTGAACTTCGCCTCGCAGACGAGGCCCGTCGCCCAGCAGTCTTCGGGCCCGGTCCGCGAGTCGCCTGAAGAGGCGAAGTCCCGCCACCTGGTCGGTCAGGTTCTGCGCGATACCGAACGGACCTGGGACCGGGTCTTCACCGCTGCCGGCCGCACTTACGAGAAGCCCCGGCTGGTGCTGTTCCGTGGCGCGACGTCGACCGCCTGCGGCACCGGCGAAGCGGCGATGGGGCCTTTTTACTGCCCCGGCGATCGCAAGGTCTATATCGATCTGGGTTTCTACGATGAACTCGCCCGGCGCTTCGCAGCGCCCGGCGAGTTCGCGCAGGCCTATGTGATCGCGCACGAGATCGGTCACCATGTGCAGAACCTGGCCGGAATCTCGGGCAAGGTCCATCAGGCCCAGCAAGCCGCGGGCAAGGTCGAACGCAACGCGCTGTCGGTCCGGCTTGAACTCCAGGCCGACTGCTTCGCCGGAGTCTGGGCGAACCAGGCCGTCGCAGCCGGCACGCTGAAGCTCGAAGAGGGCGATGTCGAATCGGCGATCAATGCGGCGACCGCGATCGGCGATGACACCTTGCAGCGCCAGGCTCAGGGCCGGGTTGTTCCGGACAGTTTCACGCACGGTTCGTCCGAACAGCGGGTGCGCTGGTTCCGCCGCGGCCTCGAGTACGGCAAGCCCTTCTCCAGGGACAAGGCCGATCCGCAGAGCTGCAACACCTTCGGTCGCGGTTCGCTGTAGCGCGCTGCCTGCCATCCGGTGCCGTTGCCTGTCCGGCTTTCGGCACTTTTCCGTTTACCCGAGGACATGAACTTGGATCACCCGAACAGCATTTCCGAAGAGGCTCGGCCGCAGGCCGGCAAAGAGCTCAAGCGTGGCCTGAAAGACCGGCACATCCAGTTGATCGCGATTGGCGGTGCGATTGGCGTCGGGCTTTTCCTCGGCTCGGCCAAGGCCATCAGCAAGGCCGGTCCCGCTCTGCTCGTCAGCTATGCGGTTGCCGGTCTGGCGGTCTTCTTCATCATGCGCGCGCTGGGCGAGCTGCTGATCCACAAGCCCGTCGCCGGTTCCTTCGCGACCTATGCCGAGGAATACATTAATCCCTGGGCCGGGTTTGTGACCGGCTGGACCTACTGGTTCACGTGGATCGTCACCTGTATGGCCGAGCTGACCGCGGTCGGCGTCTATTTCCATTACTGGTTTCCGGATATTCCGCAGTGGCTACCCGCGCTGGTGACCTTGCTGCTGCTCTACGGCGCGAACATGATCGCGGTGAAGCTCTTCGGCGAGATGGAGTTCTGGTTCGCGCTGGTCAAGGTCATCACGATCGTCGCGATGCTCGTGATCGGCATCGCGGTGATCGTTTTCGGACTGGGCGATCTGGGTAGGACGGCCAGTTTCTCGAATCTCTGGTCGCACGGAGGCTTCGCTCCGGTCGGCATGTTGGGGGTTGTGCTGACGCTGCAGATCGCCTGCTTCGCCTATACGGGCGTCGAGCTGATCGGCGTGACCGCCGGCGAGGCGGAGAACCCCCAGACCGTGCTGCCGCAGGCCACCAACAACGTGACCTATCGGGTTCTGATCTTCTACATCGGCGCGCTGGCCGTGATCATGGCGCTGGTGCCGTGGAACGAGCTGAGCCCGGGCATGAGTCCCTTTGTTCAGGTCTTCGAGAAGATGGGCATTCCGGCGGCGCCGGACATCATCAACTTCGTCGTCATTACCGCGGCGGCTTCGTCCTGCAACAGCGGCATCTTCAGCACCGGGCGCATGCTCTATGCGCTGGCCCACTCCCGGCAGGCTCCGGTCGCACTCGGGCGGATCAACGCGCGGCACATCCCAGCCGCGGGCATCTCGCTGTCGGCCGCCTGCATGCTGGTCGGCGTCGCGCTGAACTACCTGGTCCCCGAGGAAGTCTTCACCTATGTGACCAGCGTCGCGACGGTCGGTACGGTGTGGACCTGGGGCGTCATCGTCTGGTCTCACCTGAAGTACCGGCGCGCGGTCGCGCACGGGCGGGCCAGCGCGGTCGCCTACCGGATGCCGGGTGCACCGTACGCGAACTTCTTCGTGCTGGCCTTCCTGGTCCTGGTGCTCGGCTTCCTCGCCTGTGACGCTTCGACGCGCATCGCGCTCTATGTGACGCCGGTCTGGTTCGCGCTGCTCTCGGTCGGCTACTGGGTATCGCGCAACCGCGGGCGCCTCGCGGTCGGCGCGCTTCCCGAAGCGGACTGAAGGCCGGGCGGCTGCGCCGCCCGGTTTTTTTGCCCGGGCGCTCAGCGCCCGGCGTTGAAGTGCTCGACGATCGCGTGCAGCTCCTGAGCCGTCTCGAAGAGCTTGTGCGAGGCGGCCAGAGCGCTGTCCACGCTGCGCCGGTTCTCGTCGATCTGCTGCGAGATCCTCTCCATGTTGTGCGCGACATCGAAGCTCGCCGTGGACTGCTCGTGGGTGGCCAGCGCGATCTGCTGCGCGGTCGCGGTGATCGCGTCGGTGCCGCGGATCACTGCGGTGAAGTGCTGGTTCGTGTTCTCCAGCATCTCGCGGTTGGTCTGGACTTCCTGGTTGGCTTTGTTCATCGACGCGCTCGCCTGAGTCGTCGTCTCGTGGATCAGCCCGATCTGTTTGGCGATCTCGACCGTGCTGCTCGCGGTGCGCTCAGCGAGCTTTCTGACCTCGTCGGCGACGACCGCGAAACCGCGCCCCTGCTCGCCGGCGCGGGCCGACTCGATCGCCGCGTTGAGCGCGAGCAGAGCGGTCTGATCGGCGATGCCGCGGATCGTGTCGGTGATCGAGCCGATCTGCTGAACGCAGGCGCCCAGCGCGTCCATCGCATTGCCGGTGGCGCCGACCGTCTCGACGAGCTTGCTCGTCGAAGCCGTGGTCCGGGCGAGCTGGGCGCTGCTCTCGTCGAGCACCGCGTGCGTGGCATTGGCCGACTGGCTGGCCTCTTCGGCGTTGTGAGCCACTTCGCCGATCGAAGTGCTGACCTCTTCCATCGCCGAAGTGACACCGAAGACGTGATCCTGCTGGATCTGCGCCTGGTTTGCGATCTGCTGCATCTGCGTCGCGACTTCACGCCCCTGACGCGAGACTTCGGCTTCGGCGAGGCGGATCTCGTCGATGACGACGCGCAGCTGGATCTGCATTGACGCGAGTTCGGTCAGCACCTGGCCAATCTCGTCCCGGCCCTGGATGTCCATCGTACTCGCGAGATCGCCTTCGGCGATCCGGCCGAAGCAGGTGATGACGCGCTTCAGAGGAGAGACGACGCGGCCGTGGAAGGCGAGTGCGCCCCAGACACAGCCCGCGAGGCCGGCGAGGAAGGCGAAGCCGCTGAGTGCGGGATGGGTGCCGAGCAGGTGGGCGGTGAAGCCCAGCAGCTGCAGACCGGCCAGGCCCGCGAAGAGCAGACCGAAGCGGGTCTGCAGGCTCAGACCGCGCCCTCCGGTGGCCGGGAGTTTCGCGCCGCCAGCGCTGACCGCGCGGTAGAGCTCCGCCGCGGCAGCGATCGCGGAACGCGAAGCTTCGGTGCGCACCGACATATAGCCCGTGCATTCCCCTCCCTTGCGGATCGGTACGACGAAGGCATCGACCCAGTAGAAGCCGCCGTCCTTGCGCCGGTTCTTGACGAGGCCGCGCCACGGGTAGCCGCCCTTGAGCGTGCGCCACATGTCGGAGAACGCCTCGGCCGGCATGTCGGGGTGACGGATCACGTTGTGAGGCTGGCCGATCAGCTCCTCGCGCGTGAATCCGGAGAGCAGCACGAAGGAGTCGTTCGCGTAAGTGATCCGGCCCTTCAGATCGGTCTTCGAGACCAGGATGCGTTGGGTGGGGAAGGGAGTTTCGAGGTCGGTGACGGGGAGGTTCTTGCGCATGGGAATCATTTTCTCTGGGGGTAATTGAAGCTAGCACCGGCTGGCGCCATATTGACTGACCTGCCTCAAACGCGAAAAGCGTCAAATTCATCGAAGTTTTGATCGCAACATTTGTTTATATAAAGACTTGCCGCGCTCCGGGAGAGACCGGGGAGAGACCACGGTCAGCACTGCTCTGGTTCGAGTCCTTCGGTTTTTGCGCCGCGCGCGGATAAAATCCCTTCATGTCCGCTCCCGTTCCGTCCTCAGGCTGGAAAAACCTGCCCAAGGCTCTGGCTTCGCGCCTCGCGAAGCTGGGGATCTTCCGCGAGGAGGATCTGCTGCTTCACCTGCCGCTGCGCTATGAGGACGAAACCAGGCTGTGGACGATAGGCGCGGCGCCGGCCGGCACCGCGGTGCAGATTGAAGCCGTCGTGCTCAGCAGCGAAGTCGCGCTGCGCCCGCGCCGTCAGCTTGTCGCGCGGATCGCGGACGAGACCGGTGAGCTGACGCTGCGCTTCCTGAACTTCTATCCGTCGCAGCACAAGCAGCTCGCCCAGGGGGCGCGGGTCAGGGTCTTCGGCGAGATCCGGATGGGTTTCTTCGGCGCCGAGATGGTCCATCCGCGCGTCAAGAGCCTTCATGGCGGAGAGGCTTTGCCCGAGGCGATGACTCCGGTCTACCCGGTCACCGCGGGTCTGGCCCAGAGCGCGCTGCGCAAGCTGATCGCGAAAGCGTTCGAGCGCGTCCGGATCGAGGAGGCTCTGCCCGAGGCACTGCGCCGGGCGCTGCGTCTGCCGGGCGTCGAGCGTTCGCTGCGCGCGCTGCACATGCCCCAGCCGGGAATGGCGATTGCGGCGCTCGAAGACCATTCCCATCCGGCCTGGCGGCGGATCAAGTTCGAGGAGCTGCTGGTTCAGCAGATCTCGCTGCGCGAAGCCTACGCGCAGCGACGTGCCCGCCAGGCCGCACCGCTGCCGGGCAGCGGCGAACTGACGGGGGCCTTGCTCGCGAGCCTGCCCTTCGCGCTGACCAGCGCGCAGCGGCGCGCCGTGGACGAGATCGCTCGCGATCTCGTCCTGCCCCATCCGATGCAGCGCCTGCTCCAGGGCGATGTCGGATCGGGCAAGACCATCGTGGCCGCGCTGGCGATGCTGCAGGCGGCCGAGTGCGGCTGGCAGGCAGCGCTGATGGCGCCGACCGAGATCCTTGCCGAGCAGCACTTCCACAAGCTCGAGGCCTGGTTCGCCCCGCTGGGCATCCGCGTCGCGTGGCTCTCCGGCAGCCAGAAGAAGAAGCAGAGGGCTCAGGCTCTGGCGATGCTCGCGAGCGGCGAGGCGCGCCTCGCGGTCGGGACTCACGCGCTGATCGAGGATCCGGTCGCCTTCCCCCGGCTTGCGCTCGCGGTCGTCGACGAGCAGCACCGCTTCGGAGTCCGCCAGCGCCTCGCGTTGCGCGAGAAACGCGAGGGCGACGACTCACCTCTGCCGCACATGTTGATGATGAGCGCGACGCCGATTCCGCGGACTCTGGCGATGAGCTTTTACGCGGACCTCGATGTGTCGGTGCTCGACGAGCTGCCGCCCGGGCGCACGCCCATCGTGACGAAGCTCGTCGCCGACGCGCGCCGCGCGGAGGTCATCGGACGGGTGCGCGATGCCTGCGTCGAAGGCCGCCAGGCTTACTGGGTCTGTCCCTTGATTGAGGAGTCAGAGTCTTTACAGTTGCAGACGGCGGTCGAGACCCACGAGAGGTTGTCCGAGGAGCTCGCCGAGCTGAAGGTCGGGTTGGTCCACGGCCGGCTCAAGGCCGACGAGAAGGCGTCCGTGATGGCCGCTTTCGTCCGCAACGAAGTCCAGGTCCTGGTCGCGACGACGGTCATCGAAGTCGGCGTCGACGTGCCGAACGCGAGCCTGATGATCATCGAACACGCCGAACGTTTCGGTCTTGCCCAGCTCCACCAGCTGCGCGGCCGGGTCGGGCGGGGCGCGGCGGCGTCAAGCTGCATCCTGCTCTACAGCCAGCCGCTGTCGCAGAACGGCCGGGCGCGCCTGCGCGTGATCTACGAGAATACCGACGGTTTTGCGATCGCGCGCGAGGATCTGCGGCTGCGCGGTCCCGGCGAGATGGTCGGCGCGCGCCAGAGCGGAGTGCCCTTGCTCCGCTACGCGGATCTCGAAGCCGATGCGGATCTCGTCGAGCCGGCGCGCGAAGCGGCCGAAGAGCTGCTCGCCCGGCACCGCGATGCCGTCGAAGTCCTGCTCCAGCGTTGGGTGGGCGGACGCGGCGAATACCTGAAGGCCTGAGTCCGGCAGCCTGGATCAAGGTGGGCGCGCGCTCTTGCGCTATGCTTCGCCGCTGATCCGTCCCCTCCGGTTTCGCCATGACCCGTTCGACCTCGCTGCTCTTCGCCCTTGCCCTGGCCTGCTGCTGTGCCTGCGCACTGGCGGCCGAACACCCGTCCCCGATCAAGGGGGTTGGCCTGGTGCTGGGGGGCGGGGGCGCGCGCGGACTCGCGCACATGGGCGTGATCGAGGAACTCGAGCGCCTGAGGATCCCGATCTCCTGCATCTCCGGAACCAGCGCGGGAGCGCTGGTCGGCGGGATCTACGCGTCGGGGATGCCGATCGAGACACTGATCCGCGAGGTCAAGGGCGCCGATTGGGACCGGATGCTGACCGGGGCGCCGCGCCGCGCCGACAAACCCTACGAGCGCAAGAAGGATGACTTCAAAAACCTGATGGATGCGACGCTGGGCGTTGGCATCGACGGCATCAAGGTTCCGCGCGCCGCGCTCTCGTCGCAGGAGATGGACATTTTCCTGCGCCACGTCACGCGCGACGTCGCGGTCAAGGACTTCGATACGTTGCCGATTCCTTTTCAGGCGGTCGCGACCGATCTGATCTCGGGCGAACCTTTCGAATTCGCCGGTGGCGATCTCGCTGTCGCGCTGCGCTCGAGCATGGCCGTGCCCGGCATCTTCGATCTCGTCGAGCTCGATGGCCGCCTGCTCGTCGATGGCATGCTGATCCGCAACGTGCCGGTCCAGAACGTCAAGGGACGCTGCGCCGACGACGTGATCGTCGTCGATGTCGGCACGCCGCTGCTGAAGAAGGAAGAGATCCACGATTTCGTCGATGTCGCGACCCAGGAGTCGAACATCCATGTGCGGCAGAACGTGCGCCAGCAGCTCGCGCTGATGGGGCCGAACGACGTGTTGATCGAACCCGATCTGAGCGGCTATTCGTCGGCGAGCTTCGGGGAGGGGGCGGCCTTGATCGAGCGCGGCCGCCGTGCGGTCGCGCCGGTTGCCGACCGCCTGGCCCGTTACCGGGTCAGCGAGGCCGAGTACGCCCAGTGGAAGGCGAGCGTCCAGGCCCGCCGGATCGAAGAGCTGAAACCCTATGCCGAGGTTCGGGTCGCCGAGAGCGGTTTCGTGCCCGATTCGCGGATCTCCCACTACCTTCATGGCGGCGAGGACAAGCCGAAGGATCAGCGCGAGCTCGTCTCGCGGATCGAATCGCTCTATGCGACCGGGGATTTCGACCGGATCTCCTATTCGCTGCGCGATCAGGACGGCAAACGGGTCGCCGAAATTACGCCGATCGAGCGCACGGTTGGCCCGAACTTCCTGCGCCTGGGCTTGGATTTCAAGCTCGACAGCTACGGCAACTCTGATGTCGCCTTCCTCGGCAATCTGCAGATGACCTGGCTGGATCGCTGGGGGGCCCAGTGGCGCAACGACGTGCGCGTCGGCAGCGGGCAGTACTGGCAATCCGAACTGCTGCAACCTTTCGCCCATTCGCAGTGGTTCTCGGCGGCTTCGGTGTATTACGGCCGCGACAAGTACGGTGTCTGGGATGCGACAGGGCACCAGCAGGCCCAGGTCGAACTGACAACGCGCGAGCTGGAACTGGGCCTCGGCTACTCCTTCGCTTCGCTCGGCGAGACGAGGCTGTCCTTCTTCTCGAACTACCTCAACGCCGACACCGTGATTGCAAGCTCGCCTCTGGCGCTGGACAGCGAGCGCACGCACGGTCTGCGCGCCTATGCTGTCGTCGATCAGCTCGACAATCCGCGCTTCCCGCGCAGCGGCTATCTGGGCAAGTTCGACTACCGCTACGTCAGCAGCGCCAACGAAGGGATACAGCACTCGCTGAACGTGACCGCCGACGGCGCGCACAGTTTTGGCGGGCTAACGCTGCGCGGCACGGCGCGGCTGGCCGGCAACCTCGATCCCGGGATCTCGGTGACGCAGTTCTACACGCTGGGGGGCTTCCTGAACCTGTCCGGCTACAACACGAACGAGCTGGTCGGCGAGCGCACCGCATTCTTCCGGCTCATGGGCTACAAGCGCATCGTGTCCATCCTGCCCAACCTGGGCAGCGGAATGTATGTCGGCGTCTCGGGGGAACTGGGCAGGGTCTGGAAGCAGGCCTTCCAGTCCGGCAATTCGCCGTGGATCCGCGGCGGCTCGGCTTTCGTCGGGGTCGATACATTGCTCGGACCGCTGTTCCTCGCCTATGGGCAGAGCGAAGGCGGGCGCCGGGCGGGCTACCTCTATCTGGGCGTCTCCTATTGAGGGACGACGAACACTTCGACTTCCAGCCTGAGCCAGGGATTGCGCTCTTCGCGCAGGCGACCGATCCGCGCGTCGAGCCGGTGGCCCTGGTCCATCGCGCTTGATACCGCATCGTTCTCGGCGCGCGGCAGGTAGCCCAGCTTGTGGCCCTGCCAGTACACCGCGATCGCGCGGCCGTCGTGAGGATTGTCGGCTTCGCGGACCAGCTCAAGCCGGTCGCCGGTTCTGAGCTGATCCCAGAGTGCCGGGCCTTCGTGGTACTGGAAGCCGGCCAGCGGCGAGCGCTGAACCCGCACGCGCAGTCCGGCCGATGCCTCGGCGCAGAGCAGCAGCGCGGCGAACAGGATCAGGACGCGTCGAAGGCGTTGCGTATCCATTCGATATGGGCGAGGTGGAGCCGGTCGAGCAGCACGACATCGAAGCGGCAGGGGTGCCCCTGCCAGAGCCTGCCGCCGTGAGCCAGGAAGTGGTCGGCGGTGCGGACCAGCCTGCGCCTCTTGGCCGACGAGATGCTTTCCGCGGCCCCGCCAAAGCGCGGGTCGGTGCGCAGCCTCACCTCGACGAAGACCAGGGTTTCGCCGTCGGTGCCGATCAGGTCGATCTCTCCCCAGCGCGAGCGCACATTGCGCGCGACGATCTTGAGTCCGGCCCGGCTCAGATAGGTTCCCGCCAGCTGTTCGGCCATCATGCCGGTGTTTTGCCGGCCCGGGAGTTGTTCGGGCGCCGTCTGGGCCGCAGAATGGGCGCTGTTGAACACGCTGGCTAGGCTCTCATGGATTCGCTTGAACAGTTGCATCTTCCCTCCTCGGGAACCCGGTATCTCAATTCTTCGCCGTCCCTCTACATCGTCGCGACGCCGCTCGGAAATCTGTACGACATAACATTGCGGGCGCTCGGCGTGCTTGGCAAGGTCGATGCGATCGCCGCCGAGGACACCCGTCACACCCGGGGACTGCTTGAGCACTACGGGATCAGCACCCGGCTGATGGCGGTGCATCAGCACAACGAGCAGGCCGCCGCGGACGGGCTGGTGGCCTTGCTCGAACAGGGGCAGCACATCGCGCTGGTGACCGACGCCGGCACGCCCGCGGTCTCCGATCCTGGCGCGAAAGTCGTTGCCCGGGTCCAGGCCGCAGGGTTTCCCGTCGTCCCGGTCCCCGGTCCCAGCGCGGTCATCACCGCGCTGTCCGCATCCGGCTGCACCGACGATCGTTTCATGTTCGTCGGCTTCCTGCCCTCCCGCCCCGCCGCCCGCCGCGCCGAACTGGAGCGCCTCGCCGCGGTGGCGTCGGCGCTGGTCTTCTACGAAGCTCCGCACCGTATCAGCGAGTGCGTCGCGGACATGGCTGAGCTGCTCGGCGCCGGACGGGAGCTGACCGTGGCCCGCGAGCTGACCAAGCTGTACGAGGAGATCGCCCGGATTCCCCTTGCCGAGGCGGCCGCCTGGTTCGCCGCCGATCCGAACCGGGTCCGCGGCGAGTTCGTGCTGATCGTGTCGGCTCCGCCCCAGGAGGTCGACATCCCGCTGGCGGCCCGCCGTCTGCTCGAACTGCTGCTCGAAGAGCTGCCGGTCAGCCGGGCCGCGCGGATCGCGGCCGAGGCGACCGGAGTCGCGAAGAAGAAGCTCTATGAGCTCGGACTCGAACTGAAACCGGAGGCCTGAAGCCCGCGGCGTGGCAAAATCGCTGATCGGCCGGTCGCTCCGGCCCCCTCTTTCCTGCGAACCGACATGACCCAGACTCTCACTTTGACCCGGCCCGACGACTGGCACCTGCACCTGCGCGACGGCGATGTGCTTGCCGCGGTCCTGCCCGATTCCGCGCGCCGTTTTGCGCGCGCGATCGTGATGCCCAATCTGCGCCCGCCGGTGACGACTCTGGCTCAGGCGCTCGCCTACCGCGAGAGCATCCTCGCTGCGCTGCCCGAAGGGCTCAAGTTCGAACCGCTGATGACGTTGTACCTGACGGATAACAGTTCGGCCGACGAGATCGAACGCGCGAAGGCGAGCGGCTTCGTGCACGCGGTGAAGCTCTATCCGGCCGGGGCGACGACCAATTCCGATTCCGGGGTCAGCGCGATCGAAAAGGTCTACCCGGTGCTCGAAAGGATGGAGAAGATCGGCCTGCCGCTCCTGCTGCACGGGGAGGTGACCCATGCTGACGTGGATATCTTCGATCGCGAGCGCGTCTTTATTGATCGCGTTCTGGCGCCGCTCACGGCGCGCTTCGCTGGCCTGCGCACGGTCTTCGAGCACATCACGACGCGCGAGGCGGCCCAGTTCGTGAGCGAGGCGAGGGAGGGGGTCGCGGCAACCGTCACGGCCCACCACCTGCTGATGAACCGCAACGCGATCCTCGTCGGAGGCATCCGGCCCCACCACTATTGCCTGCCGGTTCTCAAACGCGAGACGCACCGCCAGGCCCTGATCGACGCGGTCTGCTCCGGCTCGCCGCGCTTCTTCCTCGGCACCGATTCGGCGCCGCATCTGCGCTCGAACAAGGAGACGGCCTGCGGCTGCGCGGGTTGCTATACGTCCCACGCTGCGATCGAACTCTACGCTGAAGCCTTCGACGCAGCCGGGGCTCTGGACAAGCTCGAAGCCTTCGCGAGCTTCAACGGCCCGGACTGGTACGGTCTGCCGCGCAACCGCGACACGATCACGCTGGTCAGGAAGACCGTGAACATTCCTGAAATCCTGCCCTGCCTGCCCGGCGACCCTCTGGTGCCGCTGCGCGCGGGAGGGACGCTCGCCTGGTCACTGGAAGGAGTCTGATATGAAGCGCCTGCTGGCCCCCCTTGTCCTGCTCACCCTGCCGCTCCTGACGGCCTGCGAGAACAACGCGGCGGCCTATGAGGTCGACGGGCGCAACCATTCGATCTCGCTGGTCCGCGAACAGGCTTACCCGTTCGCGCCCGAGGTCGCCCAGACGCTCGTCGCGTCGCGTTTTCCCGCCTGCCAGCGGCGCTTCAAGATCCTGCCGGGAAGCAAGAAGGGGCCGAAGATGGAGCTCTGGCAGCTCCAGGACCAGCTCTTCGTGGCCAGCCAGGGCAAGACCTGGTATGCAATCAGCACCGAGAAATGCCTGATCCAGCGCATGGAGCCGACCGCGGACACGCCTCCAGGCAGCCGGCTCGGCCGCTTCGAACTCAAGGACGGAGCGCTGGCCTTCGTCGCCGAAGCCCAGGCTCAGTGACGCTCAGAGGAAGCTCGAGGCGTCCCTGAGCAGTTCGGGACCGTCTTCGAGCACGCCCAGAACCGTCTCCTTGTCGAGCACGACCTTGTCGAGAACCTCCTCGGGCAGCTCATCGAGGATAGTCTCCGGATCGCTTCCGGCAAGCGTCGCTCCCGCGGCCTGGCTGGCCAGCGCGACGATTGCCGCGAAGGGGCTGGCTTGGGGCGAGGTCGGGTAGGCGTAAGCCGCGAGGCCGTTGCGGATCGCGAGTGGGAAATTCCACTGCCTGGCGAGCTCGGCGCCCGCCGAGCAGTGATCGACGCCCAGGGCCTTGCGCTCGGCGGTGCAGCGCTCCGCCGCACTCGCTCCGACGAGGCTGCTGGCCAGAGCGTCGGCCGGCTCGGGAAAGGCGAGGTGCAGCAGCAGTGCGCCAATCCTGTGCATCAGCGCTGCCGTGTAAGCGTATTCGACATCGAGGTGAGCCGCCCGGGCCAGGCTTCGCGCGAAGCCGGCGCTGAGCAGCGCGTGACGCCAGAATTCGTTCAGCGCGATGCCCGGAACGTCCTTGAAGGCCTGGGTCAGGCCCGAGGTGATGACCAGGCTGCGCAACGCATTCAAACCTATCCGGGTCACCGCCTCCTGGATCGAACCGATCTTCTTCTGGGCGCCGTAATAGCTCGAATTGGCGAGCCTCAGCACGCGCGCCGACAGCGTCGGCTCGTGGCTGACGACGAGGGCGAGGCCGGCGATGTCGGCCTCCTCGTCTTCCATCGACGCGATCAGGTTCTGGACGACTTTCGGAATCGCGGGCAGTTCGGACAGGCGCTCGAACAGCATTTCGATTTCAGTCATGGCGGGCTTTCGATGGGGCCGGTATTGATACGGAATGATATCGGAAAAGGGGGGGCGATTGCCCTAGAGGAAGCGGGCGATGACCGGGGCATGGTCGCTGGGGCGCTCCAGTTCCCTGGGGGCGGTGTCGACCGAACAGCTCGCGAGTTCTTCGGCCAGAGCGGGCGTGACCAGGAGATGGTCGATGCGCAGGCCGAAGTTGCGGCGCCAGGCGTTCATCCGGTAATCCCACCACGAGTAGATCCGCTCGGGCTGCTCGAAATGGCGGAAGGCGTCCCCGAGGCCCAGATCCAGCAGGGCGCGGAAAGCTTCGCGCTCGGGCGGTGAGACGAGGATTCCGTCCTTCCAGTCCGGATGGGTGTCGCGTTCGTCCGGCGCGATGTTGAAGTCGCCGGTCAGGATCAGCCTGGGGTGGCGTTCGAGCTCGCCCCTGAGCCAGAGTGTCAGCGCCGCAAGCCATTCGAGCTTGTAGGCGTACTTGTCCGAGCCGACGGCCTGGCCGTTTGGAAAGTAGGCGCAGACGACGCGGGTCTCGCCGACGGTCGCGGCGATGATCCGGCTCTGCGGATCAGTGAAGCCCGGGATGTTGCGCTGGATGTCGCGTGCCTCTTCGCGCGACAGGATCGCGACGCCGTTATAGGTCTTCTGCCCGTGCGTGACGACGTGGTAGCCGGCTGCGGCGATCGCGTCGCGCGGCACGGCCGAGTCCTCGCATTTGAGCTCCTGCAGGCAGACCACGTCCGGCTGCGCCCGCTCCAGCCATTCGAGCAGGTGGGGCAGTCTGACTTTCAGCGAATTGACGTTCCAGGTCGCGACCGACTGCGCCATCACTTGGCCTTTCCGGCCGGGTAGCCGGCCGAATCGAGCGCCGTCGCCCATTCTGACTCCAGCCAGCCCTTGTGCACCTTGCCGCCGATCACGATGAAGGGGGCGGAGACTTCCTTGCTGCCGAGCAGCTTCGCCGCCTCGTCGCGCACTTCGGCCGTCGTGATCTTCTTCTCCGTGAACGGGATCTTGCGGGCGGAGAGGTAGCTGCGGCCGGCTTCACAGCCCGGGCAGCTCTCGACCGTGTAGAGCACGACCGGGAAGGCTTCGGATGCCTTGCGGACCGCGTAGGGCTGCTTGTCCTGCTCGATGCTGCTGCCTTTCATCGCCTTCTCTTCGACCCGGACATTGGCGGGCGGCGGCTGGTCCGAATAGTGGACGCGGCCGGATGCGTCCTTCCAACGATAGACGCCTGCCTCGGCGAGGCAGGGGATCAGCAGCGCCGCGAGCAGGGCGCAGCGCAGTATTTTGTTGTGGGTCATTGCAGATTCTCCGGATTCATCAGGATGCCGTGATGGCGCAGCAAGGCGTCCGGTCTGGGAGCGCGTCCGCGGAAGGCGGTGAAGGACTCCAGAGCGGGGCGCGAGCCACCGACCGACAGGACCTCGGCGAGGAAGCGCTCTCCCGTTGCGCGGTCGAGCACGCTGCCACGCTCGCGCGCCGCCTCCTCGAACGCCTCATAGACGTCCGCGGACAGCACTTCGGCCCAGTGATAGCTGAAATAGCCGGCCGCATAGCCGCCCGCGAAGATGTGGCTGAAGCTGTGCGGAAAGCGCTGGAAGGCGGGAGGGATGATCACCGCGACTTCCTCTCTGACTGAGGCGAGCAGTTCAAGGACCTTCCCGGAGGAAGGGTCGAAATCGCTGTGCAGCAGCATGTCGAACAGTGCGAACTCGATCTGGCGCAGCATTGCGAGACTTGCATGATAGTTCTTCGCGGCGAGCATGCGCTCGAACAGCGCGCGCGGCAGCGTTTCGCCTGTCTCGGCGTGGGCACTCATCGCCGAAACGACTTCCCACTCCCAGCAGAAATTTTCCATGAACTGGCTGGGCAGCTCGACCGCATCCCATTCGACGCCGTTGATGCCCGAGACGCCCGGTTCCGGGACCCGGGTCAGCAGGTGGTGAAGGCCGTGTCCGGTTTCGTGGAACAGGGTCAGGACCTGATCGAAGGAGTAGAGGGCCGGTTTTCCGGCGCCGGGCGCCGAGGCGTTGCAGACCAGATAGGCGACCGGAGTCTCGCGACCCTCTTGGGTGACCCTCAGCGAACGTGCATCGTCCATCCAGGCGCCGCCGCGTTTCGTGTCGCGCGAATAGGGGTCGAGGTAGAACTGGCCGATCAGCTCTCCGTCCTTCTCGATCCGGAAGAAGCGCACGTCCTCGTGCCAGACGGGGGCGGTGTCGGGCAGAACCTTGACGGCATAGAGGCGCTCGATCAGGCCGAACAGGCCGGCAAGCACCTTGTTTTCGGGAAAGTACTGGCGAAGCTCTTCGGACGAGAAGGCATAGCGCTTCTGGCGCAGCTTCTCGGCCGCGTAGCCCTGATCCCAGGCTTCGAGCTCGGCGATGCCGAGCTCGGCCGCCGCGAAATCGCGCAGCTCGGCCAGATCCTTCTCGGCCGAAGGCCTCGCGCGGACGGCCAGGTCGCGCAGGAAGGCGACGACCTGCTCGGGCGAGTCGGCCATCTTGGGCACCAGCGATACCGCGGCGTGGTCAGGGAAGCCGAGCAGGCGCGCTTCTTCGCTGCGCAGCGCGAGGATCCTCAGCATTACCGGGCCGTTGTCCCATTCCGGATGACCCTGGTCGGCCGAAAACTCGGAGGCGCGGGTCGCGTTCGCGCGCCAGACGCGCTCGCGCAGCGCACGGTCGTCGGCGAGGCGCAGCACCGCCATCACGCAGGGGCCTTGCAGAGTCAGCCGCCAGCCTTCGACTCCGGCCTTCCCGGCCGCGTTCTTCGCGGTCTCCAGCGCATCTTCGGGCAGGCCGGCGAGCGCCGAGATCTCGGTGAAGTCCTCGTGCCAGGCGTTCGTCGCATCGAGCAGGTTCTCCGAGAACCTGGCCGAGAGTCCGGCCAGCTCTTCCTGGATCGCCTGGAAGCGCGGTTTGACCGACTCCGGCAGATCGGCGCCGGACAGGCGGAAGTCGCGGATCGCATCGAGCACGACCTTGCGCCGGGCCGGGGGCCAGGTGTCGAAATCGGCGCGCGCGGCCAGAGCCTTGTAACGGGAGAACAGCGCTTCGTCCTGGCCCAGTTCGGCGTAGAAGCGGGTGATCTCGGCGAGCTGCGCGTTGTAGGCTTCGCGCCAGGGCGGCAGATCCAGAACCGAGTGCAGGTGGCGGACGACGCCCCAGGCGCGGCCGAGGCGCTCGCAGATCGCGGCGAGCGCTTCGACGAAGTTGTCCCAATCCGGGGCCTCGGTCGAGGCCTCGAGGCGGGCGATCTGCTCGCGCGCGTCGAGGATCAGCTGCTGGATGGCCGGCGCGACGTGTTCGGGGCGTAGAGTGTCGAAGCGCGGCAGGCCGGAGAAATCGAGAAGTGGATTGTTTATGCTCATCGGGTGCGATATATAAGGCAAAGGTTTGCCGTCATTGTGCCGAAAACCGGAGCAGGATGGTTTTTGGCCGTGCCGGGATCAATCACTGGAGACATCACGTTCATGGATAAAGCCCAGCAACAAAGGGAAGCTCTGGCGGCCGAGATCGAGAAGGAGCTGGCGGGGGGGCCGCTTGCCTTTCCGACTTTCCTCGAAGTATCGGTTAAGATCAACCGCCTGCTCGAACGCGACGATTTCAGCCTCGACGACCTGATACCGCTGATCCAGCTCGAACCGGTGCTTGCCGCGCGCCTGCTGGGCCTGGCCAACTCGGCGCTGTATGCGAACGTCGGCGGGCCCATCCAGGATCTGAAGCAGGCCGTACTGCGCGTCGGTGCTGCCGCGGTGCGCTCGCTCGCGCTCATCGTCTCGACCTCGCAGCTTGCGCATTCCGAGCGTCTGGGCGCGGCTCGCGGCTATGCGGCGAGGCTCTGGGATCACTCGATCGATGTCGCCTCCTGGGCTTATGCGCTGGCGAGGCAACAAGGCCAAGCCAAGCCTGACGAGGCGATGCTGGCCGGAATGCTGCACGACATCGGCCAGTTCTATCTGCTCGACAAGGCCTCCGACTATCCGGCCCTGCTCGACCGCGAACAGGACCTGTCCGATCTGATCCTCTCCTGGCACAAGGCGGTCAGCCGCGCGGTGCTCGAAGCGCTGGGCGTTCCTGAGCAGATCCGCGATGCGATCGACGATCCCGAGATCTACGGCGGGGCGATTCCGCTGGGCGGACTCGCCGATGTGCTGTTCGTTGCGAATCTGGCGGCCGAGACGCCGAACCCGCTGAGTCTGCAGCTGGAGCGGCAGAGGGGCGAGCTGCTGGAGGCGGCGACTTTCGGCATGACGCCCGAGCAGTTCGCTGAGCTGACCAGCGCCGCGGCCGAGGAGAGGCGCAAAGCGCTCGTCGCGCTGCGCGGTTGACGGAGAGAGCCGGACGCTCGGCCGCGGATCACACCGATGAGCGCGGATGATGTCCGTTCGGCTTTTTCCTCGCGAGGACGAGGCGATTATCGGTCAGCGCCGCAAGGCGATGGGGCTGGAGCCGCTGGCGGACTATCTGAAGCGCTTCAGGCAATGAAAAACGGCCCGGGATTCCGGGCCGTTTTGTCGTGACGGGCTTGCTCGCGAGGTTTCAGCCGAGCGTCTTGCCGGTCAGCTTTTCGTAGGCTTCGACGTATTTGGCGCTGGTCTTCGCGAGCACGTCGGCGGGCAGCCGGGGGCCGGGCGCCTGCTTGTTCCAGTCCAGCGTTTCCAGATAGTCGCGGACGAACTGCTTGTCGAAGGAGGGCGGCGAGATGCCTTCCTGGTAGCTGGCGGCAGGCCAGAAGCGCGAGGAGTCGGGCGTCAGCGCTTCGTCGATCAGGTGCAGCGTGCCGGTGGCATCCAGACCGAACTCGAACTTCGTGTCGGCGATGATGATGCCGCGGCCGGCGGCGTAGTCGCGCGCTTCCGAGTAGAGACGAATCGCGGTGTCGCGAACCTGGGCAGCGAGTTCGGCTCCGACCAGCGCGACGCACTGCTCAAAGCTGATGTTCTCGTCGTGGGTGCCCAGATCGGCTTTCGTCGACGGGGTGAAGATCGGTTGGGGAAGCTTCGCGGCCTGCTTCAGGCCCGCGGGCAGCGCGATGCCGCAGACCGAGCCGCTGGCCTGATAGTCCTTCCAGCCCCCGCCGATGATGTAGCCGCGCACGACCGCTTCGATCGGCAGCGCCTTCAGGCGCTTGACGACCAGAGCCCGACCGACCACCTGGTCGCGCTCGTCGGCGGCGACGACGGTTTCCGGCGCGATGCCGGTCAGTTGGTTCGGTACGACGTGGGCGAGCTTGTCGAACCAGAAGTTCGCGAGTTCGCTGAGCACCTGACCCTTGCGCGGAATCGGATCGGGCAGGATCACGTCGAATGCGGAGAGGCGGTCGGTCGTGACGATCAGCAGCTTGTCGTCGCCGACCGCGTAGATGTCGCGCACCTTGCCGCGACCGAGCAGCGGCAGGCTGCGGATCGTGGACTCATAGAGGGGCTGGGTCATGGCGGGCTGTCCGGGGCAAAGACGCGATTATAACGATCCGCGCATATCTACAGCCAACCAAGGCGGATGTCATTTTGTTGCAGGGCGCGTAGAGTCGCGATCACGGCAGCGAAAAATCTGCCCTCCCCTCCATTTCAAGTGAGTTCCTGGATGCGTCTGACCCCTGTTGCAGCGATGGTGGCCATCTGTCTGGCCACTTCTCCCGCCTTCGCGGCGGCTCCGAAAACCCCCCAACATGTCGTACGTCCGGTCGCTGCCGCGATCGGCGCGCCGGTCCGCGTCACGGCCATCGAAGGCGTGACCGAGTACCGGCTCGCCAACGGGCTGAAAGTGCTGCTGGCCCCTGACGCGAGCAAGCCGACCGCGACGCTGAACCTGACCTATCTGGTCGGCTCCCGCTTCGAGAGCTACGGCGAGACGGGCATGGCCCACCTGCTCGAACACCTGGTGTTCAAGGGCACGCCGACTCTGAAGGACGGCGCGCTGGTCGCCGGACTCAAGTCGCACGGCATGGACTTCAACGGCTCGACCACCGCTGACCGGACGAACTACTTCGAGACCTTCCAGGCCAGCGACGAGAACCTCGACTGGGCGCTGACGATGGAGGCGGACCGGATGGTCAACTCCTTCATCGCGAGGAAGGATCTCGACTCCGAGATGACGGTCGTGCGCAACGAGATGGAAGCGGGCGAGAACAATCCCGGAGCCGTGCTGTTCAAGAAGATGCAGGCCGCCGCCTATCAGTGGCACAACTACGGCAAGAGCACGATCGGTGCGCGTTCCGACGTCGAACTGGTCAATATCGCCCATCTGCAGGCCTTCTACAGGAAGTACTACCAGCCCGACAACGCGGTGCTGGTGCTGACCGGGAAGTTCGATGAGGCGAAGGCTCTGGCGAAGATCCAGAAGCGCTTCGGTGCGATCGCCAAGCCCGCCCGGGTTCTCGAGCCGACCTGGACCCGCGATCCGGTCCAGGACGGCGAGCGGACCGTGACCCTGTCCCGGGCTGGCGATTATCAGGTCGTCGCGGCGCTCTACCACATCCCGAACGGCCCCCATCCGGATGTTGCGGCGCTGAAAGTGCTGTCCTCGGTGCTCGACGAGAATCCGTCGGGACGGCTCTTCAAGGCCTTGGTCGAGACGCACAAGGCGGCCGCGGTCGGCGCCGGACCGACGAAGTCGGCCGAGCCGGGCAGCTTCAGCCTCTACGCGGTCGTCGACAAGAAGAGCTCGCTCGACGAAGCGCGCCGCATCCTGTTCGCGACCGTCGACGAGATCCAGAGCCACCCGGTCACCGAGGAGGAACTCAAGAGGGTCAAGCTCAGCTTCGCGAACGCGCACGAAGCGCTGATGAACAAACCCGATGCGCTGGGCATCGCGCTGTCTTCGGCGATCGCGCAGGGCGACTGGCGCCTGCTCTTCCTCGAACGCGATCAGGTCGACGCGGTGACGCTGGCCGACCTGCAGCGCGTTGCTGCGAACTACTTCAAGGCGAGCAACCGGACCGTCGGGCTGTTCACTCCGACCGACAAGCCCGAGCGCGTCGCGCTGCCGGACGAGGCGAAGCCCGGAGAGCTGCTCAAAGGCTATGTGGGGCGCCGCGCTGTCGAAGCGGGCGAGGCTTTCGATTCGAGTCCGGCCAACATCGAGGCGCGCACGCACCGCTTGGCGCTCGCGAACGGCGCCAAGCTCGCGTTTTTGACGAAGAAGAACCGCGGCAACACTGTCAACGGCCACATCACGCTGCGCTTCGGCGACGAGAAGTCGCTGTTCGGGCAAGAGGCGGTCGCCGATGTCGCGGTCGACATGCTCCAGAACGGCGCTGCGGGGCTCGACAAGACGCAGATCGCGGACAAGCTCGAAGCGCTGAAGGCGACCGTGAGCATAGGGCGCACCGGGAACCTGGTCAGCGTCAATTTCGAAGCCCGGCGCGACACGCTCGCCGGTCTGCTGCCGCTGCTCGCCGACATGCTGCGCCGTCCCGACTTCCCGGCCGCCGAGCTTGAAACGCTGCGCGCCCGGGAGCTGACCGCGATCGAAGCGAGTCGCAGCGAGCCTCAGGCGATCGCGAGCCTCGCGCTGTCCCGCTACGAAAACCCGTACCTGAAGGGGGACTGGCGCTACGCGTCGACGCTGGACGAGGCGATCGCGGATCTGAAGGCGATCAAGGCCGAAGAGCTGCGCGCCTTCCACAAGGACTTCTTCGGAGCCCAGGACGCGCAGATCGCGCTGGTCGGCGATTTCGATGAGGCGGCCGCGAAGACCCAGCTCGCCGCGCTGTTCGGCGACTGGAAGGCCGGGCGCGCCTATGCGCGGATTCCCCATCCCTTCCGCGCGAAGAAACCGGCCGTGCTGAAATTCGAGACGCCCGAGAAGGCCAACGCCTTCTTCCTCGCCCGGCAGAGCCTGCCCGTCAACGACGAGGCGGCCGAAGCTCCGGCCCTGGTGCTCGCGAACACGATCCTCGGCGGTGGAAGTCTGAAGAGCCGGCTCGCCGACCGTATCCGCCAGAAGGAGGGCCTCAGCTACGGGGTCGGCAGCAGCCTGAACCTGTCCTCGACCGACGCGAATTCGGGCCTGAGCCTCTATGCGATCCATGCGCCGCAGAACCTTGCGAAGCTGCAGGCGGCCGTCCATGAGGAACTGGTCCGTCTGGTCAAGGATGGCGTCAGCGCTCAGGAACTTGAGGACGCGCGCCGCGGCCTGTTGCAGGAATCGGCGATCGGCCGTACGCGCGACGGCGCGCTCGCCGTCGGACTGGCCGGCGATCTGTGGCTGGGGCGGACGATGAAGTGGGAAGAGGGCTTCGAGGCGAAGCTGAAGGCCGTCACGACTGCCGAGGTCAATGCCGCGGTGAAGAAGTACATCGATCCGGACAAGTTCGTCGGCGTCCATGCCGGAGACTTTGCAAAGAGCGCGAAGTAAGCCGTCGATTGGACGAAAAGGCGGCCACCCGAGGGTGGCCGTTACTTCATCTTCAGGTGCTTCTGCACTTCGCTGATCTCGGGATCGTTGGCGATCATCTCGCCGTTCACCTCGAGCACCGGGAGCCGGATCTGACCGTCGATTCCCGCGCGGGAGAGCTTCTCCCTGAGTGCTGCGGCGGCGGCCGGATTCGCATCGATCGCGTGTTCGACAAAATGGATGTCCTGGCTCTGCAGCCAGCGTCGCATCGCCGCGCACGAATCGCAATCGCTGGCCGAATACAGCGCGACCTGGTTTTCGTACGCGTAGCGCGGAGTCTGCGGCTCGGTTTCGGCCGGAGGCGGTGGCGCTTCGACGGCCTTGGGTGCGGGGCGGGCACGCTGCCCCCAACCCATGCCCAGCAGGGCTTCGCGGGCAGCGACCGGGTCGCGCTCAATAGCCTTGTAGCTCAGGGTTAGTGCCAGCGCGATCAACGCGAGGCCCATCAACGCGGCCTTGCCTCCGCCCGCTTCGGGCGTTTCGCCGTAGTCGTTTTCGAGTTCGTCGCCGGGTATCAGCAGCAGAGCGAGCGCAAAGATCTGGCCGAGCAGCGGGACCAGCATCAGCAGCGACATCCAGCCGCTGCGGCCGGTGTCGTGCAGGCGCAGCGCGGCGATCCGGAACGTATAGATCAGCAGCGCGAGCATCGCTAGTGTGCCCAGGCCCTTGATGCCCGATGAGAGCCCCAGCGCTATCAAGCTCAGCGCCGCGCCGGTGCCGAACAGACTGCCGCCCAGATAGGCCATGCGCGGGAGGCGCCCGGAGAAGCTCAGCGAGAGCAGTGGCGCGCTCTCGCCGGGCTCGGCGGTTTCGGCTTTGACTTCGCGTTCAGGCTCTGGACGAGCGTGCTGTGACGGCTGTGCGGTGGGCGGCGGTTCGGCCTGCAGCGCGGCCTGCGCGCGGTGGTAGCGCGGCATGTCCAAGCCGCAGTGGCGGCACAGCGTGCGCCGGGGCTGGATCTCCCCGCACTGCGGGCAGGTCACGTTGTCGGCGGACGGATCGACCGCCGTTTCTCGCGCCGTCGAAGGCGGTGCGGGAGGCGCGAGGCTGAAGAGTTCTTCGCTGGCGGGGCGCGGCGCGGCGGCCTTCGGCTCGGGAGCCGAAGCTGGAGCTGATGTCGGTTCCGGGGCCGGAGTCGGTGCGGGGGCCTGTTCTGGGGGCGGCGCGGTGGATTCGACCGTGGCGTCCATGCCCAGGGCGCGGATCAGCCGGGCCAAGCGCTCCGCTTCCTCGGCGCTGGCATCGCGTTTGATCATGATGCGACGGTGCGAGAACAGCAGGTCGAGCTGGGCGTCGGCGATCCGGAAGCTGCGGGCAAGCGCGGCGCGGACTTCGGCGGGATCGTGCCCGGCGAGAATCTGTCCGTTCAGAATGACTCGGTAGCGGCTTGGCATGGAATGGCCCGGGGGATGAATGCTCCGCGATTATGCAGTGTGCAGCGCGCCCCCCCAAATTCCGTGTGAAAAAGAAGCGAGCGGGGGCTCACGGGATGAGTGCGGGGACTGACGGCCTTGCACTGTTTCGGTATTTTCCGGCCTAATCCGGGGATGCTGATCCTGCCTCTGCCCGCCCGTCCCGACTGGTCCCGCCCGCCCTGGGTCACGCTGGGCCTGATCCTCGCCTGCGTCGTGGTCTTTCTGCTCCAGGGAAGCGATGGCGAGCGCCTGAACGCCGCGCTCGAGAACTATCGGCAGTCCCGCCTGCCGGCGACCGAACTGCCCGCCTATGTCGCGGATCTGGGTGGGCGAGGCAAGCTGCGCGAGGCCGACACCCTGCGCCGGGCGCTGGCGACCGGGCAAGAGGCTCAGGTATTCCGTGCGATGGAGATGGACCCCGCCTTCATGAACCGGCTGCGGGCGGGCCAGGTGATCCGCCCCGCCGATCCCGCCTATCCGCTCTGGCGCGCCCAGCGCGAGCGCTACGACGCGTTGCGCGCGCAGGTGTTCTCCGAACGCTATAGCCTTCAACCCGCGCATCCGACGGCCGTGACCCTGGTCACCCACATGTTCCTGCATGCCGACCTGATGCACCTGGCCGGGAACATGGCGCTGCTCTTCATTGTCGGCTATACGGTCGAGGCTTCGCTGGGCGCGGCGGGGTTCGCCCTGCTCTATCTGCTCGGAGGACTCGCGGCGGCGGCGCCCGACCTGCTTTTCGGGAGCGAGCGGGGGGGCTATTCGCTGGGAGCTTCGGGCGCGATCTCGGCGGTGATGGCGGCCTATGTGGTCCTCTTCGGGCTGCGCCGCGTTCGCTTCTTCTATTGGTTCTTCGTATTCTTCGACACCGCGCGCTGGCCTGCTCTGGTGATCCTGCCGGTCTGGCTGGGCAAGGAATTGCTGGAGCGCTTCGTCTTCGACCCCAACGGGCGCGTCAACTATCTGGCGCATGCCGGAGGGCTGATCGCCGGGGCGGTGCTGACCGGCCTCTACCGCTTGCGCCGGGGGGGCAAGAGCGCCGAACATGTGTTGAAGATCGACGCCGACGAAGCGCGTGCCAAGCTGCTCGAACAGGCCTCCGCCCATGTCGCCCGGCTCCAGTTCGATCGTGCGGCCCTGGACTATGCGCGCGCGCTCGCCCAGGGGGCGGACGATATGGTCTGCGGCAATTATCTGCGGGTCGCGCATCTCGCGCGCAAGCCCGAGTTGATCGCCGATGCGGCTGCGCATCTGCTGCGCCGCGCTGCGGTGCGCGAGAGCGCTCTTCCCGGCGAGCAGATCGCCGCTGCGCTCGTCGATCTGGGTTCTTCCTTGCCCCCTCTGGCGCTGCCGGCCTGGGCGCTGATCGCCCGGCGCCTGATCGATTCGGGGGAACTCGCGGCCGCCGAAACGCTGATCCTGCGTCTGGCCAGCCGGGACGGCAAAGGGCATTGGGTCCCCGGCCTGCTCCGCGCGCTCGCGCGCGGCTGGCGCCAGGCCGGACAGCCGGCTCAGGCCGAACGCGCCGAGGCGCTGCTGGCCAAGCGTTTTCCCGGAGCCTGAACTCTTCAGCCGACGCTGCGCAGCCGGGCGGCGAGTTCGAGCAGCTTTGCGGCCTCGAGCGCGACCGGGTGCTGAGGGTAATGGCTCTGTAGCGCTTTCAGGATGCGCTCGGCTTGCTCCTCGTCGCGGCCCTGTTCGAGCAGCAGTTGGGCCCCGAGAAGGTAGATGGACGGGATATCCCGGTGGCCGGGGAAGAGGCGGTCGAAGTTCTTGATCAGCGACTTTACCGCATCATAGTGATGAGCCTTGAACGCCGCTTCGGCCAGCGGCAGGCGATCATCGGCGTTGGCGGGCAGGAAGCCCGGATCGCGTTCGCGGACGGCTTCGAACACTTCCAGAGCCTGGCTGCCGCGCCGGGCGCCGAGCAGGGCCGGCAGCCAGAGCCGGGCGTGATCGGCCAGCGCCTTTTCGTGCCCGGGCAGGGCGCCGAGCAGGCGGTGCAGCCTCGCCTGGGCCTCAAAGTCCGCAGGCGCTTCGCGGACGGCATCGCGCGCCTCTTTGAGCGCTTCCTCTCCTCGCCCCTCGCCGAGCAGCTCGGCGATCCTCGAGGCCCGGGCCGCGCGCGGATCGGCCGCCTTGAATCCGCTCTGCTCCTCGAAGCCAATCCGCACATCGTGTCCCAGCTCCTCGTGATACTGGTAGAGCACATAGCCCATCATCCGGAACATCGCGATCGTGGACAGGCAGGAGGCGAAGCTCGCCAGCGGAACGATCAGCGCATGCGGCGCTGCGTTAGCCAGAAAGCCCTGCAGGAAATTGCCGCTGAAGAAGATCAGCAGCAGGCAGGCGCACAGTCCCAGGTAAGGCACACCGATCCGCGACGCGATCTCCCAGAGCCGGGCCGGGTTCAGCGATTCGCCGAGGTCGTTGTCGAGCGCGAGCACCATCGTGTTGGCCGGCCAGAGCATGGCCAGCAGGCCCAGGCTCAGCCAGGCCGCATTGGGGCCGCCCAGCGCACCGGCGATCGCGCAGAGCGTGCCGCCGACCAGAGCGACGGCGACCTGTTTGTAGGGAAGGTTCTTGCCGCCGTGGGCGGAGTCGAAGACGATCCGGGTGTCGTCGATGAAGCCGCGGGCCGTGCGTTCGAGCACGAAAAAGCCATAGCGCATCAGACTGACGAAGACGACGATCGACAGCACCGAGCTGAGCGGTGCGAACATCATCGCCGCGAAGCTGGCGAGCAGGGCGAGTCCGACGCAGACGAGCAGCGGTT
Organism: Niveibacterium terrae; assembly: GCF_048213115.1. Lineage (GTDB taxonomy): Bacteria > Pseudomonadota > Gammaproteobacteria > Burkholderiales > Rhodocyclaceae > Niveibacterium > Niveibacterium terrae. The sequence goes on along the minus strand of NZ_CP172404.1, from coordinate 3,355,793 downwards.
CAGCCGAGAAGGGATAGAGCAGGAAGGACGGAAGCCGGGTCCAGTAGGGGGCGATTCCGGATGCGGGACGTGTTGCGGGCATGACGGGCCTCGATAAGGAAAAAGCGACCTGAGTCGCTTTTTCTGGTTTGGGCGATCTGAGCCGCCCTTGTCGGTTCAGGCCTTCGATTCGCGCTATGTCGTCAGAGTACCAGCTTACGGATAAGCTCGTCCTTGCGGGAGAGGTAGTGCGTCGAGATGATGCGGCGGACCGTTCTCGTCTTGCCGCGGATCAGCAGCGTTTCTGTCGTCGCCAGGTCGCCCTTGCGGGTGATCGCGCCGGTCAGATCGCCCTTGGTGATCCCCGTCACGGAGACGATCACATTGTCGGTCAGCGCCATCTGGTCCAGGGTCAGCACCGAGTTGACGGCGATCCCCATCTTCCAGCAGCGCGCGATCTCGCGCTCGGCGATCGCATGGTTTTCCGGAGTGCAGCCCTGGGTCAGATCGCGCGGGATCAGCCGGCCCTGCATGTCGCCGTCCATCGCACGGGCGACCGCGGCCGAGATCACGCCTTCGGGCGCACCGCCGATGCAGTAGAGCATGTCGATTTCGGATTCGGGCATGCAGGTCTGCACCGAGGCGGCAACATCTCCGTCGGGAATCGCATAGACCCTGACGCCCATCTGCTGCATCGTCCGGATCGCGGTCTCGTGGCGAGGTCTCGCCAGAGTCACGACGGTCAGCTGATCAAGCGGTTTCCCCAGCGCCGCGGCGACCGAGCGGACGTTGTCGGCGATCGGCCAGTCCAGATGGATAGCGCCTTTCGCGCCGTTGCCGACGATCAGCTTTTCCATGTACATGTCGGGCGCGCGCATGAAGCTGCCCTTGTCGCCGACGGCCAGAACCGCTACCGCATTGTTCTGCCCCATTGCCGCCATTCGCGTTCCATCGATAGGATCCACTGCGATGTCGACCGCGTCTCCCCCGCGGCCAACGTGCTCGCCAATGTAGAGCATCGGTGCTTCGTCGATCTCGCCTTCCCCAATGACGATTTCGCCGTCGATCTCGGTCTGGTTCAGCACGTAGCGCATCGCTTCAACCGCGGCGCCATCGGCCTTGTTCTTGTCTCCCCGCCCCAGCCACTTGTAGCCGGCCAGTGCGGCGGCTTCGGTGACCCGGGAAAACTCGATTGCCAGTTCACGTCTCATTACAGTACTTCCCCCCTGTTGTGACCTGAACGCGGAATGCGCTCGGCCAAAGACTGCGAAGGGGCGGATTCTAGGGAGGGGGGAGGGGCGACGCGAGTCCGGGTGTTGTTTTTTTGGCTTCTCGTAAACCCTTATCAGATCTGGTTCTGAAATCCGTGTGTACGTTTTTTGCTACGCAGAGGAGGGGGCTGATCCATAAAAAAGGCGGCTTGCGCCGCCTTCGTTGCGATCAGAGGATCAAATCCTGGATTTCCTTGTCCTTGCGGGCAAGGTAGTGGGTCGAGTGAATGCGCCGGATGGTCCGCGACTTGCCGCGGATCAGCAGAGTTTCGGTCGTCGCGAGGCGGCCGTCGCTGGTGATCGCTTCGAGCAGGTCGCCCTTCGTGATGCCGGTCACCGAGATGATCACGTTGTCGGTGCGGGCCATCTCGTCGAGGGTCAGCACCGTGTCGACGGCGATGCCCATCTTTGCGCAGCGCTCGCACTCGTTCTTGGCCAGCTCGCGGTTCTCGGCCGTGTCGCCCTTGGCCTTGTCGCGCGGGATCAGCCGGCCCTGCATGTCGCCGTCCATCGCCCGGGCGACCGCGGCGGAGACGACGCCTTCAGGCGCGCCGCCGATGCAGTAGAGCATGTCGATTTCGGTGTCCGGCATGCAGGTCAGGACCGAGGCGGCGACGTCGCCGTCGGGGATCGCGAAGACGCGCACGCCCATGTCCTGCATCGCGCGAATCGCCGCTTCGTGGCGTGGCTTGGCGAGGGTGACGACGGTCAGACGGTCGATCGGTTTCCCCAACGCGGCGGCGACCGAACGGATGTTCTCTTCGAGCGGACGGTCGAGGTGGATGGCTCCCTTGGCGCCATTGCCGACGATCAGCTTTTCCATGTACATGTCGGGCGCGCGCATGAAGCTGCCCTTGGTGCCGGCGGCCAGCACCGCGACCGCGTTGTTCTGGCCCAGCGCGGTCATCCGCGTGCCGTCGATCGGATCGACCGCGATATCGACGGCGTCTCCGCCGCGACCGACCTTCTCGCCGATGTAGAGCATTGGCGCTTCGTCGATCTCGCCTTCGCCGATGACGATCTCGCCGTCGATGTCTATCTGGTTCAGCACGAAGCGCATCGCTTCGACCGCGGCGCCATCGGCCTTGTTCTTGTCGCCGCGGCCCAGCCACTTGTAGCCGGCCAGAGCGGCCGCTTCGGTGACTCGGGAAAACTCGATCGCCAGTTCACGTCTCATTGCAATAATCCTGTCGGGACCGGAAACACCCGGTCGAAATCTGCGAAGGGACGGATTCTAGAAGCAGATCAGCGACAGTGCGAGCCTTCCTTGCGTTTTCAGGCCGTCGCGAGAAAGCGCAGCGGATCGATCTTCAGCTTGGCCGGATCCTCGTGGGTGACGATCCGGTCGCCGCCGCCGTGACCGAGGGGGCGGGCGAGATTGAGCAGATAGGGTTCGACGTAGCCATTGGACTTCAGCGAGAAGAAGATCTTGACGGTCGGCGTCAGCAGGTTGTCCGGATCCTGCTCGATGACGACGCCGAGCTTGCCCGATTCCATCCTGACCAAGGTGCCGACCGGATAGATGCCGACGCAGCGCATGAAGGACTGGACCAGCGCCGGATCGAAGTGGAACTTGCTCCATTCGAAGAGTTTGCGCAGCGCATCGGTGGCCGCCATCCCCTTGTGGTAGCAGCGGTCGGCGGTGATCGCGTCATAGACGTCGACGATCGCGGCCATTTTGGCCAGAGTCGAGATTTCAGCTCCGGGCAGCTTGTCCGGGTAGCCGCTGCCGTCCATCCGTTCGTGATGGTGGCGGGTGATGTCCAGCGGGATGGGGCCAATGCCCGGCGTCTGGGTCAATATCTTCCAGCCATCTCCGGGGTGGCGCTTGATGATCTCGAATTCCTCTTCGGTCAGCCGCCCCGGCTTGTTCAGCACTGCATCGGGAACCAGAGCCTTGCCTGTGTCGTGGAGCAGGCCGCCGAGACCCGCCTGGTGCGTCGTCGTCGCGTCGAGACCGACCGCGCGGCAGAACGCGATCAGCAGCGTGCCGACGCTGACCGAGTGCAGGAAGGTGTAGTCGTCCTTGTTCTTGATCCTGAGCAGCGTCAGCAGTGCGCCGCCATTGCGCAGCACCGATTCGGTGATCGTCTGCACCATCGGTTCGACCTGCTCGAGCTCGACGACCTTGCCCAGGCGCACATCCTTCATGACCGAGCGGACGAGACCGGAAGCCTGATCCTTGATCTGTCGCGCGCGCCCGAGTTCGGCGGCGACGTCGATGCGCTCGGGGGGCGGCGGCGTCGCGGATGCCAGCTGCTGCATTTCCTGTTCGAGCCCGGCGCGGACTTCCTCGGCGGTCGGTGCGTCGGAGACGTCGAGGCCGCGCGAGGTGTCGATATAGGCTTCGTGAATTCCGGCCTGGCGGATCTTCTCGATCTGCTCCTCGTCGGTGATTGCGAAACTGCTGCGCAGGAAAGGGTGATCCATCCAGCCGCAGTCCAGATCGTGCAGATACATGCCGACCTTGAGCTGCGCGCTGGAGACTTTTTTGATCGAGGACATCGCTGAGGCTTCGGATGACGACATCCCATTATCCGTGCTTTGTCGCTTTGCCGCACCCTGTGTCGCGACGGCTCCCTGCTGCCTTGTGACGTGTGATAATCCATTGAGGATCGAACCGGAGCCTGAGCATGGATTCAACCAGCTTCATCTGGGCCGTCGCGGCCATCGTCGTGCTGGGCATCGAGATGATGCTCGGAACCGTCTATCTGCTGGCCTGGTCGGCCGGGCTCGCGGTCGGAGCGCTGCTGCAGTGGCTGAGCGGATCCTTGCCCGCTGCGGCCTCTCTTGCCGCGCTGACCGTGCTCGCCGGTTCGCTGCTCGCGCACCGGGTTCGCGTGACCCGCCGTCCGGTGATGGCGGATCCCGATATCGGCGGCGAAGCGAGACTTCTCACCCCGCTCGCGAATGCGCGCTGGCGGGTCGAATTCCGGGGCACCCAGTGGGATGCTCGTATCGTTCGTGGCGCCGAGTTCGCCGCGCCCGGCGCAAGCGCCCGGGTCTGCGGACGCGAAGCCAATTGCCTTCTGCTGGAACTTTCCCAAGGAGAGTCTTGATGTCGCTAGCTTCCTATTTTCTGATCTTCGTACTCTTTCTGGCGATCGTCTTCGCCGCCAAGGCCCTGGTTGTCGTGCCCCAGCAGAGCGCTTACGTCGTCGAGCGCCTCGGGCGTTACAACGAGACGCTCGAAGCCGGTCTGCACGGGCTCGTGCCCTTCGTCGACCGGATCGCCTACCGGCTGAGCCTGAAGGAGGTGCCTTACGACGTCGATCCCCAGGTCTGCATCACCCGCGACAATTCCCAGGTGCAGATCGACGGCATCCTCTACTACCAGATCACCGACGCTCGGCTCGCGTCCTACGGCACTTCGAACTTCGAGACCGCGATCGAGCAGCTCGCGAAGACGACGCTGCGCTCGGAAGCCGGCAAGCGCGATCTCGACAAGCTGCTCGAAGAGCGCTCAGCGATCAACCAGTCGGTCGTCGCTGCGCTCGACGAAGCCTCTCCGGGCTGGGGTGTCAAGGTGCTCCGCTACGAGATCAAGGACATCGTTCCGCCCGAGTCGGTGCTGAAGGCGATGGAGAAGCAGATCACCGCCGAGCGCGAGAAGCGCGCGCTGATCGCGAAGTCCGAAGGCGAGAAAGCCCAGGCGATCAACGTCGCCGAAGGTGAGCGGGCGGCGGCGATTGCCCAGTCCGAAGGACAGAAGGCCGCGGCGGTCAACCGTGCCCAGGGCGAGGCCCAGTCCATCCTGCTGGTCGCGCGTGCGAACGCCGAGTCGATCCAGATGATCGCGCAGGCAATCGAAGCCCAGGGCGGAGAGCGGGCGATCGCTCTGAAGGTGGCCGAGCAGTACGTCGCGGCCTTTGCGAACATCGCCAAGCAGGGCAACACGGTCGTCGTGCCGTCGAACATGGCGGATCTGGCGAGCATGATCACCGGTGCGATGGCGATCGTGCCGAAGAAGGCGGGCTGAGCGCCCGCAGCTCCGGGGTTTTTCCTCCGGGGAACTCGGGGGGCGCGAAATGTGCGGGCGCGAAAGGGCAATGACCGGTAGAATTGCCGCTGGAAGTCCGCCAGGCAGTCGCGGTGCCCGGTTTAGGGCATCGAGGAAAGTCCGGGCCCCGCAGGGCAGGATGCCGGCTAACGGCCGGGCGCTATAAGCCGAAAGGCCCAAGGCGACGGAAAGTGCAACAGAGAAGAGACCGCCGATGGCTCATGCCGCGGCGATCGTTGCGAGCGACCCGAGGTCGCGCCGAGAAGCGCAGCCGTATGTGAATACGGTGAGCATCGCAGGCGCGAGATCGGAGCGCGCAGCAGATCGCCGGGGAAGAGATCAGGTAAGGGTGAAACGGCGAGGTAAGAGCTCACCGCGGACGTGGTGACACGGACGGCAAGGTAAACCCCATCCGGGGCAAGGCCAAATAGGGGGGCGTTGATGCGGCCCGCAGAGCCCCCGGGTAGGCTGCTAGAGCGGCGCAGCAATGCGTCGACCAGAGGAATGACTGCCCCGTCTCCGCAAGGGGGCGCGACAGAACCCGGCTTATCGGCGGACTTCCCTTCCCGATTCTTTCGGTTGCGATGACAAGGTCATCCACTCCCGGCGCGCTCGCGCCGGTTTCATGTTTTCAGGCGGTTTCTCCGCATTCCCTTCTATCTCATTGGATTGATTGGTTTTTTTCTTTAAAGCCAGGCGTCCGGATGAGGTAAGTCCTTGTGTTGCTTGATAAAAATGCCTCTTCGCGCGCTTGACCACGGTTGGCGTTTTACCTAAAGTGGTGCGGAGTGGATAAAAATGGGTGAAAGTGGAATTACGGTGGCCCCGCGTGGGGAACCTCTCCTCTTTCCCGCCAGCCAAGGGGAATGCGATGTTTCAGGGCGCGGTGGCGCTGAGTCTCGATGCGAAGGGTCGCTTGTCGATCCCTGCGCGGCATCGTGACGCGCTCGCCGCGAGCTGCGATGGGCAGCTGCTGATCACGGTTCATCCGCACCGCTGTCTGCTGATCTATCCGAAACCCGAATGGGAACCCATTCAAGCCCAGTTGCTGGCGCTGTCGGGCTTCGATGCCCGCTCGGCATCGCTGAAGCGGATGCTGGTTGGTTTTGCCGAGGACCAGGGCATGGACGCCCAGGGCCGGGTCATGGTCTCGCCGTCGCTGCGCGACTTCGCCGAGCTGGGCAAGGAAGTCCATCTGGTTGGCCAGGGCAATCACTTCGAGCTGTGGTCCGACGCCCGCTGGCAGGACGAGAAGAAAAAGATGTTCGAAGTGGATCTGTCCTCGCTGCCCGAAAACATTGGAAGCATGTCGCTGTGAGCGCCGAACACGTCACCGTTCTGCTGAACGAAGCCGTTGCCGCGCTCGCGATCCGGCCGGATGGGGTCTACGTCGACGGCACTTTCGGTCGCGGCGGGCACAGCCGCCGGATTCTCGGTCAGCTCGGAGCCCGAGGCCGGCTGATCGCCTTCGACCGCGACCCGGTTGCGATCGCCGCCGGCGAAGCACTCGGGGATGCGCGCCTGACGCTCGTGCATCAGGCGTTCTCGCACTTCAGTGAAGAGCTGGACCGGCTGGGGGTTGGGCAGGTCGACGGAGTGCTTCTGGATCTGGGGGTGTCATCGCCCCAACTCGACGATGCGTCGCGCGGAATGAGTTTCCGCTTCGATGCGCCGCTCGATATGAGGATGGATTCCAGCCGCGGAGAAACCGCGGCGGAGTGGCTGGCGCGAGCGTCCGCGCAAGAGATCGCAACGGTGGTGAGGGAATACGGTGAAGAACGGTTTGCTAATGCGATTGCAAAGGCGCTTGTTGCTGCTCGGGCGGGGGAACCTGTTACAACCACAGGGCAACTTGCCGCGCTCGTGGAAAAGGCCGTCCGTACGCGCGAGCCGGGGCAGCACCCGGCGACTCGCACCTTCCAGGCTCTACGGATTCACGTCAATCGCGAGCTCGAGGAGCTGTCGCTAGTCCTCCCGCAATGCATGGCCAGGCTCGGATCCGGCGGTCGCCTTGCGGTGATCGCCTTTCACTCTCTGGAAGACCGCATCGTCAAGCATGCGCTGCGCGATGCGGCGCATCCGGACGAGCCGCCGGCCTGGGTTCCGGTGCGCGCGAGCGAGCTGCCCGCGCCGCTGATGCGGACGTTGGGCAAGCCGGTCAGGCCAAGCGCTGCCGAAGTGGCGGTCAATCCGCGTTCGCGCAGCGCGATCATGCGCGTCGCCGAGAAGATCTGACGCCATGCTGAGGGTCAACGTGGTCCTGATCGTTCTCGTACTGGCCAGCGCCCTGGGCGTCGTCGCGTCCCAGCACCAGGCGCGCAAGCTCTTCGTCGAACTCGAACGCGAGCAGACGAGAATGCATGCGCTCGAGGTCGAGTGGGGGCAGTTCCAGCTCGAACAGGGAACCTGGTCCGGCCACGTCCGGATCGAGAAGCTCGCCCGCGAGCAGCTCAAGATGCAGCCGCCGGCAGGCGAGCAGGTGATCGCCCTCGATGCGCCGGAGGCGGCGCGATGAGGAACAAGTTCACTTTCAACCACAACCCGGTGCTGTCGGAGAAGATTCCGCTGTGGCGGGCACGTTTCGTTCTGCTGATGCTGCTGGTCGCGATGGGGGCGCTGGTCGTTCGCGCGATGTGGCTGCAAGGAGTCAAGAACAACTTCCTACAGGCCAAGGGGGAGTCGCGCTACGAGCGGGTCATCGAGTTGCCGGCCACGCGGGGCCGCATCCTCGACCGCCACGGCGATGTGCTGGCGATCAGCTCGCCGGTGCGCTCGATCTGGGCGATCCCCGACGATGCCCAGCTCTCTCCGGCCCAGACCCGGCAGCTCGCAGCGCTGCTCGGACTCGATGTCGCGGAGCTGAGCCGCAAGCTTGGCAGTGACAAGGACTTCGTCTATCTGAAACGTCAGGTTCCGCCCGACCAGGCCGAGAAGATTGCGGCGCTGAACCTGCCCGGCATTCACAGCCAGACCGAATATCGCCGCTTCTATCCGACCAGCGAAGTCGCCGCCCATGTGGTCGGTTTCACCGACGTGGACGACAAGGGCCAGGAAGGCATAGAGCTCGCGTTCCAGAAGTATCTGGTCGGCCGTGCCGGGAACCGCCGCGTCATCAAGGACCGGCGGGGCCATATCGTCGAGGACGTCGATTCGATCAACAAGCCCCAGGAAGGCTCGGATGTCGATCTCGCGCTCGACGCGAAAGTCCAGTACCTCGCCTACTCGGCGCTGCAGCAGGCCGTGACGGCCAACAAGGCGAAGGCGGGCAGCGCGATCGTGCTTGATGCGCGCACCGGCGAAGTGCTCGCTCTGGTCAACAGCCCGACCTACAACCCGAACAACCGGGTGGGGCTGTCGGGTGAGCAGCTGCGCAACCGGGCGCTGACCGACACCTTCGAGCCCGGCTCGATCATGAAGCCTTTCACCGCGGCTCTGGCGATCGAGTCCGGGCGCTTCCGTCCGGATACGGTCATCAACTGCGCGCCCGGGCGGATGACGATAGGCACGGCGACGATCTCCGATTCCCATGCCCACGGCGCGCTGACCGTCGCCGAGGTGATCCAGAAGTCCTCGAACATCGGCTCGGCGAAGATGGCGCTGACGATGCCGCCCGAAGAGATGTGGCGGATGTTCGATTCGCTGCACTTTGGCACGGCGCCCAAGCTCGGCTTCCCGGGCGAAGCGGCGGGGCGTCTGCGGCCGTTCAAGTCCTGGCGGCCGATCGAGCAGGCCACGATGTCCTACGGTCACGGCATCTCGGTGACCCTGATGCAGATCGCCCAGGCCTATCTCGCCTTTGCCCGCGATGGCGACCTGATCCCGATCTCGCTGTCGAAGGTTGAGGTCGCGCCCGGCCACGGCAGCTCGGTCTTCTCGGTGAAGACCGCGCGGGCGATCCGGGGGATGCTCGAAACGGTGATCCAGCCGGGCGGAACCGCGACCCAGGCCCAGGTTCCCGGCTACCGGGTCGGCGGCAAGACCGGTACCGCCTATAAGCTCGAAGGCGGCGCCTATGTGCACAAATATGTGTCTTCATTCGTCGGGATCGGACCGATCTCGGATCCGCGCCTGATCGTCGCGGTCATGATCGATGAGCCCAACGGCGGCAAACACTTCGGTGGGGAAGTCGCCGGTCCGGTCTTCGCCCAGATCATGGGTGGGTCGCTGCGCACGCTGGGCGTCGCGGCCGATGCGCCGCTGCGCACTATGCAGGTCGCGCATGGCCAGGCCGAAGCGGCCAAGGAGGAAATGTGATGAACGCACAGGTCGAGACCCGTGCTCTGCTTGAAGAACTCGCGCGCGCCGGCGTCAAGCCCGCGCGCGTCGTCGCCGATTCGCGCGCCATCCAGTCCGGAGACCTGTTCCTGGCCTATCCGGGGGCGCGAACCGATGGCCGGCGCTTCATCGCCGATGCGATTCAACGTGGCGCGGCGGCCGTGCTGTGGGAGAAGGAAGGCTTCGCCTGGCCCGAAGAGTTCGCTCTGCCCCAGATCGGCTGCGAGAAGCTTGCGGATATCGCCGGCCAGATCGCCGATCAGGTCTATGGCTCACCTTCCGAGAAGATGCGCGTGATCGGAGTCACCGGCACCAACGGCAAGACTTCGAGCTCGCAGTGGATCGCGCGCACGCTTGCGCATCTGCACCAGCGCTGCGGCGTGATCGGCACGCTGGGCACGGGATTCCCGGGTGAGCTGGTCGAGGGGCTGAACACGACGCCAGACCCGATCTCGGTCCAGGTCGCGCTGGCGGATTTTGCGTCGCGTGGCGCGCAGGCCGTCGCGATGGAGGTCTCGTCGATTGGTCTCGATCAGGGCCGGGTCAACGGGGTGCGCTTCGATACCGCGATCCTGACCAACCTGACCCGCGATCACCTCGACTATCACCACAACATGGAAGCCTATGCGGCGGCGAAGGCCAGGCTCTTCGACTGGCCCGGGCTTCGCGTCGCGGTGCTCAACGCGGACGATCCGTTTGGCGTCGAACTGGCCCATCACCTGGCCGGAAAACTCGCCAGCGTGATCGCCTATACGACCGAAAAGGTGCTTCCCACCCTGCCCGGGAAGGTCAGGGTGCTCGCCGCGCGCAGCATCCAGGGCACGCCGACCGGAATGCGCTTCACGGTCAGCTGGCTGGGGCGCAGCGTCGAGATCGAAGCGGCGCTGGTCGGTCATTTCAACGTCAGCAATCTGCTCGCGGTGATCGCAGCGCTGCTCTCCGGCGGGCATTCGCTCGACGAAGCGCGCGAAGCGATCCTGTCCCTGACGCCGCCTCCGGGCCGGATGCAGGCGATCGGTGGCGTGATGGCGCCGCTCGTCGTCGTCGATTACGCACATACGCCCGACGCGCTCGAAAAAGCGCTGAAAGCGCTGAGGCCCACGGCCCTCGCGCGCGGCGGCAAGCTCGGCTGCGTGTTTGGTTGCGGCGGCGATCGCGATCCGGGTAAGCGCCCGATGATGGGCGAACTGGCGGCCCGGCTTGCCGATCGGGTGTATGTGACCAGCGACAACCCGCGCAGCGAGGATCCGCTCGCGATCATCAATGAAATTCTCGTCGGCGCGCCGGATGCGCGTCAGATTCCCGATCGCGCCGAGGCGATTCGTACTGCTCTGGAGTCGGCTTCGGCCGACGACGTGATCCTGATTGCAGGCAAGGGACATGAGCCTTATCAGGATGTGGCGGGCGTCAAACACCCGTTCTCCGACATCGAGCAGGCGCGCCTGGCGCTCAGATCCTGGCCCCACAGCGGAGGTGCGGCATGATGCTTTTGTCTGAACTCGCGCACGCGGTCGGTGGGCGCTTGCAGGGGGCCGATGCCTCTTTCGATTCGGTCAGCACCGATTCGCGCAAGATCGCGGCCGGTCAGCTTTTCATCGCGCTGCGCGGTGCGAACTTCGACGGCCACGCCTTCATCGAGGCGGTCGGGCAGGCCGGTGCGGCCGGCGCGATCGTCGACGAAGCCTTCACGGCTCCGAGCGAGCTGCCCCGGGTCGTCGTCGCCGACACCCGGCTCGCGCTGGGCAAACTCTCGGCCGTCTGGCGCGCGCGCTTCGCGATCCCGGTCATCGGCGTGACCGGCAGCAATGGCAAGACCAGCGTCAAGGAGATGTGCGCAGCGATTTTGCGCGCCCAGGCCCAGCTCGACGGAGTCAGCGAAGAGGGCGTGCTGGCGACCGTCGGTAACCTGAACAACGATATCGGCCTGCCGCTGATGCTGCTGCGCCTGAAGGAGACGACGCACGCCGCGGTCATCGAGATGGGCATGAACCATCCCGGCGAGATCGCCTATCTGACGCATCTGGCGCGGCCGACCGTCGCGCTCGTCAACAACGCCCAGCGTGCCCACCTCGAAGGGATGGGCGGACTCGATGCGATCGCCGCCGAAAAGGGCGAGATCTACGAAGGCCTGGGCGAGGACGGGATCGCAATCATCAACGCCGATGATTCCCATGCCGATTTCTGGCGCGAACTCAACGCGCACCGTCAGGTGCTCAGCTTCGGCCTGGACAAGAACGCCGACGTTTCGGCGAGCTACACACTGCTGGGTCTGGGGGCGCAGATCGATCTTGCGACGCCGCACGGAAACATCAGCTTTACGCTGCAGGTTCCGGGGCTGCACAACGTGCGCAATGCGACGGCCGCTGCCGCTGCCTGTATCGCCGCCGGTGTTCCGCTGCAGGCGGTGCAGCGCGGGCTGGCCGGTTTTCGCGGCACGCACGGGCGGCTTCAGGTTCAGCGCGGCGAAGCTGGCGCGATGATCCTCGATGACACTTACAATGCGAACCCCGATTCGGTTCGGGCCGGCATCGATGTGCTGGCGATGACTCCGGGTCGCAAGCTGATGGTGTTCGGCGACATGGGCGAGACCGGCGACCGGGCCGCCCAGTATCACGACGAGATCGGTGGCTACGCGAAGAGCCAGGGCATAGACCAGCTCTTCACGCTCGGTGAATACGCGGCGGTTGCGGCGCGCAACTTCGGTGAAGGCGGACAGCGCTTCAGCGAGCTCGAAGCGCTTGTCGCCGCGCTGCGCCAACAGCTCACTCCCGACACGGTCGTGCTCGTCAAGGGATCCCGTTTCATGAAGATGGAGCGGGTTGTCGAAGCGATTTCCGCCCAGGAATGAAGGATGGACCGTCGATGCGGATCGTCGGGAAGCGTGGCTTCCCGTTTTCGCATCGGCTTTGAAGAAAGTCTGAATTAGAAATGCTGCTCGAACTCGCTCTCTGGCTGGGACAAGACATCCGGACCTTCAATGTGTTCGGATACATCACGCTGCGCACGATGCTCGCAGCGCTGACCGCGCTGGTGATCTCCTTCATCTTCGGCCCCGGCGTGATCCGCTGGCTGGCTGCCAAGAAGATCGGTCAGGCCGTTCGCGACGACGGACCCAAGTCCCATCTGACCAAGGCCGGCACGCCGACGATGGGCGGAGTGCTGGTGCTGATCTCGATCGGCGTCACGACCCTGCTCTGGAGCGATCTGAAGAACCGCTACGTCTGGGTCGTGCTGGCCGTGACGCTGGGCTTCGGCATCGTCGGCTGGGTCGATGACTGGCGCAAGGTCGTCTACAAGGATCCGAAAGGACTCGCCTCGCGCTGGAAGTACCTGTGGACTTCGCTGATCGCGGCCGCGGCGGTCGCCTATCTGGGCCTGACCGCAACGACTCCCGCCCAGACCTGGCTGATCGTGCCCTTCTTCAAGTCGGTCGTGATCCCGATGAGCGTGCTGGAGTTCGTCGTCCTCGGCTACTTCGTCATCAACGGCACCAGTCACGCGGTGAACCTGACCGACGGGCTCGATGGCCTCGCGATTATGCCGACCGTGATGGTGTCGAGCGCTCTGGCGATCTTCTCCTATGTCGCCGGCCACGCGGTGTTCTCGCGCTATCTGGGCGTTCCCTACATTCCCGGCGCCGGCGAGCTGGCCGTGTTTTGCGGCGCGCTGTGCGGCGCGGGCCTCGGCTTCCTGTGGTTCAACGTCTATCCGGCCGACGTGTTCATGGGCGATGTCGGCGCTCTGGCGCTCGGCGCCGCGATGGGAACCGTCGCGATCATCGTCCGCCAGGAAGTCGTGCTCTTCATCATGGGCGGGCTCTTCGTCGCCGAAGCGCTGTCGGTGATGGTCCAGGTCGGTTATTTCCGCTACACCGGCGGCAAACGGATCTTCCGGATGGCGCCTCTGCACCACCACTACGAGCTGAGCGGCTGGAAAGAGACCCAAGTCGTCGTGCGCTTCTGGATCATCACGCTGATGCTGGTTCTGTTCGGTCTTTCGAGTCTGAAACTGCGATGAAAACGCTGAGCGATCTTCCCTGTCTGGTTCTGGGCCTCGGTGAAACGGGGCTCGCGATGGTGCGCCACCTGGCGCGTCAGGGCGCGCGCGTGCGCGTCGCCGATTCGCGTCCGCAAGCGCCGGGTGCGGATGAAGTGCGGGCAATCGCCGGCGTCGAACTGATCCTGGGTGCTTTCGACGAGCGCCTGCTCGACGGCGTCAGCCTCATCGCGATCAGCCCTGGCCTGACCCTGCGCCAGCCGCTGATCGAAGAGGCGCGCGTGCGCGGCATCGAGATCGTCGGCGAGATCGAACTCTTCGCCCGCGCTCTGGCCGCCAGCCGCAAGCCGGTCAAATTGGTCGCGATCACCGGCACGAACGGCAAGACGACGACGACGACGCTGGTCGGCGAGCTGTGCCGCGCCGCAGGTCTCGAAACATCGGTTGCTGGCAACATCAGCCCGGCCGCGCTCGCCGAATGGATTCGCCGCGAGGATTCGGGCGTGCCGGCCCAGGCCTGGGTGCTCGAACTCTCCAGCTTCCAGCTCGAAACGACGTACAGCCTCTCGCCCGATGCGGCGACTGTGCTGAACATCAGCGACGATCACCTCGACCGCTACGACGATCTCGACGACTACGCCCGCACCAAGGCCGAAGTATTCGCCCACGCCGCGGTCCAGGTGCTCAACCGCGAAGACCCCCGGGTCGCCGCGATGGCGCGCGCCGGGCTCAGGACGATTTCCTTCGGTCTCGACGCTCCGGCGTCCGCGGACGATTACGGCATCCTCGAGGTCGCTGGCGAAGCTTGGCTCGCGCGCGGCGAAAAGCCGCTGATTGCCCGCTCCCGGCTTCAGCTTGCCGGACAGCACAACGTGGCCAATGCGCTTGCTGCGCTGGCTTTGGTCCATGCGCTCGATTTGCCCGAAGAGGCCGTGCTCGAAGCGCTCGCCGCCTTCCGCGGGCTCTCGCACCGCGTCGAAGCGGTCGCTCGTCGCGCCGACGGAGTCGTGTTCTACGACGATTCGAAAGGCACGAATGTCGGCGCGACGGTCGCCGCACTCGAAGGTCTGGGCCGCAAGGTCGTGTTGATCGCCGGCGGCGACGGCAAGGGCCAGGACTTCCGGCCGCTGCGCGAGTGCTTCGCGCGGCATGCCCGCGCGGTCGTGCTGATCGGACGCGATGCCGGGCTGATCGCCGACGCGGTCGCCGGCTGCGGCGTCGAACTCGTCCCGGCCGCCGACATGGAGGCTGCGGTCGAGCTTGCCAACCGCCTCGCGACGAGCGCCGACGCGGTGATGCTCTCGCCTGCTTGCGCGAGTTTCGACATGTTCCGCAGCTACGCGCACCGCGCCCAGGTCTTCTGTGCGGCGGTTCATGCCCTTCCGGGAGTGGTCAAGCTGTGAAGATCTCCGGCTTCCTCTCCTCTCTCTTCGCCAGAACCGCGCCGTCGCTGCCGATGGGCCGGCACGCCGAAAACCGCGCGGTCGGCCGGCTGATGAGCGTGCAGCAGCAGATTCCGCGCGAGCTCGATCCGTTGCTGATCTGGTCGGTCGCCGCGCTGCTGCTGATGGGCGTCGTGATGGTGTATTCGGCGTCGATCGCGACGGCCGAAGGCAGCCGCGCCTCGGCCTATCAGCCCTCGTATTTCCTGATCCGCCACCTGATCTTCCTGGCGGTCGGCCTGTTCGCCGGAGTCGTCGTCTTCCGGATTCCGTCCGCGCGCTTGCAGAAGCTCGCCCCCGCGATCTTTGCGGTCGGCGTGGTGATGCTGATCGCGGTGCTGATCCCGCACGTCGGACGCGATGTGAACGGTGCGCGGCGCTGGATCAGCTTCGGCTTCGTCAATCCCCAACCGTCCGAGCTGATGAAGTTCGCGGTTGCGCTCTATGCGGCCGACTACACGAGCCGCAAACAGGCGGACATGAAGAGTTTCTGGCGCGGCTTCATGCCGCTCGCCTTCGTGATCCTCTTCGTCGGTGCGCTATTGCTGCGCGAACCGGACTTCGGCGCCTTCGTCGTGATCACTGCGATCGCGTTCGGCATCCTCTTCCTCGGCGGCATCCGGGCCAGGATCTTCGCGCTGCTGATCGTCGTTGCAGTGATCGGCTTCATCCTGCTGATCTGGCTCTCGCCCTACCGGCGCGAGCGCATCCTCGGCTTCATGGACCCGTGGCAGGACCCGCTCGGCAAGGGGTATCAGCTCTCCCACGCGCTGATCGCATTCGGACGCGGCGAGTGGACCGGTGTGGGCCTGGGGGCCAGCATCGAGAAGCTCTTCTATCTGCCTGAAGCGCACACGGACTTCCTGCTCGCTGTGATCGCCGAGGAACTCGGCTTCATCGGTGTCGCGACCGTCGTCGCGCTGTTCGCGATCATCGTCCATCGCGCTTTCGCGATCGCCCGCAACGCCCATCTTCTCGATCGCCACTTCGCCGGTCTTTCGGCTCAGGGACTGGGAATCTGGCTGGGCGTCCAGGCCTTCATCAACATGGGGGTCAATATGGGGCTTCTGCCGACCAAAGGGCTGACGCTGCCGCTGATGAGCTTCGGCGGCTCCGGCATCCTCGCCAACTGTGTCGCGCTGGCCGTGCTGCTGCGTATCGACTGGGAAAACCGCCAGCTCGCCCGGGGAGGTCGTCCATGAAGGCGCCGACCCTGATGGTGATGGCCGGTGGCACAGGTGGCCACATCTACCCTGGAATCGCGGTCGCCGAAGCGCTGCGCGCGCGCGGCTGGAAAATCGCGTGGCTGGGCAATCCCGACGGGATGGAAGCCCGCCTCGTGCCGGCGCGAGGCTATGAGATGGCCTGGGTCCGCTTCTCGGCGCTGCGCGGCAAGGGGGTTGTCCGCAAGCTGTTGTTGCCGCTGAACCTGCTCTCGGGCTTCTGGCAGGCGCTTCGCGCGATGCGCCGGATCCGCCCCGACGTCGTGATCGGTATGGGCGGCTATGTCAGCTTTCCGGGCGGCATGATGGCGGTGCTGCTCGGTCGCAAACTCGTCGTCCATGAACAGAATTCGATTGCCGGGCTCGCCAATCGTGTGCTTGCGCGCGTCGCCGACCGCGTCGTCAGCGGCTTTCCCGGCGTGCTGCCGAAAGCGCAGTGGGTTGGCAATCCGGTGCGCCGCGAGATCGCCGAGTTGCCCGCGCCCTGTGAGCGCTTCAAGGGGCGGACCGGGCCTCTGCGCATTCTCGTCGTTGGCGGCAGCCTGGGCGCTTCGGCGCTGAACGAAGCGGTGCCGCGCGCGATCGCGAGCCTGCCCGTCGACCAGCGTCCGACCGTGATTCATCAGTCGGGTGAGCGTCACATCGAGGCGCTGCGCCGCGTCTATGCCGAGGCCGGAGTCGAAGGCGACCTGCGACCCTTCATCGACGACATGGCCGCCGCCTATGCCGAAGCGGATCTGGTGATCTGCCGGGCCGGCGCACTGACGATCGCCGAGCTCGCTGCGGCGGGCGTCGCGAGCATCCTCGTGCCCTACCCGCACGCGGTCGATGATCACCAGAGTGGTAACGCGCGCTTCCTGTCCGAGCGAGGCGCGGCTTGGCTGCTGCCGCAGAGCGAGCTGTCAGCCGGGGCCCTGGCCGAGCGCCTGCGCGCGACTTCGCGCGAAGAGCTCTTCCGTATGGCCGAAGCTGCCCGTGATGCCGCGCGCGCCGATGCGGCCGGAGAGGTCGCCGGGTTGTGCGAAGCGCTCGCGGGACGGGGAGGGCGGTCATGAACTTCGCTGGACATCATTCTTTGCAGAAATCAGGAATTACGGACGTGAGCAATAGCGATTTCGCGCCGGGAGGCCGGGCATGAAACACAAGATCAGACGCATTCACTTCGTTGGAATCGGCGGGGCCGGCATGAGCGGCATCGCCGAGGTGCTGGTCAATCTGGGCTACCAGGTAAGCGGTTCGGATCTGGCCGACAGCGCCGTGACTCGTCGCCTCGCCGGCATGGGCGTGCGTGTCGCAACCGGTCACGCGGCCGAAAACGTCGCTGATGCCGATGCGATCGTCACTTCGACCGCGGTCCAGCATGACAACCCCGAAGTGCGTGCCGCGCGCGAACGCGACATTCCGATCGTGCCGCGGGCCCAGATGCTCGCCGAGCTGATGAGGCTCAAGCAGGGCATCGCGATCGCCGGAACGCATGGCAAGACAACGACGACCAGCCTCGTCGCGAGCGTACTCGCCGAGGGCGGACTCGATCCGACCTTCGTGATCGGTGGCCGGCTCAATTCGGCCGGCGCGAACGCACGCCTCGGTACGGGCGAATTCCTCGTCGCCGAAGCCGACGAATCGGACGCGTCCTTCCTGCTGCTGAACCCGGTGATCTCGGTCGTCACGAACATCGATGCCGACCACATGGAGACCTATGGTCACGATTTCGCGCGGCTCAAGCAGTCCTTCGTCGATTTCCTGAACCGCCTGCCCTTTTATGGCGTCGCGGTGCTCTGCGTCGACAACCCGAATGTGCGCGAGATCCTGCCCTTCGTCTCGAAGCAGGTGGTCCGCTATGGCTTGTCGCCTGACGCTCAGGTTCGCGCCGAGAACATCCGCGCCGAGAACGGGCAGATGATCTTCGATGTGGTCTGCAGCAACGGCCACATGGCCGGCCGTCAGGTCACGCTGAACCTGCCTGGCATGCACAACGTGCTGAACGCTCTGGCGACAATCGCGGTCGCCCACGAACTGGGTGTCGATGAGGACGCGATCATCCGCGCTCTGGCCGAGTTCAAGGGGGTCGGCCGCCGCTTCCAGCGCTATGGCGAGGTCGAAGCCAGCGGCGGCGGACACTTCACGCTGATCGACGACTACGGTCATCACCCGGTCGAGATGGCGGCGACGATCGCCGCCGCCCGCGGCGCCTTCCCCGGCCGCCGTCTGGTTCTGGCCTTCCAGCCCCACCGCTACAGCCGTACGCGTGACTGCTTCGAGGATTTCGTCAAGGTGCTCGGCTCGGTCGACGCGCTGCTGATGACCGAAGTCTATGCGGCGGGTGAGGCGCCGATCGTCGCGGCTGACGCGCGGACTCTGGCGCGCGCGCTGCGCCTCGCGGGAAAGATCGAGCCGGTGTTCGTCGAGAACGTCGCGGACATGGCGCAGAGCATTCGGGAAGTCGCCCGTGACGGCGATGTCGTGATCACGATGGGAGCAGGCTCGATCGGCCAGGTGCCGGGCCGGCTCGCTCCCCAGGTTTGAACGGAAGAACGAAGATGGAATTCGGAAAAGTCGCAGTCCTGATGGGCGGCAAATCGGGCGAGCGCGAGATCTCGCTGATCTCGGGCAAGGCCGTGCTCGAAGCGCTGCGTTCGCGCGGCGTCGACGCGCACGCGTTCGACCCGGCCGCACGGCCGGTCTGGGATCTGGCGAAAGAGGGCTTTTCGCGGGCCTTCCTGATCCTGCACGGGCGCTTCGGCGAGGACGGAACGATTCAGGGCGCGCTGGAGACGATGGGCATTCCCTATACCGGCAGCGGCGTGATGGCTTCGGCGATCGCGATGGACAAGTGGCGCACCAAGCTCGTCTGGCAAGCTGCCGGTGTGCCGACGCCGCGTTTTCGCCTGCTCAACGCGGACACCGACTTCGCGCAAGTCGTTGCCGAGCTGGGTCTGCCGCTGTTCGTGAAGCCGGCGCGCGAAGGCTCTTCGATCGGTGTGACAAAGGTCGAATCGATCGAGGATCTGGCGGCCGCCTTCAAACTCGCCCATGAGCTCGACCCGCTCGTGATCGTCGAGGAGTTCGTCGCCGGTCAGGAGCTGACTGCTGCGGTGCTCGGCGACACGCCGCTGCCCCTGGTGCGGATCGAAGCGCCCGAAGGCAAGTACGACTACCAGAACAAGTACTTCACCGACGTCGTCCATTACCACTGCCCGTCGGGCATTCCGACCGACCGCGAAGAGGCGATCCGTGCCGCGGCGCTGACCGCCTTCCAGGTTCTCGGATGCCGGGGCTGGGCGAGGGCCGACGTGATCCTGCGCGCGGATGGCAGCTTCTCCTTCCTCGAGATGAACACTGCGCCGGGCATGACTTCGCATTCTCTGGTGCCGATGGCGGCCCGCGTCGCCGGTACGGCTTTCGAAGACCTCTGCGTCGAAATCCTCAAGGGGGCACGCCTTGGCTGAGCATCAGCCCGCTTTCGGCCGTTCGGGCGCCGCCGCGCGTGGCCGCGTGGCGGCGCGCGATACGGGCTTCTGGCACCGTCCCGAGTGGATGAACCCGGTCGCCGATGCGCTGCTGCTGGCCGCGTCGATCGCGCTCGGCTATGCCTGCGTCAAGCTTGCACTGGCCGTGCCCTGGTTCAGCTTCCGCGAAGTGGTCGTCAAGACGCCGCTCTCGCAAGTGACCCGCGCTCAGCTCGAATACGCGGCCCGCTCCGGGCTGCGCGGCAACTTCTTCAGCGTCAGCCTTGAAGATGCCCGCGGCGCTTTCGAGAAGTTGCCCTGGGTCCGCCACGCCGAGGTGCGCCGGGTCTGGCCGGGCGCGCTGGAAGTGAAGCTTGAGGAGCATGTCGCGACTGCCTACTGGAAAACCGGTGACAGCGGCGAGATGCGCCTCGTCAATCAGTATGGTGAGGTGTTCAGCGCGGCGAGCAACGCGAAGATGCCGGTGTTCTCGGGGCCCGAAGGCGGGGCCGCGCGGATTCTGACGCGTTATCGCGAGTTTTCGACCGCGCTGTCGCCTCTGCATCAGACCCTGACCGAGGTCACTCTGTCGGCGCGCGAAGCCTGGCAACTGAAGCTATCGGATGGAATGCAGCTCAATCTCGGGCGCGACCAGGCCAACGCTCCGCTCGCCGACCGACTTTCCCGTTTCGTCGCCGCATGGCCCGGGGCCAAGGACAAGCTGTCCGCGCCCGCGGTTCTTGCGGATCTGCGTTATCCCAGCGGCTTCGCTGTGCGGATGAGCGCCGCGCAGCAGACCAGCAAAGGCAAGCAATGAGCAAGGAATACAAGGATCTGATCGTCGGTCTGGACATCGGCACCTCGAAGGTGACCTGTCTGGTGGCCGAACTCAAACCCGACGGGCAACTCGAAGTGCTGGGCGCTGCATCCCAGCCTTCCAGCGGTCTGCGCAAAGGCGTCGTCGTCAATATCGACGCGACCGTCGATGCGATCTCGCGGGTCGTGCAGGAGGTCGAACTGATGGCCAACTGCAAGATTCACGATGTGTATACCGGGATCGCCGGTAGCCATATCCGCAGCTTCAACAGCAACGGAATGGTCGCGATCAAGGACAAGGAAGTGACTCCGCTCGATGTCGAGCGGGTCATCGAAGTCGCGCGGGCGATGCCCATTCCCGCCGACCAGCAGATCCTGCACATCCTGACCCAGGAATTCATCATCGACGGCCAGGACGGAGTCCGCGAGCCGATCGGGATGAGCGGGGTCAAGCTCGAAGTGAAGGTGCACATCATCACCGGAGCCGAGTCGGCCGCACAGAACCTGGTCAAGTGCGTGCGCCGTTGCGGGCTCGAAGTCGTCGATCTCGTGCTGCAGCCGCTCGCGTCGAGTTTTGCGACGCTGTCGGAGGACGAGAAAGAACTGGGCGTCTGCCTCGTCGATATCGGCGGCGGGACGACCGACATCGCGGTCTTCACCCAGGGCGCGATTCGCCATACGGCGGTGATTCCGGTCGCCGGAGATCAGATCACCAACGACATCGCAATGGCGCTGCGCACTCCGACCGCCGAGGCCGAGGAGATCAAGATCCGCTACGGCGTCGCGATGCCGGCGCTGGTCGATCCGGAAACGATGATCGAGGTGCCCAGCATCGGTGAGCGTGCCGCGCGCAAGCTCTCGCGTCAGGCGCTCGCCGACGTGATCGAACCGCGCGTCTCCGAGCTCTTCGAACTCGTCCAGGCCGAGCTGCGCCGCAGCGGTTACGAGGAATTGCTGTCGTCCGGCCTGGTGCTGACCGGAGGATCGGCGGTTCTGGCCGGAGTCGTTGAACTCGGTGAAGAGATTTTCCATGCCCCGGTGCGTATCGGTATTCCGCACTACCAGGGCAGTCTGGCGGATATGGTCTGTCATCCGCAGTATGCGAACGGTATGGGTCTGCTTTTTGAAGGAGCGGCACAGCGCCGACGGGGGCTTCAGGTCAGGGATACCCGTTCGGTCAAGCATTCGTTTCAACGCGTCATGGCATGGTTGGCGCGGAACTTTTAAGGGGGCTACGGGCTTGTTTGCAGTGTGAAACTTGCCAGTGGCATGAATTCTAGATTTAGTTGTACACTACCGGGTGCGCCCTATATTTAGGCGGGTCGTCGAACAGGACACCTGGCACCGGGTTGAACAGGAGCGATACAGACAATGTTCGAGATCAAGGAAAAGGAACCGGCTGGCACGCTGATCAAAGTGGTCGGTGTCGGCGGGGCTGGGGGCAATGCGGTCGATCACATGATCCGTGAAGGGGTCAAGGGCGTCGAATTCGTATGTGCCAATACCGACGCGCAGGCATTGCTGCGCAGCTCGGCGCCGAGCAAGATTCAGCTCGGCGACAGCGGTCTGGGGGCCGGCGCCAAGCCGGAAGCCGGACGCGCCGCGGCGCTCGATGCGCGCGACCGGATCGCCGAGGCGCTGGAAGGCGCCCATATGGTTTTCATCACGGCCGGAATGGGCGGCGGCACCGGAACCGGAGCCGCGCCCGTGGTCGCTGAAGTGGCCCGCGAAAAAGGCATCCTGACCGTCGCGGTCGTGACCAAGCCCTTCGATTTTGAGAACCGCCATCGCGTCGCCGACAGCGGCATCGAAGAGCTCGCGAAAAACGTCGACTCGCTGATCGTCGTGCTCAACGAGAAGCTGATGGAGGTCTATGGCGAGGACGCTTCGGTCGAAGAGTGCTTCCAGTCGGCCGACAACGTGCTGCGCAACGCGGTCGGCGGCATCGCCGAGATCATCAACCTGCCCGGTCTCGTCAACGTCGACTTCCAGGACGTGCGCACCGTGATGGCCGAGATGGGCCGCGCGATGATGGGCTCGGCTGAAGCGGCGGGGCTCGATCGTGCGCGCATCGCCGCCGAACAAGCCGCCTGCTGCCCGCTTCTCGAAGGGGTCGAGCTGTCCGGTGCCCGCGGCGTGCTGATCAACATCTCGGCCTCGCGTTCGCTGAAGATGAGCGAAGTTCGTGAGGCGGTGAACACCGTTCGCGCCTTCGCCCACCAGGACGCTTTCGTCATCTACGGCACCGTGTTCGAAGAGTCGATGGAGGACCGGATCCGTGTCACCGTCGTCGCCACCGGCCTCGGCGTCACGAAGGCTGCCGTTGCGCAGAAGACGCCGATGCAGGTAATCCGCACCGGTACCGACAACGTCGGCATCGAAGTCGATTACTCAGACCTCGAGCAGCCGGCGGTGATCCGTCGCCCCCATCGTCGCTCCACGGTCGAGGCGATGAGCGCAAACGGTTTCGGGACGCTGGACATCCCGGCTTTCCTGCGCAAGCAAGCCGACTGAATCGTATCGCCTCCTGTTCGGAACGCCCCGGCTCGCCGGGGCGTTTCTGTTTCTGGGCTTGGGTGCGGGCGGCGTCGGGGCTATGGGCTGGATAGACAGAGGCAATCCGGTCGTTCGATTCGCCATGCTAGAATTTCCGGCGAATCATGAACTTAGGGGTGGGGATGCTCGAGCAACGGACTCTGAAAGCGGTGGTCACGACGACGGGAGTGGGGCTGCACAGCGGTATCAAGGTGACGCTGACGCTGCGCCCGGCTGCGCCGGACACCGGGATCGTGTTCCGTCGCGTCGATCTCGATCCCGTCGTCGAGCTGCCGGCCGATCCCTATTCGGTCGTCGATACCCGGTTGTGCTCGGGCCTGCAGAACGGACCGGCGAAGGTCGGCACCGTCGAACACCTGATGTCGGCGTTCTCTGGCCTCGGCGTCGATAACGCCTACGTCGATATCGATGGGCCGGAAATCCCGATTCTCGACGGTTCGGCCGCGCCCTTCGTGTTCCTGATCCACTCGGTCGGTCTCGAAGAGCAGAAGACGGCGCGCAAGTTCGTGAAGGTATTGAAGCCGGTTGAGGTCGTTGAAGGGGATAAATGGGCGAGGTTGGAGCCTTTTGAAGGCTTTTTGCTGAACTTTGCGATCCACTTCAATCATCCGGCGATCGATCGCAGCGGCACCGAAGTGACGATAGACTTCGCGAAACAGAGCTATGTCCGCGAAGTCTCCCGGGCGCGTACTTTTGGCTTCATGCACGAAGTCGAGTACATGCGGGATAACGGGCTCGCGCGCGGGGGCAGCCTCGATAACGCGATCGTGATGGACGAGTACCGGGTGCTCAATGCCGACGGCCTGCGTTATGCGGACGAGTTCGTCAAACACAAGGTGCTCGACGCGATTGGCGATCTCTATCTGGCCGGCCATCCTCTGCTTGCCGCCTATCGCGCGAACAAGTCCGGCCACGCGCTGAACAACCAGGTTCTGCGCGCGCTGCTCTCTGACGAGAGCGCCTACGCGATCGTCAGCTTCGCCGACGACAGGGCGGTGCCCGCCCCGCTCTTGCGGGCGCTCGAACTGCAGACGGCCTGAGATGTTCGTCTTTCGCGCCGTCGCGCTGCTGATCGCGAGCGGAGTCATCGCTCTGGCCGCAGCCTGGCTCTTTACCGGCAATCCCCGCTACTTCGTGCTCGCGAAACGGTTGCTGCGCTTCGCTTTGGTCGTCGCGCTGGTCTTCTTCGGCCTTCTGGTTGCCGAACGTATCCTGCTGCCGATCCTCTGAAAGGCCTCGCCGCGAACCACACGAACCCGCGGTGAATCTCTTGTTCTTCGCTGTGGCGTTCAATCGCGGCGGATCGCCTCGGCGATCAGGTGAGCGAGCGGGCCGGCCAAAGGCGAGCGCTCGGGAAGGCTCTCGCGCAGCTTTTCCAGCTGCTCCAGAGTCGAGCCGCTCAGAGTCCGCGTTTCGACCTCGTGGTGGCGAAGCTCGGTTTTGGGGGGCCTGATCCTGACCCGGATCTCCTCGATGGCGTGGCCCTGAGTCCACAAGCCTTCGCGCAGGCGGGGCAGCAGCATCTTCAATCGGGCCGCCACGGCAGCACCGCTGACGTGGAGCGCCAGGACATGGTTCTCGCAGTTGGCGACCTGGACCGCGCCGGCCATGTAGTCCGGAAGCAGCAGATCCAGCGCGTGCTGGATCTGGCCCAGCAGGGCCGCCCGGTCCTGGAGGCGGGCGAGCGGGGAGCTGCCCCCGACGAATGCGGCAAGCGGTCGAGTGAGCGCTCTGTTGCCCTTCGGCCGGGAAGCAGGGTGCGCCCATGCTACACTTTCCACTTTGCCGCCTGAACCCTTTTTCGACATGATCGCAGGCCTTCTCAAGAAGATATTCGGTAGCCGCAACGAGCGGCTTGTTCGCCAATACATGCAGACTGTGCGCGCGATCAACGCGCTCGAGCCTGCGATCTCGGCGTTGTCGGATGAGCAGTTGCGCGCCAAGACCGAGGAATTCAAGCAGCGCGTCGCGGGAGGTGAGTCTCTGGACAAGATCCTGCCCGAAGCGTTCGCTGTTGTCCGCGAAGCGGGCAAGCGTGTCCACGGCATGCGCCACTTCGATGTTCAGCTGATCGGGGGCATGGTACTGCACTACGGCAAGATCGCCGAAATGCGCACCGGCGAAGGCAAGACCCTGGTCGCGACCCTGGCTGCCTACCTGAACGCGCTCGCCGGGAAGGGCGTCCACGTCGTCACCGTCAACGACTACCTCGCCAGCCGCGACTCGGACTGGATGGGGCGGATCTTCCGCTTCCTGGGCATGACCTGCGGCTGCAATCTGTCGCAGATGAGCCACGAGGAAAAGCGCGCCGCCTATGCGTCGGACATTACCTACGGCACGAACAACGAGTTCGGCTTCGACTACCTGCGCGACAACATGGTCTATTCGGTCGAGGATCGCGTTCAGCGCGGCCTCGCCTATGCGGTCGTCGACGAAGTCGACTCGATCCTGATCGATGAGGCGCGCACGCCGCTGATCATCTCCGGTCAGGCCGAGGACCACACCGAGCTCTACCAGAGGATGAATGCGGTCGCGCCGCTGCTGAAGAAGCAGGAAGGCGAGGACGAGAACGTCACGGTTCCCGGCGACTACACGGTCGATCTGAAGGCCCACCAGGTTCTGCTGACCGAGCAGGGCTACGAAGCGGCCGAAAACCTGCTCGCCAAAGCGGGCCTGCTCGCCGAAGGCACCAGCCTCTACGATCCGGCCAACATCCTGCTGATCCACCACCTGTACGCGGCCCTGCGCGCCCATGCGCTCTATCACCGCGACCAGCACTATGTGGTCCAGGATGGCGAAATCGTCATCGTCGACGAGTTCACCGGCCGCCTGATGGCGGGGCGCCGCTGGTCCGAAGGCTTGCACCAGGCCGTCGAAGCGAAGGAAGGCGTGCAGATCAACGCCGAGAACCAGACGCTGGCGTCGATCACCTTCCAGAATTACTTCCGGATGTACGGCAAGCTCTCCGGCATGACCGGTACCGCCGACACCGAAGCCTACGAGTTCCATCAGATCTACGGTCTCGAAACGGTCGTGATTCCGACCAACCGGCCGATGGTTCGCAAGGATGCGAACGACCTCGTCTATCGGACCGCAGCCGAGAAGCACGCCGCGATCATCGCCGACATCAAGGATTGCCACCATCGCGGTCAGCCGGTTCTGGTCGGTACGACGTCGATCGAGAATTCCGAGCTGCTGTCCCAGTTGCTCGACGAGCAAAAACTGCCTCACCAGGTTCTGAACGCGAAGCAGCACGAACGCGAAGCCCAGATCATCGTCGAGGCGGGTCGTCCCGGTGTGATCACGATCGCAACCAACATGGCCGGCCGTGGTACTGACATCGTGCTGGGGGGCAACGTCGACAGGCAGATCGCGCTTCTCAATGAGAACGCCGAGATCCCGGAAGATGAAAAGAAGGCGCAGATCGACAAGCTGCGCGCCGAGTGGCAGGGGCTGCACGACCAGGTCCTCGCGGCCGGAGGTCTGAAGATCATCGGCACCGAGCGCCATGAATCCCGCCGCATCGACAACCAGCTGCGCGGCCGTTCCGGTCGTCAGGGCGATCCGGGTGCTTCGCGCTTCTACCTGTCGCTCGAAGATCCGCTGATGAAGATCTTCGCCGGCGAGCGCCTGAACGCGATCATGGTCAGGCTCAAAATGCCCGAAGGCGAGGCGATCGAGCATAGCCTCGTGACCCGCTCGCTCGAATCGGCGCAGCGCAAGGTCGAGCAGCGCAACTTCGACATCCGCAAGCAACTGCTCGAATACGACGACGTCGCCAGCGATCAGCGCAAGGTCATCTACTCTCAGCGCGACGAGCTGCTGACCGCCGCCGACATCAGCGAGACGATCACCGCGATGCGCCAGGGCGTGCTGCACGACCTGTTCCGCACCTACGTTCCGGCCGATTCGGTCGAGGAACAGTGGGATCTGCCCGGTTTCGAGAAGGCGCTCGCGTCCGAGTACCAGCTCGAAGTTCCGGTCGCGCAGTGGAGCCACGATGATCAGAACCTGTCTGACATCGATCTGCTCCACAAGGTCATCGAGGTTGCCGAAAAGAACTACGCGGACAAGGTCGCGCAGGTCAATCTGGAAGCTTGGCAGGGTTTCGAGCGCAACGTGATGCTCAACAGCCTGGACACTCACTGGCGCGAACACCTTGCCGCACTGGATCACCTGCGCCAGGGCATACACCTGCGCGGCTATGCTCAGAAGAACCCGAAGCAGGAATACAAGCGCGAAGCGTTCGAGCTGTTCGAAGGCCTGCTCAACGTCGTCCGCGTCGAAGTGACCCGCCTGCTGCTGACGGTCAGGATCCGCTCCGAGGAACAGCTCGAAGAGGTCGAACAGCCCGAAGTCGACAACGTCCAGTACCATCACGCCGACTACGACGAAGCGCTGGCGAGCAAAGCCGAGGATGGCAAGGCCCTTCCGGCGCATGCCGGACTCAAGGTCGGCCGCAACGATCCTTGCCCCTGCGGTTCGGGCAAGAAGTACAAGCACTGTCACGGCAAGCTCAGCTGAGCGAACCTGACTTGCCAAAGACGCCGGTTTCGACCGGCGTTTTTTTTTGCCCGGGGAACTCCCGCACGGCGCTGGCGTCGCAACAAGGGCTTGGCCGTCCGCCACTGAAAGAACGAGGGAAGAGCATGCAATACCGTCCGTTGGGCCGCACTGGCCTCGAAGTCAGCGCGATCTGCCTGGGTACGATGACCTGGGGGGAACAGAACACCGAGGCTGATGCGCACGCCCAGATCGACTGTGCGTTGGCCGCCGGCGTCAATTTCATCGATACCGCTGAGATGTACCCGGTGCCTCCGCGGCCCGAAACCCAAGGCCTGACCGAGCGTTATCTCGGAACCTGGCTTGCGAAATCGGGAAAGCGGGACCGGATCATCCTTGCCAGCAAGGTCGTCGGTCCCGTCCGGAAGCCGCACAATCCTCGGCATATCCGCGGCGGCGTCAATCCGCTCGATCGCGCGAATCTGGAGGCCGCGCTCGACGCCAGCCTGCGCCGTCTGAACACCGACTACCTGGACCTCTACCAGCTGCACTGGCCCGACCGCAGCACCAACACCTTTGGGCAGCTTGGCTACCAGCACGTCAAAGGCGAGGACACGACGCCGATCGAGGAAACGCTGGCCGTGCTCGCCGACTTCGTCAAGGCCGGGAAGGTGCGCCATGTCGGCGTCTCGAACGAGACACCGTGGGGGCTCTCGCGCTATCTGAACCTGGCCGAGACACGCGGCCTGCCCCGCGTCGCGAGCATCCAGAATCCCTACAGCCTGTTGAACCGCACTTTCGAGATCGGCCTCTCCGAGATCGCGCTGCGCGAAGAGGCGGGCCTGCTCGCCTATTCGCCGTTGGGCTTTGGCGTGCTGAGCGGCAAGTATCTCGACGGAGCCCGTCCCGCCGGGGCCAGGCTCAGCCTGTTCGAGCGCTTCCAGCGATACAGCAGCGAGAACACCGGCCGGGCGGTCGCCGCCTATGTCGATCTCGCGCGCCGCCACGGCCTGGATCCCGCGCAGATGGCGCTCGCTTTTGTCACGTCGCGCGACTTCGTGACCAGCAATATCATCGGCGCGACGACGCTGGAGCAGCTCGAAAGCAACCTCGCCAGCGCCGACCTCGCGCTGTCGGCTGAGCTCGTCGCTGGCATCGAAGCGATTCACCAACGCATCCCCAATCCCGCGCCCTGAATCGCGCCGTTTTCCGCCCGTCGTTTTCGAAGCCGGTTTTTAATGCTATATGGGCAAGTCCGCATTCCGGGAGTACTCTTTTGTCATCGCGGCGCGATTCTGGCGCCGCTCGGAACAAGGAAGCGGTGTACATCATGGGCATCATCGGTCGTTTGAACAGACTGCTCGGCAAGTCCGGGCCTCCCCCGACGGAGCCTGCCGGGGATCAGAAGGGGGAAGAGCCCGTCCGGGCCGATAGACGCAGACAAGAGCGCGTCGATGCGCGGGCGGGAACCCGGGTTCTGATCATCGACGATTCGCCGACGATCATCGCCGCATTGAGAAAATTCCTGCGTACGGCCGGCTTCAAGACCTTCGAGGCTCTCGATGCCGAAAGCGGGATTGCGGTCGCGCGGCGCGAGAAACCCGAGCTGATCTTCCTCGACATCGTGCTGCCCGGAATGAACGGCTTTGCCGCGCTGCGTACGCTGCGCCGCGATCCCGAGCTGCGCGGAATTCCGGTCATCATGATGAGCGGCAACGAACAGGCCACCGAGCAGTTCTTCGGTAGCCGCATCGGCGCCGACGACTTCATGAAGAAACCCTTCTCCCGCGAGGAAGTCTTTGCCCGGATCGCTCGTCTGCTCGACGAAGACCGGATTCCCCGCCGGGCTCTCCGGACCGCTGAGCAGGGGGGCGAGGCCGGCGCGGATGCCGCCGGCTCCGCGCCGGCCTGAACGAAGCGGGCAGCCATCTTGCCGGCTTGAAAGAACAAAGGGCCGCCCGATGGGCGGCCCTTTCGCTGTCCGGCGGGGAAGCCCGCCTTTACGCTTCGTAATCCTCGACCGGCGCGCAGGAGCAGAACAGGTGACGGTCGCCATAGACGTCGTCGATCCGGTTCACGCTGGGCCAGAACTTGTTCGCGGCGACGTAAGGCAGCGGGAAGACCGCCTCTTCGCGCGAGTAAGGTCGGTTCCATTCGCCGACCAGGTCGGCCTGGGTGTGCGGCGCGCCCTTGAGCGGATTCGCGTCGGCGCTCCATTCTCCTGCCTCGACCTTGCGGATCTCGGCGCGGATCGCGCGCATCGCGGCGATGAAGCGGTCGAGTTCGGCCTTCGACTCCGACTCGGTCGGTTCGACCATGATCGTCCCGGCGACCGGGAAGGAGATCGTTGGCGCGTGGAAGCCGTAGTCCATCAGCCGCTTCGCGATGTCGGTCTCGGTGATGCCGCTGGCGGCCTTGATCGGACGGATGTCGAAGATGGCCTCGTGCGCGACCCGGTCGTGGCTGCCCCGGTAGAGGATCGGGAAATCGGCGGCCAGCCCGGACGCGACATAGTTCGCGTTGAGGATCGCGATCTCGGTCGCGCTCTTCAGGCCCTTGGCCCCCATCATCGTGATGTACATCCACGAGATCGGCAGGATGGACGCGGAGCCGAAAGGCGCGGCGGTTGTCGCGCCCTGGCCGGCATTGACACGGGTCTGCGGACCGGTTGGCGCGACCGCATGGTCGGCCGCGTAGGGCGCCATGTGCGCGGCGAGCGCGATCGGCCCCATGCCGGGGCCGCCGCCGCCGTGCGGAACGCAAAAGGTCTTGTGCAGGTTCAGGTGGCAGACGTCGGCGCCGATCGTGGCCGGCGAAGTCAGGCCGACCTGGGCGTTCATGTTCGCGCCGTCCATATAGACCTGGCCGCCGTTGGCATGGACGATCGCGCAGATCTCGCTGACCGCTTCCTCGAACACGCCGTGCGTCGACGGGTAGGTGATCATCAGTGCGGCGAGCCGGTCGCGGTACTGCTCGGCCTTCGCTTTGAGATCGTCGATCGCGATGTTGCCCATCTCGTCGCAGTCGACGACGACGACTTCGAGTCCGCACAGGTGGGCGCTGGCCGGGTTTGTGCCGTGCGCGGATTTCGGGATCAGGCAGACATCGCGGTGGGCCTGGCCCTGCGCTTCGTGGTAGCGGCGGATCGCGACGAGGCCGGTATATTCACCCTGGGCGCCGGAGTTCGGCTGCATGCAGATCGCCGGGAAGCCGGTCACGACCTTCAGGTAGTCGGAGAGCCCTTCGATCATCTCGAGGTAGCCGGCTGCCTGCTCGCGGGGCACGAAGGGGTGGATGTCGCCGAACTCGGGCCAGGTGATCGGGATCATCTCGCTGGTCGCGTTGAGCTTCATCGTGCAGGAACCCAGCGAGATCATCGAGTGGTCGAGCGCGAGGTCGCGGTTCTGCAGCCTCTTCAGATAGCGCAGCATCTCGTGCTCGGTGTGGTAGCGATGGAAAACCGGGTGGGTCAGGATCGCATCGCGCCGCAGCAGCGCGTCGGGCAGCGTCGGCGCGGTTTCGTCGAGCGCGGCGAGGTCGGCGTTAGTGCCGAAGAGCGCGAGCAGCGCCTGCAGGTCTTCGCGCGTCGTCTTCTCATCGAAGGACACACCCAGAACATCCGCCGAGACATGGCGCAGGTTGTAGCCGGCCGCGAGCGCCGCCCGATGGATCACTGCGGTCTTGTCGGCGGTCGCGATGTCCAGCGTGTCAAAGAAAGTCCCGGTTTTCAGAGCGTAGCCCGCGTCCTTCAGGGCCTGCGCGAAGATCGAGGTGAAACGGTGGATCCGCGTCGCGATCGTCCTGAGCCCTTCGGGGCCGTGCCAGACCGCGTACATGCCGGCCATGTTGGCGAGCAGCACCTGAGAGGTGCAGAGGTTGGAGTTGGCCTTCTCGCGGCGGATGTGCTGTTCGCGGGTCTGCAGCGCCATGCGCAGCGCCTTGTTGCCGCGCGCGTCGATCGACACGCCGATGATACGGCCGGGCACCGCGCGCTTGTGCTCATCGCGGGTCGCGAAGAAGGCTGCGTGCGGGCCGCCGAAGCCCATCGGCACGCCAAAACGCTGCGCGGAGCCGAGTGCGATGTCCGCACCCATTGCGCCGGGCGACTTGAGTAGCACGAGGGCCATCAGGTCGGAGGCGACGGCGACGATTGCGCCCTTCGCGCGCAACGCGGAAATCGTCGCGGAGAGATCGCGCACTTCGCCGTGCTTGTCCGGGTACTGGAGCAGCGCGCCGAAGACATCGTGCTGGTCGGCGTCCTGAGCGGCTCCGAACACGAGGTCGAGACCCAGGTACTTGGCGCGGGTCTTCACGACATCAATGGTCTGCGGGAAGGCGGCGTTGTCGACGAAGAAAGTGTTCGACTTCGCTTTCGAGGCGCGCCTGGCCATCGCCATCGCTTCGGCGGCGGCGGTCGCCTCGTCGAGCAAGGATGCGTTGGCAAGCGGCAGTCCGGTCAGATCGATCACCATCTGCTGCCAGTTCAGCAGCGCTTCGAGCCGGCCTTGGGAAACTTCGGCCTGATAAGGCGTGTAGGCGGTGTACCAGCCCGGGTTTTCGAGCACGTTGCGCAGGATGACGCGGGGCAGCAGCGTGTCGTAATAGCCCAGGCCGATCAGCGAGCGCTTGAGCTGGTTCTTGCCGGCGATCGCTTTGAGGCGGGCGAGCGCTTCGTGTTCGGGGACCGGCTCGGCCAGAGCGAGCGGGGCGGCGAGGCGGATGCCGGCCGGCACGGTCTGGTCGATCAGCGCGTCGAGCGAGGCGGCGCCGATGGCTTTGCACATCGTGGCGGTCTCGGTGGCGTTCGAGCCGAGATGGCGGGCTATGAATTCATCGCGCTGTTCGAGCGCGGAAAGCGGGATCTTTTGCATGGTCGATTCTGTCCGGATGCAGTGCGCCGCGCGCCGACGGGTCGGGCGCGCGGCGCACTTGTCCTCGATGCCGCTCAGTCGGCGATCTTGTCGTAGGCGGCCGCGTCGAGCAGCTTCACGATGTCTTCGCCGTTGGCCGGCTTGAGCTTGAACAGCCAGGCCGCATAGGCGTCGGCGTTGATGCTCTCGGGCGCGTCGACGACTTCGGCGTTCGTCGCGACCACTTCGCCGGCGATCGGTGCGTAGATGTCGGAAGCGGCCTTGACCGATTCGACGACGGCGCAGCTCTCGGCTGCGGCGAGGCTGCGGCCGACTTCGGGCAGCTCGACGAAGACGACGTCGCCGAGCGCGCTCTGCGCGTGGTCGGTGATGCCGATCGTGACCGTGCCGTCAGGATCCAGGCGGGCCCACTCGTGGGATTCGGTGTAACGCAGATTGCTGGGGCTGCTCATCAGGAGGTTCTCCGGGTTTTTGTCAGAAAGGGGGAGTCAGGCAAGGGCTTTGCCGTTGCGCGCGAAAGCGAGCTTGCCGACGCGTGCGGGCAGCAGCTTGCCACGGATTTCGACTTCGACCGTGTCGCCGGGCGCGACGCCCGCGGGAATCCGCGCGAAAGCGATCGAAGCGTTGAGTGTCGGCGCGAAGGAGCCGCTGGTCGTCTCGCCCTCGCCATGCGCGGTGATGACTCTCATATGGCTGCGCAGCACGCCGCGATCGATGAGCTTCAGGCCGACCAGCTGGCGGGAGCCATCCCAGGCTTCGAGCGCGGCGCGGCCGACGAAGTCGCGGCCGTCATTGAAGCTGACGGTCCAGGCCAGACCCGATTCGAGCGGGTTTTTGCTCTCGTCCATGTCCGAGCCATAGAGGTTCATG
Organism: Niveibacterium terrae; assembly: GCF_048213115.1. Taxonomy (GTDB): domain Bacteria; phylum Pseudomonadota; class Gammaproteobacteria; order Burkholderiales; family Rhodocyclaceae; genus Niveibacterium; species Niveibacterium terrae. The sequence continues at coordinate 3,322,542 of NZ_CP172404.1, read as the reverse complement.
CCCGCTTCGAGGCGAAGCGTGTCGCGGGCGCCCAGGCCCACCGGTTTGACGCCGGCCGCGGCCAGCGCCTGCCAGATTTCGACTGCGCGGCTCGCCGGGACGATCAGCTCGAAACCATCTTCACCTGTATAGCCGGTCCGGCAGATCATCAGATCCTGCCACCTCGCGGCCTGGAAGGGCTTGAGTTCTTCGCTGGCGGCCTGCGAGCCGGGCAGCGCGGCCCAGGTGCGGGCACGCGCGTTCGGACCCTGAACCGCGATCATCGCGAGGTCGCGACGGGGCGAGATCGTCACGTTGGCGCCGGTATTCGCGGCCTGAGTGCGCATCCAGGCGATGTCCTTGTCCGCGGTGCCGGCATTGACGACGATGCGGTAGTCGTCGGGGGCGAAGAAATAGGTGATCAGGTCGTCGACGACGCCGCCGTCTTCCTGGAGCATGCAGGAATACAGGGCCTTGCCCGGCACGCTGAGGCGGCCGATGTCGTTGGCGAGCAGATGGGCGAGAAAGCTCTGGGAGCCGGCGCCCGAGACATCGACCGGGAGCATGTGCGAGACGTCGAACATGCCCGCGTCGCGGCGCACCTGATGGTGCTCATCGAGCTGGGAACCGTAGTGGATGGGCATGTCCCAGCCGGCGAAGTCGACGATCTTCGCGCCGGCGGCGACATGTTGTTCGTAAAGCGGTGTCTGTTTGCCCAAGAGAGAGCTCCCGGTAAAGGTTCAGATTCAACCCGCGCATAGTGCGGGAACGAAAAAGGGCCAGCCGCGCCTCTAGCGCTGCTGGCCCCATCTGTCCTTGGTACCTGAGAGATTACATGCCGGCGGCATGCTGCCCCTTCGGTGGATGGCTTCTCGCGAAACGCATCAACTCTCCAGATTTTCCACGGCGCGCAGTGCGCGGTGGCGGTCGTCGGTCCTTTGGCCTGAGCGGTTCCGGGGTTACGCCTTCGGCGGTCTGCCTGGGGCAGACGCTCTCCCGAACGACGTCGCGGACTCTACCGTAAGCCCATCAGGGCGGCAAGCAGGCTTTACATATACGCCTTATTCGACTTTTGCCGGTTACACTGTCGTCATGCACCCGCTCAATGCCGACCTTCATTGCCATTCGACGATCTCCGACGGTCTGCTCTCGCCGTCCGAAGTGGTCGCCCGCGCCGTTGCGAACGGAGTCGAGATGCTCGCGTTGACCGACCACGATGAGCTCTCGGGGCTCGGCGAGGCGGCGGCAGCGGCCCACAATCATGGGATACGCTTCATCAACGGCGTCGAGATCTCGGTGTCCTGGGGCGATCAGACCGTCCATATCGTCGGCCTGAACCTTGCCGCTGATTCGCCCAAACTGCTCGCCGGCCTGGCCGCGGTGCGCGCCGGGCGCGATTCGCGGGCGGTCGAGATGGGCGAGGCGTTGGCGGCGGCGGGGATCGCTAACGCTCATGCCGGTGCTCTGAAGTATGTCGGCAATCCGGCGCTGGTGAGCCGCTCCCACTTCGCGCGCTATCTGGTCGAGGTCGGCGCCGCCCGCGATGTCAAGGGCGTGTTCGATCACTATCTGGTGCGCGGCAAGCCCGGCTTCGTCGAACACGAGTGGGCCTCGCTCGCCGATGCGCTTGGCTGGATCCATGCGGCCGGAGGACTTGCCGTGATCGCCCACCCTGGTCGTTACCGGCTCTCCCGCGCCGAGATGGAGAAGCTCTTCACCCGCTTTCGCGATCTGGGCGGCGAGGCGATTGAGGTGGTTTCGGGTTCGCACAGCCACGACGCGACACTCGAATATGCGCGCATCGCGCGGCGCTTCGGCTTCCTCGCTTCGCGCGCTTCGGATTTTCACGGCCCCGGCGAGAGCGTCGTCGATATCGGACGCGCCGAGCGCCTGCCCGAGGATCTGTTGCCGGTCTGGTCGCGCTTCTAGCACTGAGGCGAGACAGGCGCGTCGCCGAGTCCTAAAATCGAGCTTTTGACTCCGGACACAAGCCGTGGCCCAGTTCTTCTCGCTGTTTCCCGAAAACCCCCAGCCCAGGCTGATCCGCCAGGCGGCCGAGATCATCCGTGCCGGCGGGCTGGTCGTTTTTCCGACCGATTCGGCTTACGCATTGGCGGGGCGCACCGGCCATTCCGAACTGATCAACCGGATCCGCCATATCCGTGGTGTCGATGAACGCCACCATCTGACCCTGATGGTTCGCGACCTCTCCGAGATCGCGCACTATGCGCGCGTCGACAATGCCCAGTACCGGCTGATCAAGGCGGTCACTCCCGGCCCCTATACCTTCATCCTCGACGGCACGAAAGAGCTGCCGCGGCGGGTGCTGCACCCGAAGCGCAAGACGATAGGCGTCCGCGTGCCCTCTCACCCCGTGGTTGCCGCGCTGCTCGCCGAACTCGACGAGCCTTTGCTCAGCTCGACGCTGCTGCTGCCCGGCGAGGAGCATCCGCTGACCGATGCCGACGAGATCCGTTCCCGGCTCGAAAAGCAGGTCGATCTGGTCATCGAGGCGGGCGGCTGCGGGCCCGAGGCGACGACCGTCGTCGATCTGACCGGAGGCGCTCCCGAGCTGATCCGGGCCGGTCTGGGGGATCTCGCGCCCCTGGGCCTGGACTGAGTGCCTGTTACACTCGAATTTTTGATCCCGGCCCATGACCGCCCTCATTCTCGTCTTCCTGATCTGGGCTGTGCCCGTCCTGCTGGCGATCACGCTGCATGAAGCTGCCCACGGCTATGCGGCCAGCCGTCTCGGCGATCCGACCGCGGCGCTGGCCGGGCGAATCAGCCTCAATCCGCTGCGCCATATCGATCCGGTCGGCACCGTTCTTGTTCCGGCGCTGATCGTGCTGGCCGGCCAGCTCTCGGGCGTGCATTTCCCGCCTTTCGGTTGGGCCAAGCCGGTGCCGGTCGATTTCGCCCGGCTCAATCACCCCAAGCGCGACATGATCTGGGTCGCCGCCGCCGGCCCCGCGGCGAACCTCGCCCAGGCTTTCGGCTGGGCGCTGATGCTGACGCTGCAGACCGCGTTGGGCGGCTATGGCGGCGAGCTGTTCGCGGCGATGGCTCAGGCCGGAATCGTCGTGAACCTCGCGCTGATGTTGTTGAATCTGATCCCCGTTCCCCCGCTCGACGGCGGGCGCATCCTGGTCGGTCTTCTGCCTTGGTCTCTGGCCTGGCGGTTTGCGCAGATCGAACGTTACGGTTTCCTGATCCTGGTCGCGCTGTTGTGGGGCGGAGTTCTGGACCGCATTCTCTGGCCGCTGATCCCGCCGCTCCAGGCCTGGGTTCTGGCGCTGACCGGCAACTGAGGCATCGTGGGAAGCACCGCTGATACGCCCGCTCTGCCGGGTGCAGCCGAGGAAGCTTTGCTCGATCTGCGTCCGCACGACGAGGATCTGGCGCCGGCTCTGGCCAGAATTTACGGCGAATCGCTGTTCGAATTGCCCAAGGATCTGTACATTCCGCCCGATGCGCTGCAGGTGATCCTGGATGCGTTCGAAGGGCCGCTGGATCTGTTGCTCTATCTGATCCGCAAGGCGAACATCAACGTCCTCGACATCCCGATGGCGCCTCTGACCGCCCAGTACCTCGAATACGTCGAGGCGATGCGCCGGCACGACCTGGAGCTGGCGGCGGACTATCTGCTGATGGCCGCGGTGCTGCTGGAGATCAAATCGCGGATGTTGCTGCCGGTGCCGAAGGCCGAAGGCGGCGAAGAGGAGGATCCGCGCGCCGAGCTGGTTCGCCGTCTGCTCGAATACGAGCAGATGAAGCTCGCCGGCGCCAGGCTCGATGCTCTGCCCCGGGTCGAACGCGATTACGAGTGGGTTTCGGTCTGGGTCGCCGAGAAGGTCGTCGAACGCTTGCCGGAGTTGAACCTGCACGATCTGCAACTGGCCTGGCTGGGCCTCGTGCGGCGCGCGAAATTGAGGACGCCCCACCGGATCGGGCGCGAAGAGTTGTCGGTTCGCGAGCACATGGCGGGCATTCTGCGTCGGCTGGACGGGGGGGCTTTCCTGCCTTTTCTCGACCTGTTCGATGCCGAAGACGGAGTTCCTGTGCTGGTCGTCAGCTTTCTCGCGGTGCTCGAACTCGTCAAGGAACGTATGGTTTTAGTCAGTCAGCTTGCACCTTTGGAGCCAATTTATGTCAGACTCAGCGGGTCTGGCGGATAATGCCGAATCCGTTCGGGATCTTCCGTTTTCTGGAGCGCCCGATTCCGGCGATTCGTCGATCGATTTCGGGTTTGCCCTGAGAGTGCTGGAAGCCGCCTTGCTGGCCGCTTCCGAGCCGCTCGCGATGGCCGACCTGCGCAAGGTTTTCGATGGCAGCCTTGAGGCGGATCTGATCCGCCGCCTGCTCGATGCCTTGCGTGAACGCTGGAGTGATAGCGGCGCCGAGCTGGTGCAGCTGTCCTCGGGCTGGCGGTTTCGTACCCGTGCCGAGTATCAGCCTTACCTGGACCGGCTGCGCGAGCAGAAACCGCCGCGTTATTCGCGTGCCGTCCTGGAGACTCTGGCGATCATCGCTTATCGCCAGCCGGTCACGCGGGGTGATATTGAAGAAATACGCGGCGTGGCCGTGTCTCCAAATGTACTGAAAACGCTTGAGTCGCGGGGTTGGGTCGATGTGGTCGGCCACCGCGATACGCCGGGGCGCCCCGGCCTTTATGCAACGACGCGCCGCTTCCTCGATGAACTGGGGTTGCGAAGCCTGACCGAGCTTCCCCCGCTCGCTGAAATCGAAAAGGTAATGGATCTTGTCGACACCGCAACGTAAGCCGCGCACGCCGCGGCGCAATGATGCGCCTACCGCCCGTCGTGGCCGCGCCACCGAAACCAAGGCGGAAGCATTTGAACCGGTCCGCCTGCAGAAGGCGCTGGCCGACTCCGGCTTCGGCTCGCGCCGCGAACTCGAAGAGTGGATCATCGCCGGCCGGGTCAGCGTCAACAGCAAACCCGCCGACATCGGCCAGAAAGTCGGGCCGACCGACCGGGTCAAGGTCAATGGCCGTCTGGTCAATCTGAAGTTCACCAATCGCGCGCCTCGCGTGCTGATCTACCACAAGCCCGAGGGTGAGATCGTCAGTCGCGACGATCCCGAAGGGCGTCCCAGTGTGTTCGAGCGTCTGCCGAACCTGCGCAAGGGGCGCTGGATTGCGATCGGCCGTCTGGATTTCAATACTTCAGGCTTGCTGCTCTTCACCGACAACGGCGCTCTGGCTAATCGGCTGATGCACCCGCGCTTCGGGCTCGAGCGCGAGTACGCGGTGCGCATCCTCGGCGAACTGTCCGAGGAGCAGCAAAAGCAGCTCCAGCAAGGCATCATGCTCGAGGACGGTGAGGCGCGCTTCGATACGCTCGTCGATGGTGGCGGCGAAGGCTCCAATCACTGGTACCGGGTGACGCTGTCCGAAGGCCGTAACCGCGAAGTGCGGCGGATGTTCGAGGCGATCGGGCTGACGGTCAGCCGGCTGATGCGGGTTCGCTACGGCGTCGTGAATCTGCCGCGTCAGCTCAAACGTGGTGCCTGGGCCGAGATGGCCGATGCGGATGTGCTCGCGCTGAGCGAATCGATTCCCGAGGATGTCGTCGAGGAAGCGGATGAGTCGCTCGGCAATATGCTGACCGAGGAAGACGAGATCGACCCCGAGGCCGAGGATGCCGAAGCTTGGGCCAAGGCACAGACCATCGTTGCGCCGGTCTATCGCTCTTCCGCTGTGTTTCTGACTCAGCCGGCTCCGGGCGGGCGGTCGGGGCGTGGCGCTTCGGCGCCTCGCGGCAAGCGGCCGTTCGGGCGCGGCGAAGGGAATGCCGCCTCGCGTGGCAGCGGGGGTGGAGTCAAAGCCGGACCTCGTTCGGGCGGCAAGCCCGGGCAGGGCAGGGCTGGCCGACCGGGCCAGGATCGGGCTGCTCAAGCCAGGGCGGGGCAGGACCGGGCGGGGCAGGACCGGGCGGGGCAGGACCGGGCGGGGCAGGACCGGGCTGGGCAGGATAGGTCCGCTCAGGGAAAGCCCAGGAAGCCAAGGCCTGCAGGCCCTCGGCCTCAGGGGGCGCAGGGAGCGCCGCGCCCCGAGCGCAAGGGCGGACGACAAGGCCAGGGCCGACGCCCGGAGTCCGCGGCGCCCGGAGCCGAGGCATCCAGTCAGCCCGAAGGGGCTGCTGACAAGAAGGCTCAGGCCAGTCGCCGCCGCCGGCCGCGCAAGCCGCAAGCCCCGGAATGATCGCGGGTGTGCGGGGTGACTAACCCCGCACACCGCATTTACGGCGACCGGTGTCTCTGGTATAGTTTTACCGTTTATCCGGTTTGGCACCCGGTTTGAGTTTTCAACACGACTGTGGAGATGGGCGTTGCGCCCATTTTTTGTTTCTAGCGCATGGATTTAATCAAACTGATTGAGCAGACGGCCGAGGGTCTCGGCTACGAGGTCGTGGACATCGAATTGTCCACGCGGGGGCGGCTGCTCCGCGTCTTCATCGACAAAGAAGGCGGAATCGACGTGGAGGATTGCTCCACGGTCAGCAATCAGCTCACGCGCGTCTTCATGGTCGAGAACATCGACTACGACCGCCTTGAGGTGTCTTCTCCCGGTCTGGATCGGCCTCTGACGAAACTGGCTCACTACGAGCGCTTCGTCGGAGAGGAAGTCCAGCTGCGGGTTCGCGTTCCAGTGAGCAATCAGCGCAACTTCAAAGGTGTGCTGAAGGGCGTCGAAGGTGACGTCGTCGTGCTGCAGGTGGGTGTGGGCGAATCGAGATTCGCCTTCGAAGATATCGACAAGGCCCGTTTGGTGCCCAAGTTCTAAGGCTTCGGTAAAGGGTTTATGCAATGAGCCGTGATGTTTTGGTGCTTGTCGATGCGCTGGCGCGCGAAAAGAACGTGTCCCGGGAAATCGTCTTCCAGGCGCTCGAGTCCGCGCTGGCTTCGGCAACAAAGAAGCGTATACATGACGACTCTGACGTCAGGGTCACGATCGACCGTGAAAGCGGTGACCATGAGGCGTTTCGTCGCTGGGTGGTTCTGCTGGATGCCGAGGTGACCAACGATGAGGCCGAGATCGGCCTGATCGATGCCCGCGAGCAGTTCCCGGATATCCAGGTCGGCGAGTACGTCGAAGAGCCGCTCGAGCCGATCGATTTCGGACGTATTGGCGCCCAGGCGGCCAAGCAGGTGATCCTGCAGAAGATCCGTGACGCCGAGCGCGAACAGATTTTGAATGACTTCCTTGAGCGCAAGGAATTCCTGGTCACCGGCAACATCAAGCGGATCGAGCGCGGTAACGCGATCGTCGAGGTGGGCAGGATGGAAGCCGTGCTGCCCAAGGACCAGATGGTTCCGAAGGAAAACCTGCGCGTTGGCGACCGTGTCCGGGCTTATCTGCTGCGCATCGATCGTGGTGCGCGCGGTCCTCAGCTGGTGCTGTCGCGCACGGCTCCGGAATTCGTGACCCGGCTGTTCGAACTCGAAGTCCCCGAAGTCGAGGACGGAATGCTCGAGATCAAGGCCTGCTCACGCGATCCCGGCATGCGTTCGAAGATCGCGGTCAAGAGCAATGATCCGCGCATCGATCCGATCGGCACCTGCGTCGGTCTGCGTGGCTCCCGCGTCACCGCGGTGCGCAATGAGTTGGGCGGCGAGAACATCGATATCGTGCTGTGGTCGGCTGACCCAGCCGAGTTCGTGATCAAGGCGCTGGCTCCGGCCGATGTCTCCTCGATCGTCGTCGATGAGGAAGCGCATGCGATGGACGTCGTTGTCGACGAGAGCAATCTCGCGATGGCGATCGGACGTGGCGGTCAGAACGTGAAACTGGCTTCGGAGCTGACGGGTTGGCAGATCAACCTGATGACTCTGGAGCAAAGCGCCGAACGCGCCGAGAATGAAGTCGGTCGCACTCGTGCGTTGTTTACGTCCAGGCTGGATGTGGACGAAGAAGTTGCAAATATCCTGATCGAGGAAGGTTTTTCCTCGCTGGAAGAGATTGCCTATGTTCCTCTCGCCGAAATGCTCGAAATCGAAGCTTTCGACGAGGAAACAGTCAACGAGCTGCGCACTCGTGCGCGCAACGTGCTGCTGACCGAGGCAATCGTCAGTGAAGAGGCTCTCGAACATACAGCAGCAGATCTGCTGGATCTCGAGGGCATGGATAAAACGCTGGCCGCCAAGTTGGCGAACGCCGGTGTAAAAACCCGTGACGACCTTGCCGACCTCGCGGTCGACGAACTGGTCGAAATGGCAGAGATCGACGAAGTTCGTGCCAAGGATTTGATTACCAAAGCTCGCGCGCACTGGTTCGAGTAAGACGGGAGGTTGTGTCGGTATGGCAGAAATGAGCGTGGCGAACTTCGCCACCGAACTGAGGATGCCTGCATCCGTCCTGCTTGAGCAATTGCAAAAAGCAGGCGTGAGCAAGTCGCAAGAGAGCGACCTATTGAGCGAGACGGACAAGAATCGTCTGCTCGAATACCTGCGCCGTGCGCATGGTGATGCGGGGCCAAAGGCCAAGATCACACTGACACGCAAACAGACCTCTGAAATCAAGCTGAAGCCCAATGATGCGACCGGCAAAGCGAGAACGGTTCAGGTCGAGGTGCGCAAAAAGCGGGTCTTCGTGAAGCGGGATCCTTCCGAGCTGGTCTCCGAGGCCTCTCAGGAGGCGCTCGCTCGCGAAGCGGCCGCTGAGGCGGAAGTGCAAGGCTTCGAGCTTGAGGCGGCCGAGGCCGTTGAAGCCGTCGTCGAGACTCCGGTCGAAGCGGTTCTGGCTGCTCCCGAGCCCGTCGTCGAAATCGCGCCGGAACCCGAGCCTGTCGTCGAAGCCAAGCCCGAGCCTGTCGTCGAAGCCAAACCCGTGCCTGTCATTGAAGCCAAGTCCGAGCCTGTCGTCGAGGTCAAGCCCGAGCCCGTCGCTGAAGCGAAGCCCGAACCGGTCGTTGAAGCGAAGCCCGAGCACCGTGCTGAAGCGAAGCACGAAGCAAAGTCCAAGGCGAAGCACGAAGCGAAGCATGAGACGAAATCCGCACCCAAGGCCGAGGCGAAGTCTGAAGGCGAAGATTCGGCCGCTCCGCGCACGATCCTCGACCTGCTGAGTGCGGAAGAGCTGGCTGCTCGCGAACGCGATGCCAATCGTGCCGCGACTCTGGCCCGCATCCAGGCTGAAGAGCTGCGCCTGAAGCAGGCGCGCGAAGCGCGTCGCAAGGCGGCAGAAGAGGACGCACGCTTGCGTGCCGCCGAGAAGCTGCGCCTGGAAGCCGAAGCCGCTGCGCGTCCGGCTGCAGCACCCGCTGCGCCGGCCAAGAGCGGGACTCTGCATAAGCCGCAGAAGAACGAAGCGAAGGAAGACAAGAAGCCCGGAGTCAAGCGCGGTGAGCGCGCGACGGGGACTGACGATGCGAACAAGCGTCGCCAGATCAAGACCCGTGGCGACACCGGCGGCGGTGCCAACAACTGGCGCGGTGGTCCGCGCGGCGGTTCGCGTCACGGCGGTCGCCAGGCGACCGACTCCCAGCAGTCCTTCCAGGCTCCGACCGAACCGATCGTTCGCGAAGTGCATGTGCCAGAAACGATCTCGGTCGCCGATCTCGCCCACAAGATGGCGGTCAAGGCGACTGAAGTGATCAAGCAGCTGATGAAGCTCGGTCAGATGGTCACGATCAACCAGGTTCTCGATCAAGAGACCGCGATGATCCTGGTCGAAGAGATGGGGCACAAGGCGCTGGCCGCCAAGCTCGACGATCCGGAAGCGCTGCTCGACTTCGCTGAAGAGCAGAAGGATGCAGAACAGCTTCCGCGCGCGCCGGTCGTGACCGTGATGGGTCACGTCGACCACGGTAAGACCTCGCTGCTCGACCGTATCCGACGTTCGAAAGTGGCGGTCGGTGAAGCCGGCGGGATCACGCAGCACATCGGCGCCTATCACGTCGAAACGAACCGCGGCGTCATCACTTTCCTTGACACCCCGGGGCACGAAGCCTTTACCGCAATGCGCGCCCGTGGCGCTAAGTCCACCGACTTGGTGATCCTGGTCGTCGCTGCCGATGACGGCGTGATGCCCCAGACCAAGGAAGCGATCAACCACGCGAAAGCCGCAGGCGTACCGATCATCGTCGCGATCAACAAGATCGACAAACAGGATGCCAACCTCGACCGCGTCAAGCAGGAGCTGGTCGCTGAAGGTGTCGTGCCGGAAGAGTACGGCGGTGATGCGCCCTTCATCCCGGTTTCGGCCAAGGCTGGTATCGGTATCGACGATCTGCTCGAAAACGTGCTGCTCCAGGCCGAAATCCTCGAGTTGAAGGCTCCGGTCGATGCGCCGGCCAAGGGCGTGATCGTTGAAGCGCGTCTGGACAAGGGCCGCGGCCCGGTCGCGACGATGCTGATCCAGTCCGGAACGCTGCATCGCGGCGACACGGTGCTGGCCGGTGCGTCCTTCGGCAAGATCCGCGCGCTGCTCGACGAGAACGGCAAGCCGATCAACGAAGCCGGTCCTTCGATTCCGGTCGAAATCCTCGGTCTCTCCGATGTTCCGGCTGCCGGCGACGAGGCGATGGTTCTGGTTGACGAGCGCAAGGCGCGTGAAATCGCGCTCTTCCGTCAGGGCAAGTTCCGCGACGTCAAGCTTGCGAAGCAGCAGGCCGCGAAGCTCGAGAACATCTTCGAACAGATGGGCGAAGGCGAAGTCAAGACTCTGCCGCTGGTCATCAAGGCTGACGTTCAGGGTTCCCAGGAAGCTCTGGTGCACGCTCTGACCAAGCTATCTACCGACGAAGTTCGCGTTCAGGTGATCCACGCCGCGGTCGGCGCGATCAGCGAAAGCGACGTCAACCTCGCCTTTGCGTCGAAAGCGGTCATCATCGGCTTCAATACCCGTGCCGATGCGAATGCCCGCAAGGCGGCCGAGACCTTCGAAGTCGATCTGCGCTACTACAACGTCATCTATGACGCAGTTGATGAGGTCAAGCAGGCTCTGTCAGGCATGCTGGCTCCGGAGAAGCGCGAACATGTGACCGGTTCCGTCGAGATTCGCCAGGTCTTCACGATCTCGAAGGTCGGCGCGGTCGCGGGCTGTTACGTGCTCGAGGGCGTCGTGCGTCGCAATTCGCTGGTTCGCGTGCTGCGCAACCATGTCGTGATCCATCAGGGCGAACTCGAGTCGCTCAAGCGCTTCAAGGATGACGTCAAGGAAGTCAAATCCAACTTCGAATGTGGTCTGCAGATCCACAACTTCAACGACATCCAGGAAGGCGATATTCTGGAAGTCTATGAAATCCAGGAAATCGCGCGCAGCCTTTAAAACTCTGCCTTTCGCGCAGTGATCGACGGGCCCCGCGTAGGGGCCCGTCGCGTATTTGGCCCCCGACTGGGAGCAGGAGACAATCATGGCCAAGCACTTTGCCCGTGGCGACCGCGTCGCCGAACAGATCCGCCGGGAGCTCGCCGAGCTGATCCGCCTGGAAGTCAAGGATCCCCGGGTCGGCTTTGTGACGCTGACCGCGGTCGAGGTCACCCCCGATTACGCGCATGCGAAGATCTATTTCACGACACTGGAAGGCGATGCCGCGATCCCCGAGCTGGCCGAGGGGCTCAAGCGCGCCAGCGGATTTCTGCGTCGCGAGTTGGGGCGCCGGGTTCGTATCCACACGACCCCCGAGCTGCACTGGGTTTATGACCGTTCGATCGAGAACGGCGCCGAGATTTCTGCGCTGATCGACAAGGCCGTGAAGTCCGATCAGGAATTCTCTGCCGATGAAGATGGAAAAGACGCCTGATGGCCAAGCAGTCCTGGCTGACCATTGACGGAGTCGTACTCCTCGATAAGCCCGTGGGCCTCTCGTCGAACACGGCGCTGCAGAAAGTCCGGCGCGCCTACCGGGCGGCCAAGGGGGGGCATACCGGCACTCTGGATCCTCTGGCCTCCGGGCTGCTGCCGCTGTGCCTCGGAGAGGCGACGAAGTTCAGCCAGATGCTCCTCGATGCCGACAAGGCCTATGTTGCCCATGTTCGCCTCGGTGAGACGACGACAACCGGGGATGCCGAAGGCGAGATCCTCGTCCGCAGCGAGCTGCGGCCGACCGAAGCGAATATCGATGCGGTGCTGCCGCGCTTCCTCGGCGAGATCGAGCAGATTCCGCCGATGTACTCGGCCTTGAAGCGCGATGGCAAGCCGCTCTACGAATATGCGCGGGCCGGAGTCGAACTCGTGCGGGCTCCGCGTCAGGTGAGGATCCTGTCGCTCGTGCGCGGCGCACTCGACGGTCAGGAGTTCGATCTCGCGGTCGCGTGCAGCAAGGGAACCTATATCCGCACGCTCGCCGAGGATATCGGGGCGGCCCTGGGCTGCGGCGCGCACATCACGGCGCTGCGCCGGACCCGGATCGGCCCCTTCCTGATCGAGGGCGCGGTCGGGCTGGAAGCGCTGGAGAGTGATTCTGCGCTGCGTGAAGCCGCGCTGAAGCCCGTGGATCTGCTGGCCGGGCATTTGCCGGTCGTCGAGCTCGACGAAGATCAGTGTCGCCGGTTTGCGCACGGGCAGTCTGTGACTCTGCCGGCGTTCGAACCCGGTGAAGCGAGGATTTATCGGCGCGAACGCTTTCTGGGGCTGGGGCGCTGCGAGGCAAACGGGACGCTGGTTCCGGTCCGTCTGGTCGCCGAGCGCGCTTCATCTGCGCAGATGCTTGATGTTCAAGAAAATTCGCCGCTATAATGCGCGACTCAATCGAGAAAATTGAAACTGGAATAAAGAAGATGGCAATCGCTACCGCTCAGAAGGCGCAAATCGTCGCCGACTATCAGCGCGCCCAAGGTGACACCGGATCTCCGGAAGTCCAGGTCGCTCTGCTTACCGCTCGTATCAACGACCTGACGGGCCACTTCAAGGCTCACGTCAAGGACCACCACTCCCGCCGCGGCCTGCTCAAGATGGTCAGCCAACGCCGCAAGCTGCTCGACTACCTGAAGGGTCGTGACGCCGACCGTTACCGCGCCCTGATCGAACGCCTCGGTCTGCGCAAGTAATAGGCTCACCCCTTCGTGTGCGTTGCTGCGCATGCAGTGCGCGCATCGCAATGCCGGCGCAGGCCCTGATGGGCTTGGCCGGCATTGTTCCATCTACGCCCGCTTGCCTGCCTCGCTGAGGTGGCAGTCGGCAATCTGAAAGGATTTCCCTTGCCTACTCCGACCAAGAAAAGCTTCGCCTTTGGCGCGAACACGGTCACTCTGGAAACCGGCGAGATCGCCCGTCAGGCGCATGGCGCCGTGAAGGTCTCGATGGACGACACCGTGGTTCTGGCCACCGTCGTCGCTGCCCGGGATCCGAAGCCCGGTCAGGACTTCTTCCCGCTGACCGTCGATTACGTCGAGAAGTTCTACGCAGCCGGCCGGATTCCCGGTGGCTTCTTCAAGCGCGAAGGCCGCGCGACCGAAAAGGAAACGCTGACCTCGCGTCTGATCGATCGTCCGATCCGCCCGCTTTTCCCCGAAGGGTTCTATAACGAGATCCAGGTCGTCGTGACCGTGATGTCGCTCGATCCCGAGATCGATGCGGACATTCCGGCGATGATCGGCGCTTCCGCCGCTCTGGCTCTGTCCGGCGTGCCGTTCAACGGCCCGATCGGTGCCTGCCGCGTCGGCTATGCGGACGGCCAGTATCTGCTGAACCCGACCGCGACCCAGCTCAAGACCAGCGAACTGAACCTCGTCGTCGCCGGTACTGAAGTCGGCGTGATGATGGTCGAATCGGAAGCGAATGTTCTGTCCGAGGAAGTGATGCTCGGCGCCGTCGTCTACGGCCACCAGCAGATGCAGACCGCGATCCAGGCGATCAACGAACTGGCGGATGAAGCCGGCAAGCCCGAATGGGACTGGAAGGCGCCTGAACCCAACGAAGCGCTGATCGCCAAGGTCAAGGAAATCGCGGGTGCCCAGATCGAGGAAGCTTTCCAGATCACCGCGAAGCTGCAGCGCAACGACCGTCTGTCCGCGATCCGCAAGGAACTGGTTGCGGCTCTGGTGACCGGCGAGCAAGGCGCCCCGACCGAAACCGAGATCAAGGACATCTTCTTTGGTCTCGAATCTGCGGTCGTCCGCAACCGCATCCTGAGCGGCCAGCCCCGTATCGACGGTCGCGATACGCGCACCGTTCGCCCGATCAGCATCCGCACCGGCGTGTTGCCCCGCACCCACGGTTCCGCGCTCTTCACCCGCGGCGAAACCCAGGCCCTGGTCATCGCAACCCTGGGTACCGGGCGCGACGAACAGGTCATCGACGCGATCGCTGGCGAGTACAAGGAGCGCTTCATGCTCCACTACAACATGCCTCCGTATGCGACCGGTGAAACCGGCCGCATGGGCGCTCCGAAGCGCCGCGAAGTCGGTCATGGCCGTCTCGCCAAGCGTGCTCTGCTCGCCGCTCTGCCGGCCTACAGCGATTTCGGCTACACGGTCCGCCTCGTCTCCGAGATCACCGAATCGAACGGTTCGAGCTCGATGGCGTCGGTCTGCGGTGGTTCGCTGGCTCTGATGGATGCGGGCGTTCCGCTCAAGGCACCGGTCGCGGGTATCGCGATGGGCCTGATCAAAGAAGGCAACCGCTTCGCGGTGCTGACCGACATCCTCGGCGACGAAGACCACCTCGGCGACATGGACTTCAAGGTCGCAGGTACCGAAGAGGGCGTTACCGCGCTGCAGATGGACCTGAAGATCGACTCGATCAGCCCGGCGATCATGCAGAAGGCTCTGGATCAGGCTCGTGAAGGCCGGATGCACATCCTCGGCCTGATGAAGGCCTCGGTCGAGGGGCACCGCACCGAGCTGTCCGAGTTCGCTCCGCGCATGATCCAGATGAAGATCAACCCGGAGAAGATCCGCGACGTGATCGGCAAGGGCGGCGCGGTGATTCGTGCGCTGACCGAAGAGACCGGCACCGTGATCGACATCCAGGATGACGGCACGGTCACGATCGCCTCGACCGACAGCTCGAAGGCTGATCTGGCGAAGAAGCGCATCGAAGAGATCGCTGCGGAAGTCGAAGTCGGCAAGATCTACGAAGGTCCGGTCGTCAAGATT